>JANXPZ010000114.1 GCA_025357055.1 Candidatus Eiseniibacteriota bacterium | reverse complement strand
GCGACCGGCGCGCCGTCGGCGAGCTGGACCGTGCCCGAGAGGTAGGCGGGGCGCGCGAGTCTCGCGGCCACCGGCGTCACCTCGCCGCGTTGCACCGCGACGCGGCGCGCCTCGAAGGACATCAGCTCCGGCGCCTCGGCCGTGACCGTCCAGGAGCCGCGCGTCAGGTCCACGAAACGGGCCACACCCTGCGCGTCGCTGAAGAGCGGCGCGGGCGGCGGGCGGTATCCCTGCCACCAGTCCGCGGCGCGCTCCGAGCGCACCGTGACCTGGGCGCCTGCGACCGGTGTGCGGCCGTCCGTGCCCGTGAGACGCACCTCGATGCTGCCCGCCCGGTCGAGTGGGATGACGACGTCGGCGCCGCGCTGCGCCGCCGGGAACTGCCAGGAGCCGATCACGAACTCGGCGTAACCGTCGGCCGCGACCGTGAGCGCGTACCACCGTTCGGCGGGAATGCGCTCGAGCGCGAAGCCACCGCGCGCGTCGGTGCGGGCGCGGAAGTAGCCCTGGCCGCCACCGGCGTTGGCCAGTTCGACCGTGGCGCCCTCGATGCCCTGTTGCGTCTCGGCGTTCACCACGCGCCCGGTGAGGCGCGACTCCGCCGCCGTGGCGGGCGTCCCGCACGCTCCGGCGAGGATCAGGGAAACGAGTGCCGCACGCGCGGCCGTCAGCACGCTATTCGTCTTCATCGGGAGCCTCTCCTCTGGGGGCCGGCGATTCGGGCTCGGTGATCGTCACGACGGGGAACCGGGTGAACTCGGCGAGCTGAGTGGGGTCGAGCACGCCCACGCGGCGGGCCTCGCGCAGCGCCCAGGCGACGGTGCGGGTCTCGCCGGGCAGGAACGCGATGTGCCCGCCCGCACCGCCCACGAGCAGGCCCTCACGGCCGGGGTCCACGCTCATGGGATCCGCGACCGGCTCGCCCGCGCCCGCGAAGGCGAGCACGACGCGCAGCGTGGCGAGTTCGTCGCGGCGCACCGGCGGATGGCGCGGGTCCGCCGCCAGAGCCGCCCGGGCGAGCGCGCGAACGCTCTCGGCCAGCGAGCCGCGCGGTGGCGCCGGGTGCCCGACGCAGGCGCGGGTGACGCCTCCGCGCACGAGGCTCAGGTAGAGCGCGGTCGGCGCCCCCGGCCAGTCCGGGGCGCGAGCGGTGTCCGGCGGCGCGCCGCTCCAGTGACTCTCCAGCGCCGCGCGCGCGACCGCGAGCAGGCGCAGGGCCGCGGGCGAGCGCGCCAGCTCACGGTAGGGCGCGAGCGCGGGGTCGGGGCGCGCCGCCACGGCCGGTGCCACCCACGCGGACGGCACCAGGAGCGCGGCCAGCGCGACGCATGCGACCAGGCGGAGCGCGGTCCTGCGCGGCCTGCGCATTTCAGCGTGCGCCCGTGCGGGAGCGCGAGGGCGGGTAGTGATCGCGGTGCACGAGTTCCCGCGTCAGCTCCTGCCCGTCGCGGGTGCGCACGCGGTAGAGCTCGATCTCGCGCCCCGGCAGGCCCGCGACGTCGTCGGGCGCCGGTGACTCGCGCTCCACCGTCTCGAGTTCGAAGGCGTCGCCGGTCTCCTCCCCACCCTCGATCCGCGCCACCAGGGTCGAGCCCAGCACCTCGAGGCGCAGGCGCACGTCCTGGTCCAGGTCGTTGAGCAGGCGCAGGTCCTTCGCGCCCCAGGCGATGGTGGCGTCCTCGCCAGGCGCGACGTAGTCCACCGGCGAGGAGTGCCGGTGGCGCTCCACCACGCCGAGCCCCGCGAGCAGCGCGGCGGCGAACAGCGTCGTGGCGACCTGGCACACGCCTCCGCCCACCTGCACCTGGCGGGTCTCGCGCAGGATGACCGGCGCCGGACCGTAGCCGCGCTCGGCCGTGCGCGGGCCCACGCGCTGGTTGAAGGAGAACTCCTCGCCCGGGCGCAGCACCGTGCCGTCGAGCGCCAGCACCGCGAGGCGCACGTTGTGCGTACGCTCGGCCAGCGAGCCGACGAGGGTCGTGGTGAAGGAGCCCAGCGTCACCGGGAACTCATCGGCCTGGGGCGCGGGGCGCCCCGGGGCATCGGCCGCGTTCGCCGGCGGCCCGGCCGCGGCTGCGAGCACGACGGGAACCGCTGCGGCGAGCAGCGCGAAGGCGAATGCGACGACCGGGGAGCGCATCGCTGCGGATACTAGCCCGGCAGACGCGCTTCGTCACACCGCTGCCCGCGGCGTGGGCCCGGGCGGGCGGAACACCCGCCCGGGATCCTGTGCCTGTCGCGCCCCTACCTCACGAACAGCATCTCGCGATACTTGGGCAGGGACCAGAGCTCGTCGTCCACCAGGTGCTCGAGCCGGTCGGCGGAGACCCGCGCCTTCGCCATGAGCGGCCGCACCTCGTCGGCGAGACGGCGCGCCGCCTTGGCCTCGTCGTGCACGCCGTCCAGTTCGTCCAGCAGCGCCTCGAGCTCTCCGGCCACGCTCATCACGTCGGCCAGCACGGTGGACAGCTCCGCGACCCGGACGCTGAGCGCCCGGGCGCCCGTCTCGGTCGCTCCGCGTGCGGCGTCTACCAGTCTCGCGGTCATCGCGGCGTTCAGACCACCCCACACCTCGAGCGTCCCGGCGAGCTGCTTCTCCCCCGCCGGGATCACGAACGTGCGCAGCATCTCGAGCAGCGTCTCCGCCTCGAGCGTCACGTGCTTGATGTAGCGCTCGATCGCGATGTTATAGCGGCTCGACAACTCGAGCTCGGTGAACACCGTCCGCTCGAGCAGGAACGCCGTCCGCTTCGGGTCGCGCAGCGCTTCGAGCGCCGCCGGCGTGTCGGCCAGGTTCGGCAGGCCGCGCCGCGCCGCCTCGACCTTCCACTCGTCGCTGTAGTTGTTGCCCCCGAAGCGCACCGGCGCGGTCTCCCGGAACACCTCGCGCAGCAGTTCGAGCACCGCCTGGTCACGGTCGCCCCCGCCCGCCAGCTTCTGCTTCAGCCGTTCGCTCAGCTTGCCGGTCGCGTCGGCCACCGCGCCCAGCAGCACCGCCATCGGGCCCGCGCAGTTCATCGAGGAGCCCACCGCGCGGAACTCGAACTTGTTGCCGGTGAAGGCAAAGGGCGAAGTGCGGTTGCGGTCGGTGTAGTCCTGCGCGAGTTGCGGCAGCTTGCCCACGCCCATGTCCATGACGAAGTCCGCGGCGTCCTCGCCCGCATCGCCATCGACGATGCGCTCGATGATGCGCGTCAGCAGGTCGCCCACGAACACGCTCAGGATCGCGGGCGGCGCCTCGTTGGCGCCCAGGCGCAGGTCGTTGTTCGCGCTGGCGATCGTGGCGCGCATCACGTCGGCGTGGTCGTGCACCGCCTTCAGGCAGACCGCCATGAAGGCGAGGAAGCGCAGGTTCTGGTGCGGCGTGCGGCCGGGCTCGAGCAGGTTCTCGCCCCGGTCCGTCACCAGGCTCCAGTTCGAGTGCTTGCCGCTCCCGTTCAGCCCCGCGAAGGGCTTCTCGTGGAACAGGCAGACGAAGTGGTGGCGGAGCGCCACCTTCCGCGCGACGTCCATGGTCAGCGCGTTGTGGTCGTTCGCGATGTTGGCATCCTCGAAGATGGGCGCCAGCTCGAATTGCATCGGCGCCACCTCGTTGTGGCGCGTCTTGACCGGTATGCCGAGCCGGTGCAGCTCGAACTCCAGCTCCTCCATGAACGCCAGCACGCGCGGCGGGATCGAGCCGAAATAGTGGTCCTCGAACTGCTGCCCGCGCGGAGAGGCCGCCCCCAGGAGCGTGCGGTCGCAGAGCGCCAGGTCCGGCCGCTGCGCCCAGTGATCGCGGTCGAGCAGGAAGTACTCCTGCTCGATCCCGAGCGTGGTGCCCACCGAGCGGACGTCCACGTCGCCCAGCAGCTTCAGGAACACGACCGCCTGCTGGTCCACCGCCTCGAGCGCGCGCAGGAGCGGCGTCTTGTGGTCGAGCGAATCGCCGTGGTAGCTGATGAACACCGACGGCACGCACAGCGTGCGCCCGTTCACGCTCTCCACCAGGAACATGGGCGACGAGGGGTCCCACGCGGTGTAGCCGCGCGCCTCGAAGGTGGTGCGCATGCCGCCCGAAGGGAACGACGAGGCGTCCGGCTCGCTCTGGATCAGCTGCGAGCCCGAGAAGCGCTCGAGCACCTTGAGTTCGCCGGGCACGGTCACGTTGAGATCGATGAACGCGTCGTGCTTCTCAGCGGTGAGCCCGGTCATCGGCTGGAACCAGTGCGTGAAGTGCGTGGCGCTGTGCGCGATCGCCCAGTCGCGCGCGACCGTGGCGATGGTGTCGGCCGCCTCGCGCGCGAGCGGCGTGCCGGTGCGCAGGGTCACCAGCAGCGCCTGGTACGCCTCGCGCGGCAGGCGCTCCTTGAGCTTGATGAGGTCGAGGACGTGGCGCCCGAAATAGGAGCTCACCGGCGCGCGGTGGCCGTCGGGCAGGCGGGGCGGATCGAAGGCGCGGGGCTGGCGCTGGTGGACGGCAAGGCGCGACGAACGACGCGAGGTCATGGGCATGACCGGTCCTCCTGGCTCTGACCGCGACAAGCCGGAGGGCCCGGCGCGATCGTCTCGGGACGTGGACCTCGCCGAGAGCAGCGCCCGCGGGAAGTCCGATGGACGGGACTCATTGTATCAACTGACCGGGGTTATCGGCGCGCGGGACGGCAAGCTTGCCCGGAAACGGCGGGCGCCGCGCGACCGCAAGTCGCAGGCCAGCATGCGGCTCCGGGGCCGATGGAGACCGCGGCCGCGCTCTCCGGGTGGCGCTCGACCAGCATTGACGCCCCGCCCATGGCGGCGGGAGACTGGTGGCGCTGGTAACCGGAAGCGGGCCCCCGCCCCCGCGAACTCTCACCCCGACCGGGATGATGAGGCGACATGATCCGCTCCCTGTGGTGCAACCGGGCGACTCTCGCCCTCGCCCTGCTCGCCCTGGCGGGCGGCTGCGGGACTCACTCGAATCCCGTTGCCCCCAGGCCGCCGTCCGCGACGCTCCAGAACCTGTGGCCCAACGGCGACGGGAGCGGCTGGGTCTACCGGCTCGTGCAGCGCGGCTGGCAGGACACGGCGTTCCACTACTACGCGTCCGCGGAAGAGGTGCCGGCCGCGCCGGGCATGACGGAGCTGGCGACCGTCGCCGGACTCCAGCCCATCGGGCCTTCCGCCTCGCGCGACACGGCCCGCTTCACGTTGCGATTCGCCGGCACGACCACGACCGGCGCGGGCGTGACGGCGCAGGACCTGACCAGCACGATGGCAGGCTACCCGGCCCCGGCGCTGGCCGGCTCCGCGCACGACGCGGCGCTCGCCCGGCTCGCGCGCGCGC
>JANXPZ010000048.1 GCA_025357055.1 Candidatus Eiseniibacteriota bacterium | reverse complement strand
AGCGACTACCGGGACCTCCTGGAGCGCCTCAACACGTTTCTGACGGCGACCGGGAGCGCCTTCGGCCTCACCTACGCCGGCACTGGCAACGGGACACTCACCGGCTACAAGGGCGGCTCGGCCTCGGTCGCCGAGGTCTTCACGATCACGGCACTCAACTCGACCACGTTCAGCGTGGCGGGCTCCGTCTCCGGCGCGCTGGCCAACGCCACGGTGGGCACCCCGTACACTGGGACCAGGGTGCAGTTCACGCTCACC
The DNA here is from genome assembly GCA_025357055.1 of Candidatus Eiseniibacteriota bacterium. Taxonomy (GTDB): domain Bacteria; phylum Eisenbacteria; class RBG-16-71-46; order RBG-16-71-46; family RBG-16-71-46; genus JANXPZ01. The sequence goes on along the minus strand of JANXPZ010000048.1, from coordinate 9,208 downwards.
GGTGGCGGAACAGCCTTCGTCGCCGGCGACGTCTTCGTGCTCAACACGGCACCCAGGTGGACGGCGCGCCGGCAGTCCCGGGGCGCGCTCGTCACCAGCAGCGGGCCCTCGAGCGGGCAGTATGGCTGCGACAACGTGATCGACGGCAAGGCGGTCGGCGACTCGAGCCGGCACTGGTCCGCTGGCGCGGCCCCGAAAACCCTGCAGTTCGACTTCACGTCCGCCTTCGCGATCGCCGAGTACGCGATCATGGGCGGCTACACCCAGAGCTACTCGCCCAGGACCTGGACGCTCGAGCGCTGGGACGGGAGCGCTTGGCAGACGCTCGACACGCGCACCAACATCACCAACTGGGCCCCAGGCGAGACCAAGGTCTTCACGGTCTCCTCTCCGGTCTCGGCCGCACGGGTTCGGCTCAACATCACGGTCGGCAACGACGCCGCGAGCCTCAACATCAACGCGGTGCACCTGCGCGCGACGGCCTCCGGCGTGGACCAGGCGATGTCGCAGTACATCTGGGAGGGGCCGGGGAACGACGGCAACTCCGCGATCCTGGTTGGGGCGCACGCCTTCCAGCGCTTGGACGTCGACTACTACGACTGGGAGCTGTGCGCCTTCAGCGGGTTCGACGCGGCCCTGCCGTTCTACAGCCAGCCCGGTTACCACGGCCGCCTGTGGCTCCCGCTGCTGAACTCGAGCATCCCTTACTGGTTCGTCGCCGACGGGCGGCACGTGAAGGTCGTGGCCAAGGTCGGCACGCAGTACGAGACCGCCTACCTCGGCTTCCTCGAGCCCTACTTCACCCCGCAGCAGGTGCCCTACCCGATCGCGCTGGGCGGCTCGCTCGCGCTCGGCGCGACCCAGCCGGTCTGGAACGACATCGGCTACCGCTACTCCAACGCGACCAACCAGCACCGAGCTTTCACCCACAGCGATGGCAACACCTGGAACACGCTCTACTACGCGCAGGCCCACGCCCGCCGGCTGGACGGCACCTGGGTCCCGTTCTTCGCGAGCCATACCGACAGCTTCACCAGCCCAGACATCGCCCAGGGCTGGATCTGGCCGCTCTCAGAAGGCATGACCAACCTCGAAGTCTGCATCGACGGCTCCTACGCGCTCTTCCCGGCGGTCCTCTCCGACAGCACACCGAACCACTGGGGGCAGTTCTCCGGCGTCTCGCTGCTCACCGGACAGGGCCTCTCGGCAGAGACCCTGATCCGGGTCGGCGCCGTGGATCACCTGGCGGTCCCGAACATCACCCGGATCGACCGCAACGACTTCCTCGCCGTGAGGCTCGACTGACATGGCCGCTTCCTACTCGACCGGGTCCGCCTCGGGGCCCACGGATCTGCTGCAGAAGCTCGTGACGTGGCTCGTGGCCCAGGGCTGGACGCAGGACATGAGCCAGGCGGTGGGCACCGGATGGCGCGCGCACCTGCACAAGAGCGGGCAGTACGTGAACCTGCGCGCGATCGTGAACGAGTCCACCGCCTGGCCCTACCAGTACTCCACCGCCGGCTACGGAATCGGCCTCTACCTGGGGGACGGGTTCAACTCCGGGCTCGCCTGGAACCTCCAGAGCGGGGCTCCGCTCTCGAGCGGCACCAGTAATCCGGTCGGCGCCGGGATGTATCTGGCCTCGGGTGCCATCTCCGCCTACCACTTCTTCGACGACGGGAACGATCACATTACCGTCGTGGTGGAGCGGACGGCCGCGGTCTGTGCCCACATGGGCTGGGGGCCTTCGCTCGTCAAGACCGGCTACTCCTCGGACCACTGGTACTTCTACGGCTCGAGCCCGAGCTACTACAACGCCTTCCTCCCGGGCGGCTCCTTTCCGGGCTACGACGCGACGGCGGCTGCACCGATGGCGCACTCGTTCTACTACATCGGGACTTACGCGACCGCCTTCGTGCGCACGGACGCGGCGGTCTACTCGTATCGCTGGGTCGGCTTCGTGAACAGCGCCGGCACGTCCTACGGCTACACGGGCCGCATGGGTCGCTGCGCGCTCGACGTCACGACCTACATGGGCAACATGACCGAGTTGCCGGCGATCGGCAGCATGCAGAATCGCGCCTGGCAGAGCGCCTTCGTGGGGGCACTCTTGCTGCCCCTGCACTGCTTCATCCAGGCCACGACCGCGCGGTGGATCCCCGTGGGCTACCCGCCGACCGTGTTCTTCTGCGGGGCAGTCGGACACGGGTTCGCGTCGGGAGAGGTCTACTCCGTGGGCGGGGTGAACTACATGCTCTTCCCCGGCTTCGCGGTGAAGAAGGCGGCGTAGTGGCGACCGGGGTCGCCGCACCCGCCCCGATCGCCATCGTCACCGGGCCGATGGCGCTGCCGCTTGCCGGCGCCTCCATCCCGGGACCCACGAGCCCCGCCTGGGCCATCGCCGGCGCAGGACCGGGTGCTGGGTCGCCCGGGGCCTGGGTCGCGCCCCACGTCGAAACGGTGGCGTCCCTGGGGGCCTTGGCGCCCGAGCACGACGGGCAGTGGTTCGACCGGGTCCACGTCATCCCGCGCCGTGTCGACCTGGGCTTCATGTCGGGGAACCGGCAGGTCCAGGTGGAGGTCTGGAACGCCTGGCGCCGCGGCCGCACGCTCTCCGCGGTGGACATCACCGGTCCCGTCGGCGTCTCGGTCCAAGGGTCCGCCGTCCCCCAGCAGTTCGCCGGGCTGCAGTCGAAGGTGTTCCTCGTGGACGTCTCCGTGCTCGAGGGGTTCCCGGTCGACAACGTCATCGCCTGGGTCTTCACCGGTGTGTCCGCCGAGGGGACCACCTTGGTCCTGACCGGCCAGCGCCTCGTGCTCTTATCGGCCAGCCCGAACGCCGAGGACGCGGTCGAGGAGTCCTACGGCTACATGACGGACCTGATGCAGGCGTGGGATGGGACCGAGCAGCGCGTGCTGCTGCGCGCGATCGCCTCACGCGAGCTACGCTTCCGCGTGACCCTCGCCACGGCGCGGGAAGCCGGGGACGTCGCGACCCGGCTCTACGCCGGCGGCCGCGGGCTCTTCTCCGTCCCCCTGTGGCAGGACGCCGCGCCCCTCACGGCCCCCGCCGCCCCCGGAGCGACCTCCGTCTACCTCGAGACGGCCGGGCGCGCCTTCGCCGAGGGTGGGGTCTGCGTGCTGTGGAGGGACCACTGGACGTGGGAGCCGGCGACCATCCAGTCCGTCGCGGCCGACCACCTGGTACTTGACTCCGGCATCGCCGGCGCCTGGGCGGCACCCGCCGTCTGCGTGCCGCTCCTGACGGCTCGGCTGCTGGACGCCGTCCCGCTCGAGCGCGTGGCCCCCGCCGTGGCGGACGTTTCGGTCGCGTTCGCGCAGGAGGCGGTGTGACCTACCTCGGCTACCCTGTGCTCGACGCCGCGACCCATAACATGCGCGAGTCGATCAGCGAGTCCTTCGCGCGGATCGGCACGATGGTCGAGAACCCCACGGGCAGGCGCACCTTCGACGACCACTCCGGTCTGGCGTTCCCGTCGCGCTCGTTCACCTGGAGTGCGACCACGCGCGCTGAGTGCGTGGCGCTGCGAGCCTTCCTCGACGCCTGCCAGGGGAGGCTCAACGTCTTCTGGGTCCCAACCTACTGCCTCGACCTACCCCTGGCGCTGGACGGGAGCCACCTGAGCAGCACCCTGACCATCCAGAAGATCGGCTACCTCGAGGGGCTCGCCGGCGTGAACGCCCGCTCGTACCTCGCCGTGCGCTGCCCCGGCCAGGCGATGGTGATCCGGCGGATCACAGGAGCGGCCGCGATCGACGCCTCGAGCGAGGCTATCGCGATCGACGCCGCCCCGCCGGTCGACTGGCCCCAGGACTCGACGGCCATCAGCTTCCTCGTGCTCTGCCGGCTGGCATCTGACATGACCCCGCTGCGCTGGCACACCTCCGGTCTGTGCGAGGCGACGATCCTGTTTCAGGAGGTCCCCCTCGAGGTCCCGGCAGGGGGTCCGTGATGGCCTACGACGACAGGGAGCAGTCGCAGGCGGGCGGGGCGCCGGTCGAGCTGTACCTCTTCGCCTGCGGGACGGACGCCTGGTACTACACCAGCGCGGACTCCGACCAGGTGTACGGCGGCCGCACCTACCTACACGACGTGGTGACGCGCGGGTCGGTCGACGAGAGCGACGAGGACCAGGGCGGCGAGATCCAGATCACCACCATGCGGAACAATGAGGTCGCGGCGCTCTTCATCCCCGATCTGCCGACACACCCGGTACGGCTTTCCGCCTACCGGTTCCACCGGGGTGACGCCGAGGTCGTATGCTTCTGGACGGGCGAAGTCGCGTCGTGCGAGTTCAAGGGATCGACCGCCCTGCTCACGTGCCTCCCGGTCGGCGCCGCCTTCCGGCGCACGATCCCGTCGCTGACCTTCCAGAGCCAGTGCAATTGGTCGGTGTACGGCCCACGGTGCGGCCTCTCGCAGGGGTCCTACCGCGTCACGGCGGTCGCGACGTTGGTCAGCGGGACCACCATCCAGGCGAGCGAGTTCTCCGGGCACGCGAGCGGGTACTTCCGCGGCGGCTGGGTCGAGACCCCGGACGGAGAGACCCACTTCGTCACCGAGCATGTCGGGACCACGCTCACGCTACTGACCCCGTTCCGCACGCTCCACGCCGGCGACACGGTCTACGCCTTCCCGGGGTGCGACCGCACTCTGGCGGCCTGCACCGCGTTCGGGAACACCATCCACTTCTGCGGCTTCCCCTTCATCCCGACGAAGAATCCGTTCGTCAGCGGGATCGCCTGATGGCCTGGTGGCTGCTCGCGCTCAAGATCGTGGGGTACATCGCGGCGTTCTTCATCGTCCGCGCCCTGACCCCGAAGCCGGAGACCCCGCAGCCGAAGGGTATCGGGGACTTCGATCTGCCGACTGCCGACTCGGACCGCTGCATCCCGGTCATCTTCGGGTCGGTCAAGATCCCCGGCGGGAACGTGATCTGGTACGGGGACCTGGACGCGCGGATCTTCCAGATCGACGACCAGGACGCCGGGTACGACTACCGGCTGGGCGTCGCGATGGCTCTGTGCATGGGGCCCGTCGACGGGGTGACCGCCCTCTTCATCGACGAGAAGAACACGGGCTGGACCTACATGTCGACCGAGGCGGACGGGCACGTGGTCCAGGGCGTCAGCGCGTTCAACCTCTTCGGCGGGCACAAGGTGGGCGGCAATGGGGGGGTGGCCGGGACCGTCCACGTCTACTACGGCACCGACGTCCAGAACCCCGACCCCTACATGGCGATCAAGTGCTCCTCGAGCTGGCCCGCCATGCGCGGCGTCTGCTGGCTGATGTTCCGGAACATCATCAACCCGGCGTCCCCGGGCGGCTGGCCCACCGGGTTCTGGTGGGGGATCAGCGAGTACATCAGGCCGGTCGCCGTGTTCGCGCACCGCTGCCCGAACACGCTTCCCGGTCTGACCGCCGGGCACCACCGCTGGGTCAAGGACGGGGGCTACGACGCGAACCCGGCCTGCATGCTGTACGAGATCCTGACCGACTCGACGTGGGGGCTGGGCGTGGACGCGGCCGACATCGACGCCGCCTCGTTCGTCGCCGCCGGAGAAGCCCTCTGGGCAGAGACGCTCGGCCTGGCCATGGTCATCGACCGGCAGATGTCCGCGACGGACGCGGTGGCTGAGATCCTGCGGAACATTGACGCGGACCTGACCGGAGACGTCCGCACCGGGAAGCTGACCCTCACGCTCGTGCGCGACGACTACGACCCCGCGGACCTGCCGCTGCTCGACGAGTCCTGCGTCACCGACGTCGAGCTGACGCGCGGATCCTGGAGCGAGACCACCAACATCGTGAAGGTGAACTACACCTCGAGGCTCGACGGGTACACCGCCAAGGTCGCGCAGTGGCAGAACAGCGCGAACCGCCGCATCCGGGGGGTGGACGCGGCCGAGACCTTGGACTTCCGGGGACTAACGAACGCCACCGCGGCGCTGCGGGTCGCGGGCCGCTGCATCAAGGCGGTCTCGTTCCCGTTCGCGCGGCTGAAGGTCACCGCGAACCGCAAGGCCTGGGCGCTGCGGCGGGGCCAGCCGTTCCGGCTGACCTGGCCGCCCCTGGGGATCGTCGAGATGGTCTGCCGCGTCACCCGCCCCAATGGCGGGGAGCTGGCAAAGGGCGGCATCACCATCGAGGCCGTGGAGGACTCCTTCGACGTGGCGGGGACTGGATTCACGGATCCGCCGGCGTCCGGCTGGGTGGACCCGGTCGGAGCCGCCGTCGCCGCGGCGCAGCAGGCCCTGATCGAGTGCCCCTTCCACCTGGCGCCGGACGGCCTGCGCTGGGCGCTCGCGCTGGTCGCGCGCGCAGACGGGACGCTGCTGGGCTTCGAGTCCTGGCAGGACCCGGCCGGCGGGACGAACTTCGCGCAGGGCGCGAGCATCCCGGCCTTCTGCGGGACCGGGACGCTGGTCGCCGCGTACGCGAAGAACACTGCGGCGCTCGACACCACCGGATTCCAGATCGAGAACCTGTACGACCCGGACGCGGTCGCCTCGACCACGACCGACGGGCTCTACGCCGGCGTCAACCTTGCGTTGATCGACAGCGAGCTGGTTGCTTGGCAGACCATCGCAGGAACCGGCGGCACCCGGACCCTGTCCTACGTGCTACGCGGCGTGCTGGACACTGTCCCGGTCGACCACGCGCTGGGCGCCAGGGTCTGGATCCTGCGGCCCGGGTCCCCGCCGCTGACCGGCCTCTCCCCGTTCTCGTCGGAGGTCGCTTCGCTGAGGGTGAAGGTCCTGCCCTACAACACCCGGAACGTGCTGCCGATCGCGGACGCCACGGTGATGACGCTGGCGGTCGGCTCGCGCTACGCGAAGCCGTACCCGCCCGGGAGGGTGCGCGTCGGCGGGGTGGCCTGGCCGACTACGCTCGCAGCCGGCGCCGACGTCGTCGTCGGCTGGGCGCTCAGGCACCGAACTGCGCAGAAGGCCGCGGCGGTCATGGTGAGTCAGGACGCGACCGAATTCGCGGCCGCGGCAGAGGGCGGGTTCCGCATCGAGGTCCGCGTGGCCGGAGTACTCAGGCGCACCGATAACGGACCCACCAGTTCGACCGTGACCTGGACCTGGACGGCAGCCATGCAGACGGCGGATAGCGCGAGCGCCGGGTCCGCGGTCACCATCAGGATCATCCCGAAGGACGCCGGCGGGACCGTGCTCGGCACCTACCAGGAACGGGGGTTCACGCTCTCATGATCACCGACGAGCAGATCATCGACGCGATCCTTGAGCGCGAGGGCGGGTACACGAACCGCGCGGACGACCCCGGTGGGCCGACCAACCATGGCATCACCCAGCAGCGACTCGCCGAGTGGCGTTGCCGTCCGATCACGGCGGAAGAGGTGCGCGATCTGGGCGTGGAGGAGGCTCGAACGATCTACCGGCACGCCTATATCCAGGGCCCCGGGCTGGGGAAGATCCAGGACGACAATCTGCGCGCCTTACTCGTGGACTGCGCGGTCCTGCATGGGCCGCGGAACGCCGTACGCTTCCTGCAGCGCGCGTTGGGCGTAGCGGATGACGGGGCTTTCGGCGACGTCACCATGGGAGCGCTCTGGCGGCTCGACCGTCGCCGGCTGCTGTGGCTGGTCTTCGCCGAGCGCGTGATGTTCCTGGGACGGATCATCACCGACAACCTGACGGACGCCGACCGCGACGGCATCCCGGATAACGCGGAGTTCGCCAAAGGGTGGTTCGCCCGCGTGGGAGCGATGATGAAGGGGGCAGCGTGATCGGCATCGGCCTGAGGCTCTTCGAGTCAGCGCTACGCGCCCCGTCGGGCTGGCCTGATCCCGTCTTGCTCACTACGCTCATCCCGACAGGAGCGCCTACCCTGCGGCTGTACACCGCCGGCTACGGGGGCACGTACACGTACGACGACGGCACCGCGGCCAAGCTGACCGATGCCGACGACGGCACGTTCGCGTTCCTGAAGCTCACCTGTAATTCCGGGGGGAGCGGGACCTACTACCGGCTCGTGTCCTATCCGTTCACGACCTGCCCTGACTACGCGCACATCGCGCACCTAATCGCCAGGCTGTGCGTCAAGCGGATCCAGTCGGGGTCGGACTCGTACATGGCCAAGCGGTACTGCGGGGTCCATAACTTTCCCTGGAGCACCAACCCGGCCGATAGAGCCTCGGTTCCGACGTCCATCATCCCGGGGACGTCCCTCGCCTGGCAGGAGTACCTGTGGTCGCTGGGCATGGACCGCGCGCCGTGGACGACCTCCGGCGTCAATGCCCAGGAGTACGGCTGGGACGTCGACCTGGCGCTCGGTTCCGGCCCGCCGGGATTGAGCATCGAGTTTCAAATTTCCGCGATGGAGCTGCAGGTGTGGGGGACGGCATGATCGGCATCCGAGTCGGATTAGGGCTCAGGAGCGACGGACAGAGCGCGCCGTCCACGCATACGATCACGATTTCCAGTAGCGACGGAAGGGGCCTCGCCGAGGGCTGCTTCTGGAGTCCTGCGAGCCCAGTCTCCGTCAATCACGGCTCGAATCAGAATGTCGAACTGACGGCTATCGAACAGGAGGGATGGTACATCGAGTCGCTCCTTATGGATGGGGTGTCCGTTCCCGAGGCGACGTCGATGCCTTACTTCAACTGGACGTTCATTAACGTGGTGGCCGATCACACCGTCGTCGTGACGTTCGGGAATGGCATGTGAGGGGCTCCGTCGCCGTCAGTCTGCTGATGTTGTTCGTGGTAGCCGCCCAGGCGCGCTCGGAGGTTCTGCGCTTCTCGACCCCGACGAGGGATGCTTGGGGTGACTCACTTCCGTGCGATCCCTCTCCGGCGCCGGTTGGACCGCTGGGCGAGGTCGAACTCTGGCAGCTCGGCGCCGCGGCGCCGGAGCAGAGTCACGCGGCCAGCATTCCCGGCACGGCGGACTCGTTCATCGTGGACTGCGGGGACGAGCAGCGTACCTACTACGTGATCGTCACCAAAGCCACTGGCGTCCGCTCCTGTCCCTCAAACCTCGTCACGCTGAACGGACGCCTCGCAGTGGACAAACCGATGCCCGGAGCGTGGCTTGGAAGCCCCCGTCCTAATCCGACTCGAGGCCTCGTCGCGGTGCCCGTCTGTCTGCCAGAGGCGGGACGGGTGTTGCTCGAGGTCTTCGACGTCAGCGGCCGCCGGGTTGCCCGCCTCCTAGATGC
>JANXPZ010000028.1 GCA_025357055.1 Candidatus Eiseniibacteriota bacterium | reverse complement strand
CTTGAAGGTGTTGCCCGCCCCGTCGTTGTCCTCGAGCAGGTGCTTGCCGTGGGCGAAGTCGGGCTTGAAGCCGAACTGCTTCTCGATCTCGGCGGCCGAGCCGGGCGTGGTCTCGATCTGCGAGAGCTCGAAGATGCTCTGCGCGTTGTCGGTGACCGGGCCGTAGGAGTCCACGGCGATGGTGACCGGGCCCATGCCGAGCAGCCCGAAGGCCACCAGGCCGAAGGCGAACACCGAGGGATAGCCCATGAACTGGTCGAGCCCGAGCTGCGACATGAGGAAGGCCACGTACAGCACCGCCGCCAGCGCGAGGCTCATCCAGAACACCGAGAAGTTGCCGGCCACCAGGCCCGAGAGGATGGTGAGCGAGGCGCCGCCCTCCCGGGTGGCCGCGACGATCTCGCGCACGTGGCGCGAGCTGCTGCTGGTGAAGGCCTTGGTGAGCTCGGGGATCAGCGCGGCGGCCAGCGTGCCGCAGGAGATGATGGTCGAGAGCTTCCACCACATCCCGCCGCCCAGGTTCGCCAGCATCCAGCGCGAGACCAGGAAAGTGACCGCGATCGAGAGCAGTGAAGTCGTCCACACCAGGCTGGTGAGCGGCGCCTCGAAGTCGATCTTGTCCTTGCCCAGGTTCTGGGCGCGGGCGACGGCCCCGTTCACGCTGAAGGCCACGATCGAGGTGAGGATCATCAGGACGCGCATGGCGAAGATCCAGACCAGGAAGTGGGGCTTCCAGTCGGGGAGCACGGCCAGGGCGATGAAGGAGATGAGCGCCACGCCGGTGACGCCGTAGGTCTCGAAGCCGTCGGCCGTGGGGCCCACCGAGTCGCCGGCGTTGTCGCCGGTGCAGTCGGCGATGACGCCGGGGTTGCGGGGATCGTCCTCCTTGATCTTGAAGACGACCTTCATGAGGTCCGAGCCGATGTCGGCGATCTTGGTGAAGATGCCGCCCGCGATCCGGAGCGCCGATGCGCCCAGCGACTCGCCGATGGCGAAGCCGAGGAACGAGGCGCCCGCGGCCTCGCGCGGCACGAACAGCAGGATGACGAGCATCATGATGAGCTCGACACAGATGAGCAGCACGCCGATGCTCATGCCGGCCTGCAACGGGATCTCGTAGAGCGGGAGGGGCTTGCCCCGCAGCGCCGCGAAGGCCGTGCGGCTGTTCGCGTAGGTATTCATGCGGATGCCGAACCAGGCCACCGCGTACGAGCCCAGGATGCCGACCACCGACCAGAGCAGGATGAGCAGCACCTTGCCGGCGCCCTGCTGGTTGAGCACGCCGAAGTAGTAGACGATGCAGGCGCCGATGAAGAGCTCCAGCACCAGCAGCAGCCGCCCCTGCTGCCACAGGTAGGTCTTGCAGGTCTCCCAGATGATGTTCGAGACGTCGAGCATCGACTGGTGCGCGGGCAGGCGCCTGACCTGCTGGTACATCGCCAGGCCGAAGAGCATGCCGAACACGCAGACCACGAGCCCGGCCAGCAGCAGGTGCGAGCCCAGGACCTGCGTGCCGAACACCGAATAGGTGGTCGTGAGCGCCGGCAGCTCGAGGTCGAGCTCGCTGGCGAACGCGCGGAGCGGCCACGCGAGGGTGGAGAGCGCGACGGCGAGCAGGCCGGCCAGGATCGGGGTGACACCGCGCGCGGCCAGACCCATGAGGCGCAACATCTTCATGCGACGCTCCTTCGGCAGTGCTTGAAGCACCCGGCTCGCGCCGGAGGGAATTCACCAGCCGGGAGGCGCAAGGGTCCGCGCAAGAGGGTCACCCGGTCGGTCGAGCGGTTCCGAACTTTCGCCAGGATGGCCCGCGCGGCACGGGTCAGCCCGGTACGGAAGGACGGCGCAATGTACCCGAGGCCCGGCGGGTGAGCAACCGCGGGATCGCCTGCGGACCCGCCCGGGCCGCCGGGGCGCCCGCCCGGGACGGGGCTGACTTCAGGAAGAGGCGGGGACGCCGGCTGCCCGGCTGACTGCGATGAGCGTCACGTCGTCCGAAGCGCCGCGCGCGCCTTCGAAGCGCCGTACCTCCTCGACGATGCGGGCCACGACGCCGGCGCACGGGTCCCGGGGTGTGGCGCGGAGCAGCTCGATCAGCCGCTCCTCGCCCCATTGCTCGTCGCTCACGTCCGCCGCCTCGGTCACGCCGTCGGTGAAGAGCACGAGCCGCTCGCCCGGCCGCAGCACGGCCTCGCCGGACTCGTAGGGGCTGTCTTCGAGGATCCCCAGGATCAATCCGCCGGTCTCGAGGCGGGTGACCGCGCCGTCGGCGCCCACCAGTAGCGGCGCGTTGTGCCCCGCGTTGCAGTAGACGAACCTGCCGCTGCGCCCGTCGAGCACGCCGAGGAAGGCGGTGACGAACTTGCCTGGTTCGACGCTGCGATGGAGGAAGTGGTTCAGCCGTCCGACGACCTCCGCCACGTCCGTGCCGGCAAGGTCCTGGCTCAGCAGCGAGGCGCGGAAGCCCGACATCAGGAGCGCGGCGCCCACGCCCTTGCCCGAGACGTCGGCGATGACGAGCGCCACGCGCCCGTCCCCGAGCGGCAGGTAGTCGTAATAGTCGCCGCCCACCTCGCGCGCAGACTCGCTCGTGCCCGCCAGCTCGAGCCCCTCGACCTCGGGCGGCGCCGTCGGCAGCAGCCGTGCCTGGATGCGGCGCGCCAGCGCCAGCTCGTCCTCGATGCGCTGCCGCTCGATCTCGAGCTCGCGCCCGCGCTCGAGCCCGACGGCCATCCGGTTGAACGCGGCGGCCACGTCCCAGAGGTCGTCGTGGCCCTCGACCGGGATGCGGTGGGAGAGCTCGCCGGCCTCGAGTCGCGCGGCGCCCTGGCGCAGCGCGCCGACGGCTGCCGTGATGCTCCGGCCCAGTGCGCGCACCATGCCGAAGTCCGCGCCGGCCACCATGACGAGCAGCAACGCGAGCAGGCCAAGGAGTGCCAGCGAAAGGATGTTCATGGGGTTCTCACGCACGCCCTGGAAGAGCCCGAGTGCCACGGCGCCCCAGCGCAGGTCGACCGACAGCAGGCCATCCTGACGCTCCCAGCCCCGCCCGTCCCAGGCGACGCCCTTCAACAGGCCGTGACCCGCTGCGAGGCTGAAGTCCCCGCCCGCGACCATCCTCCTGCCACGGATGTTCACACTGATCCCGGAACTGTCCGGGGCGCTGCGGCTCGTGCGCCACCCCGCTCCGGTTCCCGTCCAGACGGAATCCGCGCGAGCGGTGTCCACCCGGGTGGCCGCGAGCGAGTCGCATCGGACCCGGGCGCCCACGAGCTGGCGGATGTCGGCGTCGAGCACCTCCTGCAGCGGGACGAGTGCCGTCAGCGTGTCGCCCCGGGTGCCGACGTCGCGTGCGCCGAGCCAGAAGCGCCGCCCCAGCAGGACCATGCCGCTCTGGGGCAGCGAGTCCGGCCACTGCCTCAGCGCGGGCTCGTCGGCGGACGCAGCGCCGTGCAGGCGCAGGCCGCCCCGCCAGAGCCTGAGACCCGGCCAGCGGGGGTGGGCCTCCGTCAGGGCCAGCAGCGGGTCCGGCTGCGCGGTCCGCACCTGGCGCGCGACGACCAGGGAGGCGCGCAGGCCCTCGGCTGACTGTTCGACCAGCCGGCTGGCGAAGAGCGCGCGCTCGGCGCGCACCCCGAGTTGCGTGCTGAAACCCCACATGATGGTGACGAGCAGTACCGGCACGACGCCGCTCAGCAGCAGCAACAGGGCGAGCCGGCGGCTCACCCGGCGCACGCCGATGCTCCACCGCTGGAGGAGTCCCGGCAACGCGAGCAGGAAGTAGAGGCCGACGACTTCTCGTGCCCAGGCGGCATGGGCGACGAGCACGAAGCCGGGAGACGTCTCGGCGGCGCGGTCCCCCGGCACCGGCGCGAACGCCACGATCGGCAGGATGAAGGCCGCGAGCAGCGCGAAGCCCAGCGCGCGGCGGTCGGCGGAGTCCTGCCAGCGCCAGCGCGCGACCACCGGGATGGTGAGCAGCAGCGCGAACCCGACCGAGGGGGTCCGATCCGCCAGGACGAGCGCGGTGAACAGCCCGAAGGGCGCCATCCAGAAGAGATCGCGCCGCCGGACCTGGTGGAAGGCCAGCACGCACAATGCGCCCCACAGGGCGAACGCGGCCGAGGCGGCGAGGGTGCGCGCCAGGGCGGCCAGGGCCGAGCCCGCCGGCAGGGCGGCCCCGGCGCGCTCGGAGAGCACGAGCGCCGTGAAGGCCGCGGCCAGGACACCGATCGCGATGGCGATGGCGCGCGGCCCGGTGCGGCCGCGGGCGAGAAAGGCGGCGAACGCGAGGGCGACGGCGCCGATGACGAAGAGGTTGGCGGGGGAGGACATCGTGGCGGGAAGCTACCGCATCAGGGCGGGCCCCTGCACGGGCGGGATCCGGGCCGCCGGGGTGACAAGTGGCGAACCGGCTGGCGCTGCGCGGTGTATGAAGAGGTGCCAGCGACCGAGTGCCGATCCCACATCCCCGATCCCGCCTGCCGGGTGCCTGTCACCCGCCGAGGTCCCATGCCCCCTGTGCGTCCCGTCCCGGCCGAGCCCAGTGCCCTCGCCGACCTCTGGGTCGATCTGCGGCGCGTGTCCGATTCGCTCGGCGTGCCCGAACGGGGCGTTCAACTGATCACGCGCCTGAAGACCCGGATCGAGGCCGTCGCTCTGCGCGCCGCGCAGCAACCCCGGCGCCCGCGAGTGGCCTGCCTGGTGGGGCTGGACCCGCCCGTCGCGGCCGGGGGCTGGATCTCGGAACTCGTCGCACTGGCCGGAGGCGAGGACGTCCTGGGCGCGCCCGGCGCCGGGCCGCGCGCCCTGACCGCGGAGGAGCTCGATCGCGCGGACCCGGACGTCATCGTCCTCGCGCCGGCCGGGTTGGATCTGCCGGCCGCGCTGGCCGCGGCGCGCGGGCCTGCGACGGGGCCCGGCTGGCAGAAGTCGCGCGCGGCGCGTGAGGGCCAGGTCCACGTGGCCGACGGGACGGCGCTCCTCGGGCGCCCGGGGCCCCAGGTGGGCGAGGCCCTCGAGGTGATCGCCGAGATGCTGCACCCCGCCGCGTTCCGCTTCGGCCACGAAGGCAAGTCGTGGACGCGCATCGAGGGCGGCAGCGGCACCTGACGCCGCGTGGGGCGTGTGCTACGGTGCCCGCGCTCTGCGCGCAGCCCCGCATCCCAGACCGAGGCAACGCCGTCATGCCGACCTCCGAGCACTGGCAGATCCCCAGGATCGTGGACCTCATCGCGCGCGAGCAGCCCGCGAGCGTGCTCGACCTGGGCGCGGGCTACGGCAAGTACGGCGTGATGACGCGCGAGTACGCAGCGCCGTCGCGCCTCGATGCGGTGGACGCCAACCCGCCGCGCTACGCGGTCTACGACCACGTCTACCTCGGCGACCTGCGCCAGCTCGAGCAGTTGCTCCCCGCGGATGCGCCGCGCTACGACCTCGCGCTCTTCGTGGACGCGATCGAGCACCTGGAGAAGGCCGAGGCCTGGACGCTGCTCGAGACGCTGACCCGCCGCTCCCGCCGCGTGCTGGTCGCCACGCCCTGGGGGTTCCGCCCGCAGGAAGTCCCCGGCCAGCCCTACGAGACGCATCGCTCCGGCTGGTACCCGTGGGAGTTCGCGTCCCGCTTCCGCGTGCGCTCCTGGAGCGTGTTCCCCGGCCACTTCACGAAGTACCTCCGCCTGCCGCGCCTGTGGCAGGTGGTCGTGCTGCTGGAGGCGAGGGAAGGGTAGGGGGAGGGCCGCCTCCCGGGCGGCCTGCGAGGTACGGGCTTCCGCACGGCCGCGGGAACGTGGCTCCGGCGCTCCGTTCGTCCCGGCGGCACTGCCCCCTGCCCCGCGCATTGCCCGTTTCCCCCGCCTGATGCATCATAGCCCGCCGTGACCCGCCAGGGAGGCGGGGAACCGGGTGCGGCGTCCCTGTCGCCGGCCTGCTGCGGGGCGCAAGCCTTCGCTGGCCGTCGGTCCGCGAGGCGCCCTTTCCCAGGCAGGGAGGCTCTCTCACGCGCATGGCTTCCAAGACCCTCTCGACCGGGCTTCAGCTCAAGATCGTCGGCCTCCTGCTGGCCGCCTTCGCCGTGCTCTCGCTCATGAGCGTGGCCACCTGGCAGGCGCCCCTGCTGGGGCGCGGCGTGTGGACGCCGCCCAACGCCTGCGGGCCGGTGGGGGCCGCGCTCGCCACGCTCCTGGTCTGGACCTTCGGGCGCTTCGCGGCCTACGGCGTTCCGCTGCTGAGCGCCTGCTGGGCCTGGAACCGGGTGCGCGGCAACAAGCCGGGCCCACTGATCATCTCGTCGCTCATCGGTGCGCTGATCCTCTTCGAGGTCTGCACGTTGATGGGCCTGGGCGATCGGGATCGCACGCTCTGGGCCGGGTCATGGGGTTTCGCGAGCGCGCTCGCCCTGCGCTCGGCGCTGGGCGTGGTGGGCTCGTGGATCGTGGCCGGCACGCTCTTCGGCGTGAGCGTGCTCGTGGCCAGCGAACTGGGCTTCCACTGGCTCGCGCGGCTCGCGCGCCGCGCCGTCGTGGATCCGGCCGTCGGGCTCGGCACGGCCTGGGGCCAGTGGCGCGAGGCGCGGGCCAGCGAGCACAAGGGGAAGCCCAAGGTCGGCGCCCCGCCGAAGCCGCCGGCCGCGAAGGAGGCGCAGGCCCGGGAGGAAGCTCCGGCCCGGCCCCGCATCTCCCAGCCGCCGGCGCCCCCTGCGCGCGTCGACCAGCTCGACCTGCCGCCGCCGGTCGGCGTGAAGATCGACTCCCGGCCCAAGCCGAAGGATGCCAAGCCCCGGCCCGCCCCGGCCGCGGGGGAGGAGAAGCCGCGCGAGGTGCCGGCCGAGGCGTTCCCCTCGCTCAGCCTGCTGGAGATGCCGTTGCAGATCGAGGACATCGTCACGACGGAAGACCTCACGGTCGAGGCCAACCTGCTGACCTCCAAGCTGGCGGACTTCGACGTGCAGGGGCACGTGACCGAGATCCACCCGGGGCCGGTCGTGACGACCTTCGAGTTCGAGCCCGCGCCCGGGGTCAAGGTCAGCCAGATCGTCTCGCGCGAGGACGACCTGGCCATGGCGCTGCGGGCCCAGCGCATCCGGATCCTGGCGCCCATCCCGGGCAAGGCCGCGGTGGGGGTGGAGATCCCGAACCGGCGTCGGCGCACGGTGTATCTAAGGGAAGTGCTCTCGTCGGCCCAGTACGAATCGAGCACGGCGGCGCTCAAGATCCCACTGGGCGTGGACGTGGTGGGCCAGCCTTTCGTCGCCGACCTGACCAAGATGCCCCACCTGCTGGTGGCGGGCGCGACCGGGTCGGGCAAGAGCGTCTGCCTGAACGCGATCATCACGGGGCTGCTCTTCCAGCACGGTCCCGAGACCCTGCGCTTCGTCATGGTGGACCCCAAGATGCTCGAGCTCTCGGCCTACAACGGCATCCCTCACCTCGTGCTGCCGGTGATGACCGATGCCAAGAAGGCGAGCCGGGCGCTGCGCTGGGGGGTCGGCGAGATGGAGAAGCGCTACAAGCTGATGGCCACCTGCGGCGCGCGGAACATCGCCGCGTACAACGACAAGGTCGCGGCCGGCCTGGTGGCCTCCACCTTCGACGAGCGGCGCGAGAAGGAGGTCCGGCCCGAGAAGCTCTCCTACGTGGTGGTGGTGGTGGACGAGCTCGCCGACCTGATGCTCACCGCGCCGCAGGAGATCGAGGAGCCGGTCGCGCGCCTCGCGCAGATGGCGCGCGCCGTGGGCATCCACCTGCTGCTCGCCACCCAGCGTCCGTCGGTGGACGTCATCACCGGCGTGATCAAGGCGAACTTCCCCTCGCGGATGGCCTTCCAGGTCGCCTCCAAGACCGATTCGCGCACCGTGCTCGACGCCAACGGCGCCGAGAACCTGCTGGGCAACGGCGACATGCTCTTCATGCCCGCGGGCCGGCCCGAGCCCTATCGCATCCACGGCGCCTACGTCTCGGAGGAGGACACCGCGCGGGTGGTGGACTTCTGGAAGGCGAAGGCGGTGGTGGGCGCACCGGCGCCGCTGGCCACCGACCCGCAGACGGTCGAGGAGGACGAGGACGAGAGTGGCGAGGCGGCCACCTTCGACGATGAACTGATCCGCGAGGCCGCCCAGCTGGTGGTCACTCACCAGCAGGGCTCGACCTCGCTGCTGCAGCGCCGCCTCAAGGTGGGCTACTCGCGGGCCGGCCGGCTCATGGACCAGCTCGAGCAGCTCGGCGTGGTCGGACCGTTCCAGGGCAGCAAGGCGCGGGACGTGCTCGTGGACGAGCGCTGGCTCGAGGACAACCTCGGGTGACGACGGCTCCGCGCACGCTGGCCTTCATCACGCTCGGCTGCCCCAAGAACACGGTGGACTCCGAGCACATGATCGGGCTGCTGGTGCAGGCCGGCTTCCGCACCGTGGCCGATCCCGCCGAGGCCGAGGTCGTGGTGATCAACACCTGCGGCTTCCTGCAGAGCGCGGTGCGCGAGTCCAAGCGCGCCATCGAGGGGATCGTCGCCGGTAAGGGCCGGGGACGGCTGCGCCGGATCATCGTGGCCGGCTGTCTCGCCCAGCGCGCCGGGCCCGCCCTGCTGGAGGAGTTCCCCGAGGTGGACGCGGTGCTGGGCACGGGGCAGTGGAGCGAGGTGGCGCGCGTGGCGTCTCATCTGCTGGACGGCGGAGACACCCGGCCGGTCCTGCTCGATCGCCCCGGCGGCGCTCTCGAGCCGCTGGGGCCGCGACCGCTCTCGACGCCGCGGCACATCGCCTACCTCAAGATCTCCGAGGGCTGCGACCAGCGCTGCACCTTCTGCGTGATCCCCCAGTTGCGCGGACCACAACGCAGCCGCACGCTCGAGGCCCTGGTGAGCGAGGCCGCGAACCTCGCCGCCGCCGGCGTGCGCGAACTCAACGTCATCGGGCAGGACACCACGGCCTACGGGGCCGACCTGCCTGGCCAGCCCACCCTCGCCGACCTGCTCGAGGCCCTCGACCAGGTCGCGGGCCTCACCTGGATCCGGGTGCAGTACACCGACCCGCGCCGCTGGACCGACCGCCTGATCGAAGTCTGGGCGAAGGCCGCGCGGGTCGTGCCCTACGTGGACCTGCCGCTCCAGCACGTCGCGACGGGTCAGTTGCGCGCCATGGCCCGCGGCATCACCGGACCGGCCTCCCGCGCGCTGGTCCGGCGGATCCGGGCGGGCATCCCGGGCGTCACGCTGCGCACCACCTTCATCGTGGGTTTCCCGGGCGAGACCGATGAGCAGTTCGAGGAGTTGTGCCGATACGTCGAGGATGAGCCTTTCGAGCACCTCGTGGTCTTCCCCTACGAGCGGGAGCCCGGGACCGCGGCCTGGGAGATGACCCCCCGCGTGCCGCTCACGGTGCGGCGCGCGCGGAGGGCGCGCGTGCTCGAACTCCAGCAGCGGCTGGCCAGGGCCCGCAACGCCGGCCGGGTGGGGGAGAGGCTCACGGTCATGATTGACGGCCCGGCCGGGCGCAATCAGTATGCTGCCAGGACTGCGGGGTCGGCGTTTGAAGTGGATGGGGGCGTGGTGGTAGAAGGCGATGGGTTGGTGCCCGGGACCCTCGTCGAGGTTCGCGTGACGGGGGCGGCGGCGTACGACCTGTTCGCACGGGCCGAGGCTGCCGGACCCTTCGTACAACTCGTGAAAGGAACCGCCTGATGCGTGCAGGACTTGCGGCCGCCCTGGTCGGCCTGTTGGTGCTCGGCTCCCCTGCGGAGGCGAAGAAGTTCAAGTACGCCGCCGGGCCCAAGCCAGGCATCGACACGACCTTCACGACCGCCGAGACCCAGATCACACCGATCGTGCGCCCCCGCGGGCCCCGCCTGCCGGCCACCAATCTCCAGCTCGTGAGCCTGGTCGCGAATACCGCCTTCTCCCGCGCCCTGCAATCGGCCCCCATCGACACGGGCGCCCATGTGGTGCTGGCACCGGCCGAGAGCCACCCGCTCAACTTCGTGGTCGAGCACGCGGTGTTGCGCGAGCTGGCGCGGCGCGGCGTGACGGCCACCGTGCGGCGCACCGTCCTGGAGGATGACAGCCTGGCGACGTACTCGCCCACCGGCGACCCGCTGCTCGAGTACCAGCTCGCCACCGCGCGCGTGTCCTACCTGCGGCTGGTGGGCTGGCTGCCCTTCTCGGGGCGCGTGAAGATCGAGCGCCAGGCCCTGGTCGAGGGGGCGCTCACCCTGCGCGATTCGCGCAGCGCCAACGTGCTGTGGTCGTCCGGCGTCTCCTACAACCTGCTGGACGCCTTCCGCAACGACCGGGTCGGCATGGTCGAGGATGAGCGCTACGCCGACCTGAAGAGCCCGGTGCCCACGCGGAACGTGGGCAAGATCTTCGAGCCCATGATCGTGATCGCCGTCGTCGGCGGGCTGGCGGCGCTCTTCTTCCAGAACCGTCCATGAGGCCGGCTCCGATGACCATCCGCCGGCTGTTGCTCCCGCTCGCCCTCGGCCTGCTCGCCGGGGCGCTGGCCGGCTGCGGAGCGAGCACGATCCCCGCGGTCCATTCCGAGACGGAGCGCCTGGCCCAGGGGCGCCGCGCGCTCCAGGAGCGCGATTACAGCGTCGCGCTCGAATTGTTGAAGAGCTACGTGGCGAACAACGCGGGCGGCGCGGACGTGGACCAGGCCATCGAGCTGCTGGGCGAGGCCCACCTGCACATCAAGGAGTGGAGCGAAGCCCAGAGCCAGTTCGAGCGGCTCCTGCGCGACTATCCCGAGAGCGATTCCGCCGCCGCTGCCTCGTTCCGGCTGGGCGAAGCGCTCTGGGGGCAGTCCCGTGGTCCCGCCTTCGACCAGGAGTACACCCAGAAGGCCCTCGAGCAGTGGGAAAGCTACCTGCGCGAGTACCCGGAGCACTGGCAGAACGCCGAGGCCGGAAGGCGCCGCCAGGCCGCGCGTGAGCGGCTGGCAGACAAGCTCGACCGGGCGGGCAACCTCTATCTCAAGCTCAGCCGCCCGGAGCCGGCCCGCGTCTACTTCCAGCGCGTGCTCGACGAATACCCCGAGACTTCCTTCGCGCCGAACGCGAACCTGGGCCTGGCCCTGGCCGACGCGCTGGCGGGCAGGCGCGACGAGGCCCTGGCCGCGCTGCGCGACCTCGAGACGCGTTTCGCCGGCCAGGCCGTGGCCCTGCGCGCTGCGAAGGAACTCGCGCGCCTCGAGCGACACCCCCCGAAGAAGAAGTAGCGCCGTGCGCCGCATCGGCCTGTTCGGCGGGACGTTCGACCCGCCCCACTTCGGGCACCTCGTGCTGGCCGAGTGGGCCCGCGTGCGGCTGCGGCTGGACCGCGTGGTGTTCGTGCCCGCCGGCACGCCGCCCCACAAGCGCGGCCGGCGGCTCACCGACGCCGCGCTCCGGCTGACCCTGACGCGACTCGCGGTGCGGGGCAATCCGGCCTTCAGGGTCTCCGGCTTCGAGGCGCGCCGCGCGGGCCCCTCGTTCACGGTGGACACGCTGCGTCACTTTCACGCCCGCCAGCCGGGGGCGCGCTTCTACCTGCTGATGGGGGCGGACAGTCTCGCGGACTTCCCCGACTGGCACGAGCCCGTGGAGATCGCCCGGCTTGCCACGCTGGTCGTGGCCGCGCGGTCCCCGGGGCCGTCGCCGGGCGCGCGCGCCCGCAGCCACCCGCTCGCTCCGGCCCGCGCGCGCGCCCGGGTCGTCCTGCTCGATAACCCGCTCGTGGGGATCTCCTCGAGCGCCCTGCGGGCCCGCGCCCGCGCCGGTCGCTCGCTGCGCTACCTCGTCCCCGACGCGGTCGCCGCCTGCCTCGTGCGCCACGGGCTGTACCGGAGGGGCGCGTGACGGGCGGCCGGCGCCCCGCGGGGTAGACCATGCCCCGCCTCTTCGTGCTCGATGCGATGGGCCTCGCGTACCGGGCCTTCTACGCGTTCATCTCGCGGCCGCTGGTCAACTCGAGGGGCGAGAACACCTCCGCCATCTTCGGCTTCGCCAACACCGTGCTGAAGATCCGGCGCGAGGAGAAGCCCGAGCACTGGGCGCTGGCCTGGGATGGGCCGGGGCCGACCTGGCGGCACGAGCGCTTCCCCGCCTACAAGGCCCAGCGCAAGCCCACGCCGGAGGACCTGCTCGCCCAGCTCGAACCGATCGAGACGCTGGCGCAGGCGCTGGGACTCCCGGTGCTCGAGATCCCGGGGATGGAGGCCGACGACGTCATGGCCACGCTGGCGGCGCGCGGCGCGCGCGAGGGGCTCGAGGTCGTGCTCGTCACCAGCGACAAGGACATGCTTCAGGTGGTGGGCGGGCCGGTGCGCGTGCTGGTGCCGCAGGCGCGCGAGGCCTACGAGTGGATGGACGCCGACGCGGTGCGCGCCAAGTGGGAGGTGGGGCCCGAACACATCCGCGACGTGCTGGCGCTGATGGGCGACTCCAGCGACAACATCCCGGGTGTGCCGGGCGTGGGGGAGAAGACCGCCAAGGAGCTGATGCGGCAGTTCGGCTCGCTCGACGCGCTCTACGCGCGGCTGGCTGAAGTGAGGAAACCCGCGCTCAAGGCGAAGCTGGAGACCCACCGCGAGCTGGCCTTCCTGTCGCGCGAGCTGGCCACGGTGCGCGCGGACCTCGACCTGCCCTACTCCTGGGAGGATCTGCGCTGCGGTCCGATCCGGCGCGATGCGCTGCTCGAGTTCGCGAAGCGCCACGAAGTCCGCCGGCTCGAGACCGTGGCGGACAGCCTGGGCGTGGCGGACGCCGACGCGGGCGCGCTCTCGCCGGCGCGACCGGCCGAGCGGCGGGGCACGGTGAGCGAGACGCCGGCCGAGGGCGTGACGCTCGTGATGCCGCGAGCGACCGCGGCGCCGCCCACGACCCGGATCCCGCCGGCGGCCGCGGCGCCGCCCCCGGGCGTGACCCCATTCCCGGCCCCCACGCCGGTGCCGCCGGCGGTCCCACAGGTTCCCGTCCCATCACCGCAGGCTGCTCCGCCGGCCCGGGTCGTGACGCCCGTGGCGCCGGCCCCTCCGGCCACGCTGCCGCCCCGGGGCGTCCGGTCTTCGGCGCCGGCCCCGGGCGGTCAGGCCACGCTCGATCTGTGGGGCTCGGCCGGGACGGTCGATGAGGGAGGCGAGCTGGCGCTGCTCGAGGCCTGGACGCAGGAGCTGCACGAGGTGCGGGCGCGCTCGATGCACGGCCTGGCGCTGCTGCCGTTCATGGACGGTCCGCAGCCGCGGACGGCGCGGCTGGTGGGGCTGGCGCTCGCGGCGCGCGACGGGACCGCCTGCTACGTCCCGCTGGCCCACGATTCGGGCCCCAACCTGCCGCTGGCGAAGGTGCGCGAATGGCTCGCCCCGGCGCTCGCCGATCCCACGGTGCCGAAGGTGGGGCACGACCTTAAGGCCGATTGTCACGTGCTCGAAGGCGCGGGGTTCAAGCTGGGAGGCCTGGCCTTCGATGTCCAGCTGGGCTCGTTCCTCTGCGATCCGGAGCGTGATCATTCGCTCGCGGCGCTGACGCGCGACTTCCTCGGCGAGGCCCTGCCCGAGCTCGGGCCGCCGGTGGCGCGCGGCCGGCCGCTGCCGGAGCACGCGACGCTCGTGCCGGAGGCCGCGCGGGCGGTCGCGGCCCCGGCGGTCGCAGCGCTCTGGCGGCTGGAGGCGGCGCTCCGCGCCCAGCTCGACTCGCGCGAACAGGGCGACCTCTACGCCCGCATCGAGCACCCGCTCCTCACGGTGCTGTGCGAGATGGAGCGCTCGGGGATCGCGCTCGACCGTGCCGTGCTGGCCGAGATGTCGGGCCGCGCCGCCGAGGACATCGCCCGGCTCGAGTCGGCGCTCACCGTGCTGGCCGACGAGCGCATCAACCTCAACAGCGGCCAGCAGGTCGCGCGCGTGCTGTTCGAGAAGCTCAAGCTGAAGACCGGCCGGCGCACGAAGACCGGCTTCTCGACCGACCAGGGCGTGCTCGAGGAACTGGCCGCGGAGCACCCGTTCCCGAAGCTCCTGCTCGAATACCGGGCGCTCACCAAGCTCAAGTCCACCTACCTCGACGCGCTGCCCGCGGTGGCCGACGCCTCGGACGGCCGCGTGCACACCACGTTCCACCAGGCGGTGGCCTCCACCGGGCGGCTCTCCTCGAGCGATCCCAATCTGCAGAACATCCCCTTCCGCACGCCCCAGGGCCGGGCCATCCGGCGGGCCTTCGTCGCGCCCGCGGGCGCCCTGCTGGTGGGGGGCGACTACTCGCAGATCGAGTTGCGCGTGATGGCGCACCTCTCGGAGGACCCCGCGCTGATCGAGGCGTTCCAGGGCGGCGCGGACGTGCATGCCAGCACGGCGCGGCGCATCTTCGGCGTGAAGGACGGCGAACTCGACCCGGCGTTGCGGGCGCGCGCCAAGATCGTGAACTTCGGCGTCATGTACGGCATGGGTGCGCGCAGCCTCGCCCAGCAGATGGGCATCGGGCTGGCCGAGGCCGAGGACTTCATCCGCCACTATTTCGCGGTCTACGCCCGGGTGCGCGAGTTCCTCGACGGCACGGTCGAAGAGGCCCGCGCGCGCGGCTGGGTGCAGACCTTGATGGGCCGGCGGCGCTACCTGCCCGACCTCGGCAGCCCCCACGGCGGGCTGCGCTCGCTGGCCGAGCGCGCCGCCATCAACACGCCCATCCAGGGCTCGGCGGCCGACCTGATGAAGCTCGCCATGATCCGTCTGGCCGCCGCCTTGAAGCGCCAGAAGCCCTCGGCTAGATTGCTTCTGCAAGTGCACGATGAACTCCTGCTCGAGGGCCCGGCCGCGGACGCCGAGGCGGTCGCGGCGCTGACCCGAGCCGAGCTGCAGGACTGTTTCCCGCTCCGCGTGCCGCTGGAGGTCTCCGTGGGCGTCGGCCCGACCTGGTTCGATGTCCACTAGAGCTCGCCGCGCGGCTGCGGGCGACGGCCTTTTCATCGTCGGACTGGTCGGCCGCGCGGGGAGCGGCAAGAGCGCGGTGGCGGACACCCTGGCTGCGGACGGCGCGACCGTGATCGAGGCCGACCTCGTGGGTCACGAGGTCACCGAGCAGGATCCCGGGGTGCGGGCCGCGCTCGCGCGCGAGTACGGAGACGACATCTACCGGCCGGACGGACGGCTCGACCGCGAACGGGTCGCCGCCAGCGTGTTCCGTGATCCGGCGGCGCGGGCCCGGCTGGACCGGCTGGTCCACCCGCGGCTGGTCGCGCGCATCGAGGAGCGGTTGGAGGGACTGCGCGCGCGCGGCACGCGCGGCGTGGTGGCGCTGGACGCCGCACTGTTGCTGGAATGGGGGCTGGAGCGCGCGTGCGACGCGGTGATCGCCGTCACCGCGCCTCAGGCGGAGCAGGTGCTGCGTCTCATGCGCAGCCGCGGCTGGACGGAGGAGGCGGCGCGGAGCCGGCTCCTGGTGCAACGGACCGACGAGGCGTTCAGCGCGGCGGCGGACGTGACGCTCGAGAACACGGGGAGCATCGAGGACCTGGCGCGGGGGGCACGGGCGGCGGTCGCCGCGCTGCAGGCCGCCCGGGCGGAGAGGGGATAGACCATGTTGACCGTCGCCGAAGTACGCATGCGCCTGCAGCAGGCTCGCGCCACGCTGCAGGACCTGCGGAGGTACCTTTGACGTCGAGGCGCGCGCGCGCGAGGTGAGCGAGTCCGAGGCCCGCATGGCCGAGCCCGGTTTCTGGGACCGGCCCGAGGTCGCGCAGAAGACGGTCGCCGCCCTCAAGCATGCCAAGCGCACGGTCGAGGAATGGAGCAGGCCCGACGTCGAGCTGAGGCACCTGGAGGAACTGCTCGAGCTCGGCGAGACCGATGCGGCGCGGCTCGCCGAGGTCGAGACCGAGGCCGCCAAGCTGGCGAAGGTCATCGCCGAGCTGCAGACCCGCAGCCTGATGTCCGGGGAGTACGACCGCCTGGGCGCGCTGGTCTCCATCCATCCCGGCGCCGGCGGGACCGAGTCGCAGGACTGGGCCGAGATGCTCTTCCGCATGTACATGCGCTGGGCCGAGCGGCGTGGCTTCGCGACCAGCATCCTCGACCTGCAGCCCGGGGACGAGGCCGGTCTCAAGGACGCCTCCGTCGAGATCACCGGCGAGCTCGCTTACGGCTACCTCAAGGGCGAGAGTGGCGTGCACCGGCTGGTGCGCATCTCGCCGTTCGACGCGGCGCAGCGGCGCCACACCTCGTTCGCCTCGGTCTTCGTCTACCCGATGGTGGACGACACGATCACCGTGGACATCCAGCCCGGCGATCTGCGGGTGGACACCTACCGGGCCAGCGGGGCGGGCGGCCAGCACGTGAACAAGACCGAGTCCGCGGTGCGCATCACCCACCTGCCCACGGGGCTGGTCGCGCAGTCCCAGGCCGAGCGCAGCCAGCACCGCAACCGCGAGTTCGCGATGCGCATGCTGCGCACCCGGCTCTTCGTGCACCTCCGGGAGCAGGAGCGCCTGAAGACGGCGTCGCTCTCCGCGGGCAAGAAGGAGATCGACTTCGGGAGCCAGATCCGCTCCTACGTGTTGCAGCCCTACACCATGGTGAATGACCACCGCACCGAGCTGAAGATCGGGGACGTGCACGCGGTGCTCGATGGCGAGCTGGACCCCTTCATCGACGCGTACCTCAAGAGGAAGGATCCCTAGATGATCCCGGCGTACATCTTCCGCGAGTACGACATCCGCGGGCTGCACGAGACCGAGCTCACCGATGAGGCCGCCGAGGCGGTCGGCCGCGCCTTCGGCACCCTGACCCGCCGCGCGGGAGGCAGGCGCGTCGCCCTGGGCTGGGACGTGCGGCCGAGCAGCGTGCGGCTGGCCGCCGGTGCCGAGCGCGGCATGGTCGCGAGCGGGCTCGAGGTCGAACGGGTCGGCGTGGTGCCCACGCCCGCGCTCTACTACGCGGTGGCGTCCCGCTCCCTGGACGGCGGCATGCAGATCACCGGCAGCCACAATCCGCCCGAGTTCAACGGCTTCAAGATGACCAAGGGCAAGCTCCCGCTCTTCGGAGCCGAGATCCAGGAGATGCGCGCGCTGATCGAGCGCGGCGACCTCGAGTGCGGGACCGGTTCCGCCGCCGATTGGCCGGTGATGGACGAATATCGCGCCATGCTGGTCGAGCGGCTGCAGAGCCCGAAGGGCCTCACGGTCGTGATGGACTGCGGCAACGGCTGCGCCGGGACGGTGGTGCCGGAGACCTTCGAGCGGATGGGGCACCGGATCTACCCGCTCTTCGCCGAACTGGACGGCAGCTTCCCGAACCACCTGCCGGATCCCACGGTGCCGTCGCTGCTCGTCGCGCTGCAGGCCGAGGTGAAGCGGCGCGGGGCGGACTTCGGCATCGGGTTCGATGGCGACGCCGACCGCATCGGCGCCGTGGACGCGAACGGACGCATCGTCTGGGGCGACCAGCTCCTGGCGCTGTTCGCGCGCGACGTGCTCACGCGCGTGCCGGGGGCGAGGATCATCTTCGACGTCAAGTGCAGCCAGGGCCTGAAGGAGGACATCGAGGCGCATGGCGGGCAGCCGGAGATGTGGAAGACCGGCCACTCGCTGCTCAAGAGCCGCCTGCAGGAGACCGGCGCGCCGCTGGCTGGCGAGATGTCCGGGCACATGTTCTTCAGCGAGGGCTATTTCGGC
Organism: Candidatus Eiseniibacteriota bacterium; assembly: GCA_025357055.1. Classification (GTDB taxonomy): domain Bacteria; phylum Eisenbacteria; class RBG-16-71-46; order RBG-16-71-46; family RBG-16-71-46; genus JANXPZ01. The sequence goes on along the minus strand of JANXPZ010000028.1, from coordinate 8,299 downwards.
TTCGACGACGCGCTCTTCGCCGCGGGGCGCCTGCTGCGCTACGTCGCCGCGACGGGGAAGACGTTCGCCGAGCTGGTGGACTCGATCCCGCACTACTTCGCCACGCCCGAGATCCGGCTCGCCTGCCCGGAGGAGCGCAAGTTCGCGGTGGTGGAGGAGCTCAAGCGCGAGTTCTCGGGGCGCCACCGGGTGATCGACATCGATGGCGCCCGCGTCGAGTTCGGCGACGGCTGGGGCCTGGTGCGCGCCTCGAACACCCAGCCGGTGCTGGTCGTGCGTTTCGAGGCCCGCAGCCCCGAGCGGCTCGAGGAGATCCGCGCCATCTTCATGGAGCCGCTCGAGCGCCTGGGGGTGAGTGGGGCGGTGTCCGGGCATTGAGGAAGGCGGCCTCGGGCGCGGCGCCCGGCAGGCCGTTGCCGCGCGCCTTCTATGCGCGCGACCCGGTCGTCGTCGCCCGCGCCGTGCTCGGCCGGTTGCTGGTCCACGACTCGCCGCAGGGGCGCGTCTCCGGCCTCATCGTGGAAGCCGAGGCCTACCGCGGCGCCGATGATCCCGCGAGCCATGCCTATCGCGGCCGCACCGCGCGCAACGCCGCCATGTTCGGCGAGCCGGGTCACGCCTACGTCTACTTCACCTACGGCATGCACCATTGCCTGAACCTGGTGACCGGGCCCGCGGGGAAGGCCTCGGCCGTCCTGGTGCGGGCGCTGGAGCCCGTGGAGGGCGGCGAGCTCATGCGCGAGCGACGCGGCACGAGCGCCACCGCCCGGCTGGCGCGGGGGCCCGGCAACGTGGCCCGCGCGCTCGGGATCACCCGCGCGCAGGACGGCCTCGACCTGGTGGGGGGGGCCCTCTGGCTCTCGGACCTGCCGCCCCGACGCGGCGGCCATCGCATCGCGCGCGGGCCGCGCATCGGGATCCGCGTGGGCCTGGACCGTGACTGGCGCTGTTTTCTCGAGGGGCATCCGTGCGTCTCGGGGCCCGCCGGCGGCACGCCCCGGGAGGGCCGGGCCCGGGGTGCCGGGCGCTTCCCGGCTCCACGGTTGACACGTCCGTGACCAGTTCATAATATCCGACGGTCCGTGCATGCGCACCTCGTTGACCGCGCGCACTTTCGCCCCGGCAGGCGGGAGAGAATCCTCCTCCGCACGGTGAATGGACCATTCTGACCCGGACCAGCCGAAAAGGAGTCTTCATGAGCCCCAGGCGCAGGGTTCTGCTGAGCGCGATCAGTTCGATTCTTCTCCTCACGGCCCTTGCGGTGCCCGTGTACGCGCAGTTCTATGACGCGGCTCGCAGCTCACTCGGCTTCTCCCAGGACGCCATCGAGCGCAGTCCGCGCCTGCTGGGCATGGGCGGGATGACCTTCGTGGGAGACGACCCCCACACCGCCATCACCCTGTGGGACTTCGCGGCCAGCCCTCTGGGCATCCTCGAAGCGGACAGCGCCAACACGGCCGAGTTGTACCCGGCGACTTCCTCGTTCTCGCAGGTGCACGATCTCCCGAGCGGCGCCGGCACTATCGAGCGGCAGGACCGCGCGGCGCGGGAGACCCGGCTCGGCTACGAGATCTGGCGCCGCACGGGCGGCAGCTCGGCCTACGGCATCGCGGGCGATCTCGGGTCCCTGCGCATGGACCAGATCTTCTCGGAGTCGGTCGAGCGGCGCAGCACGTTCATCCAGCCGACGATCATGCCCGTACTGATGGGGCACGTGCCCTACGTCAAGTCGAGCCGCTGGCTCTATTCCGCGCGACTCTTCTATTCCGGCGAGACGAAGAAGAACCAGTACCGCAACCTGATGGAGAACTCCCAGGGGCAGTACATCGACCAGGCGGGCCAGAATGTGGCCCCGCCCGAGTTCTTCACGCCGACCGAGTCCAAGGTCCGCAGCACGGGAGGCGGCCTGGGCCTGGCCTACGACCGGGGCCGGGCCTTCAAGGCGGCGGTGTGCATGGACGTCGTCCAGAACACCATCCAGGGAAGGAACGAATCGGCCCGCCGCTTCGCGCAGAACGACGAGAAGCGTCCCTACCAGACCGCGCAGGTCACGCTGGTCGGACGCGTGGGGCGCAGCCTGGAGTGGGGCGTGGACGGCCGGGACTGGCGGTCAAAGTCCGATGAGCGCTGGTCCTTCAGCATCTCTGCCGGCGTCGGCGCCGAACCGCTCGCGGGCAAGGGCGAGCTCCTGCTGCGGGAAGAGCGCGGGCAGGCCCTGCGCACGCGGTTGCGCTGGACGCGCGGGCCGTTCGAGCTGGGCGCCGGACTGGCGACCGGTTACCGCAGCATCACCATCACGCCGCCGAGCATCGGGGATCTCACCTCGTTCAACCACTTCCGGAACACCAGCAGCTACCGTCTCAATGCCGACTCCCTCGCGTTTCCGGACAGCGTGGTCTACAACCAGGCCGAGGAGCGCACCTGGGAGGCAGGTGGCGGGCTGGCGATGCGGTTGCCGGGTGCGCGTGGAACGTGGGGAGTCGAGTACCACCGGTTGCAGGGCCTGACGGAGCAGACGCTGAGCGGGGAGGGCCCGCTGCGGAAGGGCTGGGACGTGCGGACCGGGCTCGAGTACCGCTGCAACCAGGCCATGACCGGACGTGTCGGCTACATGTATCGGTGGGAAGACGAGAACGAATACGTCCGGCAGGATGAGTACCTTTCCAACATCGTGACCCTGGGCCTTGGGCTCCGGCCCGCCGGAGCCAACTGGACCTTCGAGGCCGGCTACGCGGTCGAGTGGCGGCGGGCCGACTATGGCGCTCCGGCCGATCCGCGTTCGAGCCGCCAGCAGCTGGCCAGCATGGTGCGATGGGCTTTCTGAGCGTGCCGGGTACGCAGGGAGGGCGCGGGGGCGTGGAGGGGCTGAATAACCTCTTGACAATTGCACCACGTCGGCGGGATAGTCAGTTCGTCCTGGGCGTAGGGCACCGCCGTCCGGCGGTATTTCCACAGGTGCCAATCCTGCCGAACCGAACCAACATTCGACCTGCCGACTCCGACCGCGTCTTCCGACCGCGTGTGGCGTGTCCTGCTTTGCGCGGCCGGATGCCTGCGAGTCCCCAGATGACTCCGGTGGATGGAAGGCTCCAGGACCGGAATCGCGTTGACAGCATGACCCTGGCTTGGCATGGTCCAGCGCTCGTCTGGTCTGGAACCACTGACCTCGTCGCTGCGCACCTGAGAGGTTGAGTCGCATGTTCTCTGATGGCAGGCGTTTGATCCGAGCGGGCGCGGCGCTTGTGCTGGTCTTCGCCCTGGCGGTCCCCGCAATCGCACAACAGGCCAAGCCGGCGGCCAGGCCGGCGGCCAGGCCGGCGGCTCCGAAGGCCGCTCCCAGGGCCACGACGCCAGCCAAGGTGGCCCCGAAGGCGGTGCCCTCGCAGCCGGTTGCGCCCAAGCCTGCCGTGGTCGCCCCGAAGGCGGCGACGCCCGCCGCCCCGGCGTACGGCAAGATCCAGGGCCGGGTGACCGCGCGCGGCGAGCCGATCCCCTTCGCCAATGTGACCGTTCCCGCGACCCGGCAGGGCACCCAGGCCGACGACAGCGGCAACTACGTCCTCGTCGGCGTCCCGGTGGGCTCGACGGAAGTCCGCGCCATGGCCACCGGCTACGACACGCAGAAGCAGACGGTCCTGGTCAGCGCCGGGGCCACCGCCACCCTGAACTTCTCCTTCGGCGAGCAGAAGATCGTCAAGGAGCTCGAGACCATCGAGATCAGCGCCCAGAAGCGCATCGACACGAAGTCCTCGACCACCAAGCAGACCATCACCGCGGACAAGCTCAAGGAGATCCCGGTGGACAACCTGCGCGAGGCGGTGGCGGTGAAGGCCGGCATCGTGGCGTTCGGCGGGGAGCTCCATTTCCGCGGGGGCCGCGGTGGCGAGGTGAAGTTCCAGTTCGACGGCGTCGAGGCCTCGGACCCGCTCTTCGGCCGGGGCGCCAACATCGCCTCGCTGGCCGTGGCCGGCACTGACGTGCTCTCGGGCGGCTTCGATGCCGAATTCGGCAACGCGCTCTCGGGCGTGGTGATCGTCAGCACGAAGGAAGGCACCGAGCGATTCGGTGGCGAGGTGCGCTGGGATACCGATCGCTTCGGCGACCCGACCAAGACCTTCAACAATTTCGACCGTTTCACCTTCGGTTTCGGCGGTCCGACCCCGATCAAGAACCTGACCTATTTCGCCACCTACGAGGGCAGCTTCTCGGATACGTACCTGAGAAGCAGCATGAGCCACCCGCGCCGCACGCTCATCGACTTCATCCAGCTGGGCAACCGGCAGTTCAACCAGGTCAACACGAACTTCAAGCTGGCCTACCGGGTGAACCCGAGGAACAAGGTCACGTTCGAGACCATCAACAATCGCACCGTGAACACCCCCTACGACCACATGTGGAGCCGCCAGGGATACGTGCAGGTGAGCTACGACACCACCCGCGTGGAGGGGCAGCCCGACACGTACCGGCCCCGCTACGGCACGTGGAGCCCCACGCAGAGGGACTCCACGTTCCAGTACGTCAACATGCCCGACCACGTCGCGACGACGGACGACCGGTTCAACCAGCAGACCTTCGTCTGGACGGACCAGATCTCGGACAAGGCGGTGTGGTCCACCCGCGTGGCGAACCTGAACTTCAACACGATCAACTCGGTCAGCGGCAAGCAGCCGTGGGAATACTGGATCCAGAGTCCCTTCTACTGGAGCGGCAACATCCAGTACGGGACGGAGAACAACCCGTATTTCGCCACGCACGGCGACCGGCCCACCTATTCCAAGCGTGACCAGTCCACCTGGAACGTGAAGAGCGACTTCTCGACCCGGCGCTGGAAGCAGCACACCGTGAAGGTGGGCATCGAGGCCAAGTACAACGAGGTGTCGAACCTGGCGTTGACGCAGCCGAACTCGGAAGCCAATGGACTCCCGGGTGGCAGCCGCTCCGAATTCATCAACTACAATCCCGAAGGCGCCACGTTCGTGCAGGACCGCTGGGAGTTCGAGGGGCTCGTGCTCAACGCGGGCCTGCGATTCGACGTGTTTTCGCCGGGTCTGCAGGTCGCCAACAAGGACCTGCGCAGCGGCAAGCGCTACAAGCAGCAGGTCAGCCCGCGCCTCGGCATCGCCTACCCGGTCTCGGACAAGGACGTGCTCTCGTTCCATTACGGGTGGACCTTCCAGACTCCGGCGCGCCAGTACATCTTCGAGAACCGGGGCACGCAGGCCAGCGTGGGGGTGCGTGGCAACCCGGACCTGGAGCCCGAGACCAACATCTCCTACCAGGCGGGCGTGCAGCACCTCTTCTCGCGCGACATCTCGGGTCAGTTCTCGGTGTTCTTCAAGGACATCTACGGGCTGATCACCGTGAGGCAGGAGCGCGACGAGTTCGGCAACCTGGTCAACGTCTACTTCAACGGGGACTACGCCAGCTCGCGGGGCTTCGAGACCAGCCTGATCAAGAGCTTCAGCCACAAGTTCTCGGCCGAGGTGAACTACACGTTCCAGCTCGCGACCGGCGTGGCCTCCAACCCGAACACCGCGCTGCAATTCTTCAACGGTGGCCAGCTCTATCTGCCCATCTCCGAGCAGCCGCTGGACTGGGACCAGCGCCACACGCTTTCGGTGCAGGCGGTGGTGCGTGACCCGGGCAAGTGGGGCTTCCGCATGCTGTGGCTGTACGGCTCGGGGTTCCCGTTCACGCCGTCCTTCCGCAACGACCGTCGCCCGGACCCGGCGCTGAACAACTCGAGGCGGCTGCCCTCGGTCGCGCGGCTGACCATCGACGGTGACAAGTACTACAAGGTGTGGGGCCAGAACGTGACGCTGTTCTTCGACGCCAGGAACGTGCTGGACTCGAAGAACATCTCCCAGCCCGGGGGGCTCACCGGCGGCAACCCCTACATCAACTCGGCAGGCGACGACTACCTGATCTACTTCACGGAGACGGGACGGTCCGGCGGCGCCTACCTGCAGGACGTGAATGGCGATTACCTGCTGGACTGGGTGCCCGTCCGGGATCCGCGCGTCTACGAAGAAGGCCGGGCCGTGCGGCTCGGCGCGAGCATCAACTTCTAGCCATGGAACAGCCAATCGGGCAGCGAGGGGACATGAGAACGAAAGCTTGGCGCGGCTGGCTTCGCGTGACGGCGGGCGTGATGCTGCTGCTGCTCGCCGCGACCGCTGCGATCGCGCAGGACGAGCAGGGTTCCGGGTTCTTCCGCAAGGGCACGATCGACGGAACGCTGGACGGGATGACGGAGGCCGAGTTCAAGGCGGCCTTCCCGGAGTACTTCCCGGTCCAGGGGTCGGGAGTCGCGAGCCCGGCCGACATCCCCGACATCTTCGGTCCGGGGGCGGTCCTGTCCGTGGGCAACGTCTACATGAAGGTCACCAATTTCGGGATCTTCGGGAACCCGTGGACGAATGTCTCCAGCGACCCGTCCGCGCAGTGGCCGGGAGCTTCGGGCATCGAGTACCTGAACCTGGCCGGACTGGCGGTGGGCGCGGTGAATCCCATGGCCACGGACCCCAACGCGATCCGTCGCGTGAGCTCACTGACCGAATGGCGTCCGCCGACTCTCGATCCGGAAGACAAGATGTACCGCGCCTACGACGGGATCCTGAACGGCGCCAGGCTCTTCAACGATGACGATGACAAGTACACGCGGGACGAGGGCCTGTACCGGGCCGGGGACGCGCGCATCGACGAGGACTTCCTGGACGGGCGCGACAACGACCTCGACGGCAGCATCGACGAGGACTACGGGGCCCTCGGGCAGCAGACCATCACCTGCGTGGTGCGGGACGACACCCCCCAGGCGATCGCCGCCTCGGCGGCCGAGAAACACGTCCCCCTCGGTCTGGAAGTCCAGCAGATGGCCTGGGCCTACTCGATCCCGGGGTTCACGGAGTTCAACGTCGTCCAGTACACCATCTTCAACCGTTCCGGCCACGTGCTCGACAGTCTCTTCGTGGGCGGCCTGGTGGACATGGACTGCGGTCCGGCCACGGCCTCCAGCTACTGGCAGGACGACCGGGATCTGGCCGGCTTTCCGAGCAGCGTGCTCCCCTACATGACGCCCACGGATGGATCGGACCTGCGGCTCCAGGGCCCGAGCATGAGGATGAGCGACACGCCGCCCGGCATCCCGGAGGACTCGTCCCTGTGCACTCACTATAACGTCCGTATCAATGGCTTCTCGGTCGTGGACGACGACGGGGACCTGGGCCGCACCACCGGCATCCCGACCTTCCTGCTGGTGGATCACAGCATCGATCCGCTGGGAGTGACGGGTCCGTCGCAGGTGGGCTTCCGGGCGTTCCGCTCCTACACGGGAAGTACCCCGTACATGGGCGGTGGAGGGCCGCGCACCGACCAGGAGCGCTACGAGTTCATGTCGGGCGCGGCGGGCACGAACATCGGAGAGGACGGCCTGATCAATCAGGTCATGAGCGACGAGAAGGGCGACTTCCAGTCCTGGTGGTCCTGCGGGCCCTGGTTCAGCGTGCCCGAGAACGGCAGCATCCAGGTCACCGTCGCGTTCACCGTGGCGCCCGGGAACAAGGAACTCGCCTTCGGTTTCGCCGCCGACTATGGGGCCTTGGTGGCCGACCGGTTCTCGGGCGGATCGGGCGCCCTGCTCTCCAAGTACCCGTCGCTCGCCAACGCTTTCACGGTCCAGGTCGCCAACGCCGGCGTCTACGAGCAGCGGATCTGGCCCCTGCTCACGAACGGCCACGGCCGCGAGACACCCGTCCACCCGAGCGCGGGTGAAGGGTCGATCACGGCGGAGGACTGCCGCGACCAGGTCCCGCGCACCGTGACTTTCGCGGGCCCCGTGGACTGGTTCGACTTCGATTGCGACTTCTGCACCGGGGCCTACAACAGCGAGACGAAGCTCGGCCTGTTCCACCACACGTGGAACGCCGAATCTCCGCCGCCCAACCCGAACCTGAACGTGGCGGCGCAGTACAACTACGCGGACAACGCATCCCGCATCGCCGCGGCAGGCGACAACCAGGTGACGGTCGCATGGGACAACCTCTCGGAGGTCACGCCGGACCCCAAGTCGAACCGGCTCGACTTCCGCGGATACCGGGTGTGGAAGGCGGCCAACTGGCAGCGTCCGGTGGGTTCAGCGGGGCCGAGCGACGCCGACTGGTCGCTGCTGGGCGAGTTCCGCCAGTTCCACGAATACAACTTCGACAGCACGAGCGGGCTCTGGGTGTTGCAGCAGCGGAACTACTCGAAGTCGAGCCCCACGGCCACGGATTCCGTCTGTCCGAAGGTGTACGTGCCCAAC
>JANXPZ010000019.1 GCA_025357055.1 Candidatus Eiseniibacteriota bacterium | reverse complement strand
CCCCCCCCGCGCCAGGTCACCGCAAACCGCGGTGATCTGGCGGCTTCGCCGGGCGCGTGCCCTCATGGCCGACCGGCCTCCCCTGGGGGCTCACCCGCTGGGCGTAGATGTGCCGTCCGGCGCGGCCGTCCGTCCACGCTGCGACGGCTCCACCGAGGCCATCGGAACAGATCGTGAGGGCGCTCTGGAACCCCGGAGCGTCGCTGACCACGATGCCATCCGCCTTCCAGAGCGCGGTCCCGGAGCTGTCGACCCGCTGCGCACAGAGGTCGCCGAACGGGTCGCTGCGCGCGTCACGCCACATCACAATCGCACCACCGGCCGCGGCCTGGGCTGCCACGACCTCCGTCTGCGCTCCCGAAGCCTCGCACACCGCGATCCCGTCAGGGCCCCATCGCGGGGTTCCGGAGGCCCGCACCGACTGCGCCCGGATGTCCGACGCCTCGTCGTCGAACGACCGCGTCTGCCAGGCGACGGTCACGCCGCCGTCACCGTCCGATAGGACCGAAGGCGCCGAACCGTCTGCGGTCGAGAGCACGATCCCGTCGTCCCCCCACAGGCGGCGTCCGGACACGTCCAGCCGCTGCGCGTGGATGGGCCCGGATTCCCACGCGACCACGAGCCCACCGCGGCCGTCGGCGACGGACACCGGGTGAGCATCGGGCGCGGCGCCATCGTCGAGAAGGAGCCCGCCCGGGCCCCACAGGGGATTCCCCATCGCATCGACGCGCTGCGCGTGGATGCGGGCGTACGCCCCGTCACCGAGCGAGTCTCTCCAGACGAAGACGCCGCCTGCCCCGCTCATGACGACCTGGGACACCAGCTGCGCCCCTGGACCGGCAGAGATCGGGATCCCGCTGGTCGACCATCGCACCTGGCCGGTGCCGTCGATGGCCTGAGCGTAGAGGTCCGAACTGGGATCTTCGCGAAGATCCCGCCACGCGACCAGGGCGCCGCCGTGTCCATCCGACGCGACCTCGGGCCCGAGTTGGTCGCTCGCGGCGCTGGAGATCGGCACGCCTGCCCGGGGCCAGCGCAGGGTGCCGGATCGATCGATCCTCTGGGCGAAGACATCCCAGTCGTTCCCGGACCGGTAGTCCTGCCACACGACGATGGCCCCGCCGGAGGAATCCGGGACGAGCATCGGTCGTTGCTGGTCCGCGGGGAGCGGGCAGACAGCGACACCGTTCTCACCCCACGCGGCGTGGTCCTCGCGATCGATGCGCTGCGCGAAGATCCCCTTCACGCCGCTGGTGGTCGTCGTCTGCCAGGTGATGATCACCCCACCCGATCCATCGGGAATGATCTGTGGCAGATCCTGGCTCAGCGGAGTCGTGCAGATCGGCAGGTTCGGGACGGGGGCGGCGGACCCGGCAGCCGGGCAGAAGGTCGCAACAAGCAGCAACCATGCGCCGACCGGGAGCGCCGATCTCCGGCCGTGGAACGGAGCGCGCCATTCATCGCGCAGCGGCCGCACGCGAGGCCGGAGGAGGCGCCTCACGCCCCGGGTGGTGGAGCGCAGAATGTCGAGCCGGCTTCCGGCGGACTCCCGGGGCCGACCGGCCACCATGCTGCAATGACCTGGCGCATCCGGGAAGGCCACCGACATTCTGCGCTCCATTCCCCATGGGAATCAGGTTCATCGCCGACGATTCGATCGTATCAGAGCCCTTCGCCTGAAGCGAGACCGGGGCCGCGGGCACGAGCCTGCATCGCTCCCGGGTGAGCGGAGCGCCGGAGCACGCATCGGGAGGAAGCCGTACGGGCTACGGTCGCTTCTCGCTCGACATGGCCTTGAGGATCCTCTCGATGCTGTCCGCCTGCGTCTCCAGGTGAAGCAGGATGGCTTCGATCTCCCGCTCGGCCTTGACGTTCACCTCGTAATCCGACTCGGCTCGTGCCTCGGAATGACGGCTCTGGAGGTTCTGGCCCACCATGATCAGGGGCATCAGGAAGATCTGGATCATATTGGAGATGAACAGCCACAGGACGAAGGCCGGGAACGGATCGAAACGCAGCGGTCTCGGCGCGAGGGCGTTCCAGCCCAGCCACGCCGCGGTCCAGATGAAGATGACCATGAAGAAGCCCATCGAGCCGACGCGATCGGTGATCCAGATCGCGAGCCGATCCACGGCTCCCAGCCTCTCCGCATGGACCAGGTTGACGTTCTGCACGGGCCGGCGGAGCGCCTTGAGTTCCTCGAGTGACGGCGAGCGCAGTCTCGAATCCATGGATCCCTCCCATCGTGAGGTGGACGATCAATGCCAGAACTTCCTCGTGTTCCACACCAGCCCCGCATAGAGCGCATGGGGCTGGGGACCGGAGACCGGGACGATCGCGCCGGCATCCAACTCCAGCCAGGGACGCGGCGTCCACGTGGGACCGAGGAGCGCGGCGAGCAGTGGCGCCGCGCCGCTCGGACCGGCGGTGCCCGGAAGACCATACAACTCGGCGGCCCAGCCGAGCGTCCCCGCCAGCGGCAGACCGAGCGCGGCAGTCCAGAGCACCGCGCGTTTCGGCGCCGCTGCGCCATCCCCGCTCCGCACCGTCCCGCCGACGTTCACGTCCAGCGACAGCGGCCCGAAGGCGTGGCTGGAGATCAGGACCAGGGACGCGTCGGTCGTGCCGGTCCCGGTCCCGCGGCTCCGCGACCCGGTGGGCAGCTTGAGGCCGGGAAGCAGGGCGAAGTCGCCGATCAGCGGCCCATGGTCGAGCAGCCGCCACTTGAGTGCCAGCCCGAGGTCACCAACACCCGAGGTGCGCGAGTCGCGCGCCAGTTCGCGCAGCGCGTTGGCCGTGAGGCCGAGTTGAGTGTGCGTCGTGAGCCCGATCTTGGCGGTCGTGACCGCGCTCTCGATCCGCCCGCCGTCGGACAGGCGGTCGCGCTCGATCCCGGCTTCGAGCTCGACCCAGCCGGGAGCGACCGTGTGCGCATGGGTGGCCAGCGTCGGACGCTCCGGCTGAACCGCGTGCGGGTCGGGCACCTGCGCCGCCGGCGCCGTCATCGCCGGCGTGACGGTCGAGCAGAGCAGTACCGCCGCGGCCAGCATCGCGCCAATGCACGGTGCGGCCGCCACCACGAGGCCGTGGAACCGGAACCTGCCGTGCCGGCCCTTCATCGCAAGTCCCGCTCCTTCGTCCGCCCTGTCACCGCACTCATCCACTCGCGAATCGTGCAGGATGCAACGCGCCGGCCGTCCGCCGATGCCGGGAAGCCGGAGTGCCGCTAGATTCCCCCTTGACGGATGAGGCCCCGGGACAAACATTGTGAATGACGCCACGACGCAGCAAGGTCGCGACGTGAACCCACCCCACGCATAGAGTGGGGCCAGGCCGGGAACGGGCTCCTTTGCGAGTCCCACGGCCAACACTGCGAACGACGCCGGTCGAGCGCCACCCCGGGACACGGGCATAACCGAGAGTCCCCGAGCGACGAGCGATCGGCGTCGAGTATTTCGGGCGCATCACCCACCCGCTGGATCGCAGACGGGTGTGCGGTGTGCAGGCGGATCGCCGCGCCGCCGGAGCCCTCGACCTGATCGGGCGACGGACCCGGAGCGACGGGCCGCCCGGCGGAGTCACCCCGCGTCCACCGTCCCGGTCACTGGCGCATTCACCGCCACGCCGGAACCGAAGAAGCGCCTCTCGAGGTCGGCCCACGCCCACTCCGGCAGACCCGAGGCCTCCAGCTCCTTGCGCAGGCGCGTGACCTCGTCCTGGTACCAGGCCACGACCGGCTTGCCGATCCGCAGGCCCGCCAAGTCCGCGGCGAGGTCGGCCGGCCGCAGCAGGCAGGCCCAACCGCGGTCGTAGGGGCTTTCGATGACCAGCCGCGGCGCGTGCTTCAGCTCCTCGTTCACCTGGGTGACCTCACCAGCCAGCGGCGCCAGGATGCGCACAGCCTCGCCCCCCCGGCGCACGGTGAAGAGCGGCTCGCCCCGCCGCACCCGCGTGCCCACCGCCGGAAGTTCGACGCGCTCCACGGATCTCAACGCCTTGCGCGCGAAGTCGTCGAGCCCCGTCCAGACCTGGCCGGCCGGGTCGATCCGCGCCCAGGCGTGCCCCGGCGAGACGAATGCCCCGCCCGGCACGCAGTACTCGCCCGCGGCCACGCTCTCGGCCCGCGCCGGGGCGACCACGCGCACCGCCGGCCGCAGCTGGGCCTCGAGCCGCGCCTCGCGCTTGATGAGCAGGCGCTTCGCCAGCGTGACCAGCTCCTCCTCGGTGAACGGCTTCTGCACGTAGTCCACGGCGCCGAACTGCATGGTCTCGACCGCGGTCTCGATGGTGCCATAGCCGGTGATCACCACGACGTCGAGATCGGGCCGCAGGTGCCGCGCCGCCTTCACGACCTCCACGCCGTCCATCACGGGCATCTTGAGATCGGTGAACAGGAAGTCATACGGATGCGCGCGCAGCAGGGTGAGAGCCTCGGGGCCGCTCTCCACGGTGTCCACGCTGAAGCCGGCGAGCACCAGGATCTTGCGGAAGCTGTCGAGCACGACGGGTTCGTCGTCCACGGCGAGGATGCGCGCACGCGCGCCCGGCAGCTCCGCGCGCTTCAGGCTCTTCGCCTCGTCGGCGAACGAGAGCTGGAGCGCGCTGGTCAGGACGGCCTCGCGCTCACGCTGCTCGCGCGCCGCGGCCATTCGCTTCGAGGCCGTGCGCACGATCAGGTCGGCGATGACGAAGAAGACGACCAGCAGGATCATCAGCAGAGCAGTCATGGTTTCCGTTCCTCACCGGCGGCCGACGCCCGGGAAAGCACGCGCCGCACCAGGGTCAACAGCTCCGAATCGTCGAAAGGTTTGGGCAGGAACGCCGTGGCACCCGCGGCGAGGACGTGCTCCTCCTGCTCGGGCGTGGCGTACCCGGTGGTCATCACGATGGGCAGCTCCGGACGGCGCAGGCGCATCGACTGCAGCGCGTCGAACCCGGAGAGCCCGGGAAGCATCAGGTCGCAGATGACGAGCCGGCAGCCGTCCAGCGCCGGATGCGCGAGCGCGGTCTCCGCGTCGGGGACCGCCGTGACCTCGAAGCCCGCGTGGCCGATGACCAGCCGGATCGCGTCCGACACGACCGGCTCGTCGTCCACCACCAGGACGTCGCAGCGTTCCGTCATGACTCGCCTCGTGGTTCGTCCCGGGTGCCGCCGGCCGGTCGGGCCGTCACGCGGGGGGCGACCGGCGCGGTCCGCCCCGAGGCCGCCACGCCGCGTGCGTCGGGCATCGGGGTCGGCCGCCCGGTCCGCGCCTCGGCGCCGGCGGGATCGAGCACCTGGCAGGGGATGCGCAGGGTGAAGCGCGTGCCGCGGCCAGGCTCGCTCTCGACGGCGATCGAGCCGTCGTGGCCTTCGACGATGCCCCAGGTCACCGCCAGTCCGAGTCCCGTGCCCCGCGCGCCCTTGGTCGTGAAGAAGGGCTCGAACAACCGGTCCATCTCCTCCGCCGTGATGCCGCGCCCCGTGTCCGCCACCTCGATCTGCGCGTACGGCTGCGGTCCGATCGTGTCGAGCGCCTCCCAGCAGCTGCCGGGACAACCCTTGCGCGTGCACCAGTCCGCCAGGCCGAAACGCGCCACCTGCACGCCGAACATGGGCGCCCCGCATTCCCCGCAGCGGCGCTCCGGCACCTCGAGCCGCGTGCGGCAGGCGGGGCACAGGTAGGTGGCGAGGACGCCTTCGTCGCAGGGCTCGGACGCGCGATGATTCGTGCGGCCGTACACCGGATCCAGGTGGACGACGGCCTCGCGGTCCAGGACACGCCGGATCACGCGGATCGCCGGGACCCCCGCGAGGCGCACGTGGCTGTCGAGCAGATCGCAGCCCCTGGGACACGTCGCGCTGCGGATCGTGGCGTGCCCGCGCGGCGGCACCGCCACCGCGGAGGTCCGCACCCGGATCGAGCCGCCCCTCGACCCGTCGTCGCCCGCCATCGCGTCCGCCGCGTTGAGCAGCAGGTTCACCACGACCTGCTGGATCTGGTTCGCGTCCGCGGGCACCGGCTCGAGTTCGGCCGCCAGCTCGAGCTCCACGCCCACGTGCGCCAGCGCCAGCTGGTTCGTGACGATCGTCGCGGCCCGCCGCACGACCTCGTTGAGGTCCGTGGGCAGCCGCTTCGGCGGGGTCTGACGGGCGAAGTCGAGGAGCCCGCGCACGATCTCGCGGCAGCGCTTGGTCTCGCGCACGATGACGCCCAGGTCCGCGCGCGTCTCGGGATCGTTCTCGGCGCGCTTCTCGAGGAACGACGCGTAGGTGAGTACGCCGGTGAGCGGGTTGTTGATCTCGTGCGCCACCCCGGCGGCGAGCCGCCCGACGGAGGCGAGCTTGTCGGCCTGGGCGAGCTGGCGCTGCGCCTCGTTCAACCGGCTCGTCATGTGGTTGAAGGCGCGCGCGAGGTCCCCGAGCTCGTGCCGTGCCGTCGCGGGCACGGCCGTCGAGAGGTCGCCCTGGGCGACCCGGCGCGTGCTCGCGATGAGCATCGCCACGGGACGCAGGATCAGCTGGCGGCTCAGCCACCACAACAGCGTGCTGCTCGCCGCGATCGCCAGCACGGCGAGCAAGATGAGGTTGCGCTGGTCCCGCGCGATCTGGCGGTCGGCCTCGGCGAGCGACAGGTTCACGTCGAGGACGCCGAGCACCGACTCCCCGCGCGAGTGCGCGTGGCAGTCGGCGGACCAGCAACTCGGCTGGTTGGCGATCGGCCGGATCATGCCGAGCACGCGGTGCCCGTCCGGCGCGCGGTAGATGCGCGCGCGGGCGTGGATCGGCAGCCGCTCGAGCGGACGCCCGGCCGCGTGGCACGCGTAGCAGGCTTCGGCCCGCTTGTCGACGGCCCGGCCGATCTCGGCCTCGTCGGAGGAGAACATCACGGTCCCGGTGCCGTTGAAGAGCCGGACCCGCTCGATGCCCTGCTGCCGGCCGATCGTGACGATCTCGCGGTGGACCGCGTCCCGCCGGTTCTCGAGCATGTCGTGGTGGGTCGTGCTGGCGATGGTCTCGCTCAACTGGTCGGCGCTGCGGGTGAGCTGGGCGATGAACGCCCCCTGGTGGGCGCGGAGGATGATGACCGACATGACCCCGATCACGGCGGCCGTCACGACCGCCACCCCGAGGATCGCCAGCATCCCGATGCCCGGCTTCAAGGCTCCCCTCCCGCTGACTCCGCGCCCCGCCGCCGGGCGGGCGCAGACCCGCCGGCGGGCGCGTGGCCCTGCACGGGGAAGACGGGGAGGAAGCGCACCGCGAGCGCGAAGGCGGCGAATCCGATGGCGACCAGCCCCACGGACACCATGACCTCCATCCAGGTCGGCGCGTAGTGCGTGCCGCTCGCGCGCTCGAGACCGGTCACGCTCACGTCGAGCCGGTGCATGATGAAGCCTAGCACAGCGAAGGCCGCGCCGGTCACGAGTCCGGTGGACGAGTTGCGGATGCGCGGCCAGGCCAGCAGCGCGACGGGCAGCACGACGCCCAGCCCGAACTCGATCAGGAACATCCGGCCCTCGTAGGTGGGCTGCAGGGCGAGCGGCAGCGCTCCGCTGCGCGCCAGCGACTGCAGGCGCAGGACGCCGAACACGGCGAGCACCACGACCATCGCCCGCCCGAGCGGCTCGAGCAGGTCCATCTCGAGCTTCCGGCCGAAGGCCCGGCCACTCAGGTGCGACTCGACGATGATCATCCCGAGCCCGGCGCCGATGGCCGAGACGTAGAAGAGCAGCGGCAGCATCGGCGAGTACCAGAGCGGGTGCAGCTTCTGGGGCACGATCAGGTAGAGCGACCCCAGCGAGGACTGGTGGAGCGTGGAGAGCAGCACCCCGACGACCACGAGCGGGGTGTTCACCCCGTGCAGGATGCGCCGGGCCCGCTCGAAGCCGAAGCGCTCGAGCACGAGCGGCACGAACTCGAGCGTCAGCACCGTGGTGTACAGCATCACGCACCAGGCGACCTCGAACATCACCGAGTGCGGATTCCAGAACACCAGCGCGTGCCAGATGCGCCACGGCTGCCCGAGGTCGAAGAGCAGTGCGAACACCACGAACAGGTAGCCGAGGAACCCGGTCAGCACCGTGGGACGCACGATCGGCTCGAAGCGGCGGAGGTGGAACAGGTGCACGACCGCCATGATCGTGAACGCCCCGGCCGCGAGGCCGACCCCGCAGAGGATGTCGAATCCGATCCACAGGCCCCAGGGCACGCGGTCGCTCAGGTTCGTCGTCGCGCCGAGGCCTCGCGTGAAGCGCAGCACCGTGACGAACAGGAAGACGGCGAGGACGGCGAAGAAGACCGCGGTCCAGAAGCCGATGCGCGGGCGCCGGCGCGGGACTCCGTGCGCCGCGCTCATGGTCCCGGCCGCTCGTCGCGGGGCGCTCCGGAGGGCGGCTCGACCGGCGCGTCGGGACCTTCGCTCCGGCGGACCTCCACGCGGCGGCTCGTGATCCAGTGGACGCCGAAGAGGGACACCGCCGCGACCATGACGATGTCGGGCAATTGCGAGAGCACCTGCCAGGTGAGCGTGGGCAGCGGCTCGCGCGGAAGGCCGCCCGGCAGCCCGAGGCGCGCGAACGGCACCCCCGAGAGCAGCAGCACCGAGGTGCCGCCGGCCTCGTCGAGCCCGTAGACGTGATCCACGTAGCGCGCCGGCTCCGACGCGATCCGCTCCCTCGCCTCGCGGACGAGCGCCTCGCGCTCGCCGAAGACCGTGGCGCGCGTCGGGCACACCACGGCGCAGGCGACCGCCTGGCCGGCCGCGACCCGCGGCGCGCACATCACGCACTTGCCCACCAGCGGGATCGGCCGGTCCCACTCGTACTTCGGGACCTCGAACGGGCACGCCATGATGCAATAGCGGCACCCGATGCAGAGTTTGGAGTCGTAGACCACCGGCCCCGCCGCCGTCCTCTTCATGGCGCCGACCGGGCACACCGAGGCGCAGGTCGGCGTGAGGCAGTGCATGCAGAGCCGGCGCACGTTCGCCCCGCCCCGGCGCTCGACGACGGTCCAGGTGTACGCCGTGGTCCGCTCCTCGATCCGGGGGGGCAGGCCGTTCTGCTCCTTGCACGCCGCCGAACATGCGCCGCAACCGATGCAGCGGGTGGAATCGAACAGGATCCCCCGGCTCACGGCTGGCCTCCGGCATCGACGTGGCAGCGCGAACAGGCGTCGGGGTCTTCGGCGGCGAAGGCCTTCTTCCCGTCGTGGCAGGCCCCGCACGCGGCGCGTTCGTGCATCCCGCCACCGGGCCGCGGGGGAGCGGAGGTCATCTGGAAAGGCTTCGGGTGGCATTCGGCACAGCCACCAGCGCCGACCAGATGCGGCTCGTGCCGGAACGAGACGATCCCGGGGGAGGACTCGCTGCGGGGGTAGGCGTGGGGTCCCGGCAGGCGGCGGGCGGCGGCGCCCGACTGAGTCCGGGCCCCCGCGGCGGTCCCGCGAGTCACCGGGGCCCCGGAATGGCAGGTGCGGCATTCGCCGGAGTCCAGGATCCCGAACGCCTTCTTCCCATCGTGGCACATCCCGCATCCACCCCCGGCGTTCATGTCGCGATGTTCCTGGGCCGGCCCCCTGCGCAGCATGGGGAACGGCCGTGAATGGCAGCCGGTGCAGCGGTTCCCAGCGAACGCCACGTGGGTCTGGTGGCTGAAGACGACCGCGCTATCGGGGCCAACGACAAGGTGATAGACGATGTCGGCGGGCAGGCGCAGCTCGATCGGAGCCACCCGCGAGGAATCGCGCGCGCTCCGGGCGGCGCTCGTGGCGGCCGCGGGGGCGACGAGTTGCAGGACCAGCAGGCCAACCTGTACTGGCAAGGACCACAGGACGCGGAAGGACCCGGTGTTCAATCAGCCTCCCTCCCAACGGGGTGAGTAGTACTACGGATACTAGTCGCCCTTCCGTTCGGTGGGAAGGTGCATCTTCCCGGTCAGGAAATTCTTCAGCCCAGCCCTTGACGGATCCCGGGCGCGGAACAATGTTGTTCGTGACGCCACGACGCAACGAGGTCGGGCGTGAACTCACCCCCCACGCATGGAGTGGGGCCGGGCCGGGAACGGGCTCCTTGGGGAGTCCGACGGCGGACAGTGATGACGACGCCGGTTGAGCGCCACCCAGGGACACGAGTCGAGTCGAAAGTCCCCGAGCGACGAACGATCGGCGTCGATTTATCGTGGGCGTGACGCCTGGAGCAGCCCCCTCGGGGCCCCGGTCCTGACAGGCGCCCGCGGGCTGCGGGCCCGCCATGATCCGCACGTGCCGGCCGGCCTGCGGCGTTCGCGCCAGCTACAACCCCAGCTCGTCCCGGATGCCGCGCAGCGCGTCGAGCGTGGCGGCGATGTGCGAATCGAGCTCCACGCCCAGCCCGGTCGCGCCGCTCACGATGTCCTCACGGCTCACGTTCCGGGCGAAGTCGGCGCGCTTCATCTTCTTCCTCACCCCCGCCACCTCGACCTCGTCGAGCGACTTGTGGGGCGTGATGAGCGCGCAGGCCACCAGGAACCCGCAGAGTTCGTCGCAGGCGTAGAGCATCTGCGCCATCGGCGTCTCGCGCGGCACCCCGGTGTGGGTCGCGTGTCCGAGCACCGCCTGGCAGATGTCCTCGGGCCAGCCCAGGCCGCGCAGCACCTTCACCCCTTCGACCGGGTGGCGCGCGGCATCGGGATGGCGCTCCCAGTCGAAGTCGTGGATGAGGCCGGCCAGGCCCCAGCGCTCCTCGTCGGCGCCCAGCCGCCGCGCGTGGTGGCGCATCGCGGCTTCGACCGCGCGGCAGTGCTTGCGCAGGTTCGGATTCTGGATCCACTCGTGCAGCAGCGCGAGCGCCTGCTCGCGGGTCGGGAGGGCGGGTTCGGTCATGGTGGGGTCCTCACGCAGAAGGCGGCGCAGCCTGGCGCCGTTCGTTCAGCGTCGCGGGAAGGACGTGCTCACTTGTCCTCGAAGAACGCGCGGTTCTTCTCGATGTAGTCCAGCCACTTCTCGGGGACGGTATTGTCCGGGAAGATGGCCTGCACCGGGCACGCCGCTTCGCACGCCTGGCAGTCGATACACTCATCCGGGTGGATGTAGTACTGGTCCTCGCCCTCGTAGATGCAGTTCACGGGGCAGACTTCGACGCAGGACTTGTCCTTCACGCCGATGCAGGGTTCCGCGATGACGAACGGCATGCGTTCCTCCGGCCCAGCCTCCGACCCACCTTCGGTGGGTGTCCCGGCTGGGGTCCGCGGCCGCGGCAGGTGACGAGTGACGCGAACGCGATCCGCGCCACCCCAACGACTCACTGGAAAGTGGGCGGCAGTCTAGGGCCGGGTCCGCAGGGGGCGCAAGCGCGGGCCGCCGCCCGATCCCGGGCCGCAACCGGACGCGACCACTTGCATCCAAGAAGGCGTATGCTCGCAGCGCCCTTCGGGGGCTTCATCGCCAGGACGCGCTCGTGGCATCGGCCGCGACTCCATCGAAACGAGGATCCATGAACGCCGCACCTCCCGACCTTTCCAGCCTGCGCATCCCGCGGGGCGATCCCGCCTCCCTGCCGGGCGGCGGCCACCGCCGCGTCTGGCTCGTCGCCGTCGTCGTCGTCCTCGTGCTGGCGGTTGCGGGCTTCGCGCTGCGCTCCCGCCCTCCGCAGGTCGAGGCGGTGACCGTGGCGGTGACCGGTGGCGCGGGCGGCGCGGGCGAGGGCATCACCGCCAATGGCTACGTCGTGGCGCGCACCAAGGCCTCCGTCGCAGCCCGGATCGCGGGCCAGCTCGAGTACCTGGGTGTCAGCGAAGGCTCGCGCCTGCGCCGCGGCGAGGTGCTCGCCCGGATCCAGAGCGGCGACCAGCAGGCCGCGCTGGCGCAGGCACAGGCGGCGCAGGCGCAGGCGCAGGCGGGCCTCGACCAGGGCCGGCACGACCTCGTTCGCGCACAGCGCCTCGCGACCGAGCAGGTGCTCTCGGCGGCGGACCTCGAGAACGCGCGGACGCGGGTGGACGTGCTGGACGCCCAGCTGGGGCAGGCGCGCGCGCAGGTGCAGCTCGCCGAGGTGGGCCTCGAGAACACCCGGGTGCGCGCGCCCTTCGATGGCACGGTGCTGCGCAAGGATGCCGAGGTGGGCGAGATCGTCGCGCCGGCCTCCGCGGGCGGCTCCCTCACGCGCACCTCCATCGTGACCATGGCCGACCTCGCGACGCTCGAGGTCGAGGTGGACGTGAACGAGGCCTACATCGCGCAGATCCGCAACGGCCAGGTCGCGCGCATCACGCTCGACGCCTACCCCGACACCTCGTTCGCCGGGCGCGTGCGGCAGGTGGTGCCCACCGCCGACCGCGAGAAGGCCACGGTGCTGGTCAAGGTCTCGATCCTCGACCGCGATCCCCGGATCCTGCCCGAGATGGGGGCCAAGGTGGTCTTCCTGCGCGAGACGGCCCCCGCGAACGCGGAGCCGCGCCGCGTGCTGGTGCCCGGGAGCGCGGTGGTGCGCGCGGGCGGCGCGACCAGCGTCTGGGTGATCGAGAACGACCGGGTGGCCGCGCGCGCGGTGTCCCTGGGCACCGCGCACGGCGCCGACCTCGAGGTACGCGACGGACTCACGGGCGGCGAAAGTGTCGTCCTGCGGCCGCCCGCCGGGCTGAAGGCGGGCGCGCGCGTGCGCGTCGGGACCTCCCAGGAGCGCTGATGGCCTCCATCCAGGTGCGCGACCTCAGCAAGGTCTACCAGCGCGACTCGCAGAGGATCCCCGTCCTCGATGGCCTGACACTCGACATCCCGGACGGCGACTTCGTCGCGCTCATGGGCCCCTCGGGCAGCGGCAAGACCACGCTGCTGAACCTCATCGGCGGCATCGACACGCCGACCTCCGGACAGCTGCTCGTGGGCGGCACGGACATCGCGCGGCTGAGCGGCCCGGCTCTGGCGAAGTGGCGCTCGCGCAACATCGGCTACATCTTCCAGCTCTACAACCTGGTGCCCGTGCTCACCGCGCACCAGAACGTGGAGCTGCCCCTGCTGCTGGTGAAGATGAGCGGCAGGGAGCGCCGGCAGCGCGCCCGGACCGCGCTCGAGATCGTGGGCCTCGGCGACCGCCTCGACCACTTCCCGCGCCAGCTCTCGGGCGGGCAGGAACAGCGCGTGGCCATCGCGCGCGCGGTCGTGAGCGACCCGGAGCTGCTGCTGGCCGACGAGCCCACCGGCGATCTCGACCGCGCGTCGGGGGGCGAGATCCTCGACCTGCTCGAGCGGCTCAACCGCGAGTTCCACAAGACCGTCGTCATGGTCACCCACGACCCGCACGCGGCGGAGCGCGCGCACCGGGTGTTCCAGCTCGACAAGGGCGTGCTGTCGCAGTAGTCCCCACCCATGCTCACCGCCCTGCTCCCGCTCGCCGTCATCGTCCTCGTGCCGCTCCTGTTGTGGGGTCTGGCGAAGCTCTCCGACCGCCTCCAGCAGCGCCTGACGCTCTCGCCCGTCATGCTGGTCTTCGTCAACCTGAGCCGCAACAAGCTGCGCACGCTGCTCACCACGCTGAGCGTGGCGGTGGCGCTGTTCCTGTTCAGCGCCCTGGGCGGCGTCCTCGACACGATCTCCGACTCGATCCGGATCGGCAGCGAGACCCGCATCATCACGCGCAACGCCATCGCGCTGGTCTTCCCGCTGCCGCTCTCCTACCTCGAGCGGCTCCGCACGGTGCCCGGCGTGCGGGCGGTGAGCTGGTCCAACTGGTTCGGCGGACGCGACCCGGTGAACCCGCGGAACTTCTTCCCGCAGTTCGCCGTGGACGCCGGGACGTTCTTCCCCATGTACGCGAACGACCTCGACATCGTGCAGGCCACCCCCGCGGCCGGCACCGCGCCGCCCGGCGTGGACCCGAAGCTCACCGCGTTCCTCGAGGACCGCACGGCCTGCGTGGTGGGCGAGGACCTGCTCAGGAAGCAGGGCTGGAAGCTGGGCCAGACCATCCGGCTCAACGGCACGATCTACCCGGGCTCGTGGGCGTTTACCATCCGCGCGGTCTACCGGCCGAAGTCCAAGTCCTTCTACGGCGAATCCATGTATTTCGACTGGAAGTACCTCTACGAGAACAGCCAGCGGCGCGCGGGCGTCGGCGTCTACTACCTGAGCCTCGACGACCCCGGGCGCGCGGCGGACATCGCCAGGCAGGTGGACGTGCTGTTCGAGAACTCCTCGGCCGCCACCCACACCGAGAGCGAGCAGGCGTTCCAGGCCGGCTTCATCTCCTATTACGGCAACCTGCCGTTCGTGATCCGCATCATCGGGCTCGCGGTGGTCTTCGCCATCCTGCTGGTGGCGGCGAACACCATGGCCATGGCGGTCCGCGAACGCACCGCCGAGGTGGCGGTGCTCAAGACCCTGGGCTTCAGCGACGGCACGGTCTTCCGCATCGTGCTGGCCGAGGGCGCGCTCATCACGCTGGGCGGCGGCCTGCTGGGGGCGCTGCTCGCGAAGCTGCTCATCGACACCTCGGGCTTCAACGCGGGCGGGCTGCTGCCGCCCATGCGCGTGCACTGGTCCACGGTGATGACCGCGGTGGCCGCCGCCGGGGTGGTGGGCGCCGCGAGCGGCCTCCTCCCCGCCTGGCAGGCCTCGCGCATGCGCATCGTCGACGCCTTGCGGCGGGTGGAGTAGCCATGGCGCTGCCGCTCTCCTACAACGTCCGCAACGTCATGCAGCGGCCGGTCTCCACCCTCACCACCGCGGTCGGGGTGGGCCTCACGATCGCCATCCTCATCGGCGCCCTGTCGCTCGCCGCCGGCTTCCGCGCGGCGCTCGTGCAGACCGGCTCCGCCGACAACCTCATCGTGCTGCGCAAGGGCGCCAACAGCGAGATCTCCAGCGGCATCTCGCGCCAGACGGCCGCCATCCTGCGCGCCTACGGCGAGGTCGCGACCGACGCCCGGTCACGGCCGCTGCTGAGCCCCGAGGTCGTGGTGGTCAACAACCGCCGCCGCGTCGGCCAGCCCGGCAACTCGAACGTCACCGTGCGCGGCATCGACCACGAGGCCCTCGTCCTGCGCCGCGGCGTCCAGGTCGTCGCGGGCCGCTGGTTCGAGCCCGGCGCGGCCGAGGTCGTCGTGGGCCGGCGCATCTCGACCCGCTTCGAGGGTTGCAGGTTGGGCGACCGCGTCCGCTTCGGCCAGCGCGACTTCACCGTGGTCGGCCTGTTCAGCGCGAACGGCGCCACGTTCGAGTCCGAGATCTGGGGCGACAACGAGGTGCTGATGCCCGTCTTCCGCGGCGAGGTCTTCCAGAGTGTGACCTTCCGCATGCGGGACCCGGCGCGCTTCGACGCCATCCGGCGCGAGCTGGAGAGCGACCCGCGCCTCGGCGTGGACGTGCAGCGCGAGAGCGAGTTCTACGCGAAACAGTCCGAGATGCTGGCGAACCTGATCCGCGTCCTGGGCGGGTTCATCACGATCATCATGGCGGTGGGCGCGATCTTCGGCGCCATGAACACCATGTTCGCCGCGGTCGGCGCGCGCACGCGCGAGATCGCCATGCTGCTCGTGCTGGGCTTCAGCCCGCTGTCGATCATGGTCTCGTTCGTGTTCGAGTCGGTGATCCTCTCGCTCTTCGGCGGCCTGGTCGGCTGCCTCATGGCGCTGCCCCTGAACCGGATCGTGACCAGCACCACGAACTTCTCCTCGTTCAGTGAGCTGGCGTTCGGTTTCCGGGTGACCCCCGGCATCCTGCTCACCGGGCTCGCCGTGGCCGCGGTGATGGGCCTGGTGGGCGGCTTCCTGCCCGCGCTCAAGGCCTCGCGGCAGCCGCTCGCCGCCGCGCTGCGCGGCGCCTGAGCCGCCCCGCTTCCGTCGCCGCTTCCACCGCGCCCGGCAGCCACCCGCCGCGCGCGGGATCGACGGCGTCTCACGCACCTTCTCCTGCGATAGGCTGGCGTCCGTGCGCCGGCGGGGAACCCACGGTCTCAGCACATGCGACGCTGATCCCCGTCCCGGCGAAGCACCGAGGAAGGCACCGGGAATCGCGAGCATGGCGACGGACATCGAGGCAGTCCTCCGGAACATCGAGTCGTGCCACGACTTCACCGGCAAGTCGGTGATCCACGTGGGCGCCGGCGGCGGGCAATTCATCCGCTACGCCGCCAGGGCACGCAGGGTGCTCGGCGTGGATCCCGACGCCGCCGCGGTGGAGCGGCTGAAGCAGGCCATCCGCGAGCAGGGCCTGGAGGGCCGCTTCAACGTTCTGCGGGGCGACATCCTCAATGTCGGGGAGCGCGCAGACGTGGTCTTCTTCGAGTTCTGCCTCCACGAGATCGTGGACCCACTCACCGCTCTCCGCCACGCGCAGACCCTCGCGCCCGAGGTGCTCGTCGTGGACCCGGCGGTGGATTCCCGCTGGGCCTGGCATCTGTGCGAGACGGAGAAGACCCAGCGGGGCTGGGCAGCCGTCGAGCGACACCCGCTCGCGCTCGACCGGATCTTCCAGGGCGTGCAGCGCTTCCGCGACTACGCGGAGTTGCTCGCCAGGATCGAGACGCTGGGCGAGTGCGTGATCCGGCGCGCCCAGGAGTTCCGCGACCGCACCGACTTCTCGATCGACATGCCGTATCGCGTGGTACGGCTGTCCCGCTGACCTGCGCCCGGACGCCGGCCCCGGGAACCGCAGCCGGAGCACGCGGTGTCTCCGGCTTGCGGTTCGTGAGCGCTCCGGGCTAGGTTCGAAGTCCGTCGCGATCCCAACCCCGAGGTGCCCCATGTCCGCTCCAGACCGCCGCGCCCTCCTTGCCGCCACCCTGGCGGCCTTCCTCTCCCTCGGCACCGGGTTCATCGCGCAGTCCGCCGCCGGAGCATCCAGTGCCGCGCCCGGAGCCGACCGTCCAGCCTGGATGGCCGCATCCGTGCAGACCCAGGAGCAGGCCCTGGTGGCCAGGCATGGCGGGGCCGAGCGCGGCCGCATCGCCACCGGTCTGGCGCAGGTGGCCGACACCTGGCGCGTCGGGGACGGCAGCGCCGCGGACTTCGCCGCGTTCACGGAGACCTACTTCGCGCCCGCAGACCCCCAGCTGGATGCGCTCTTCGCACGCATGGAGGCCAATCTCGAGAGCCTGGACGGGCACCTGCTCGAGATCTCGCGCGACTGGCGGAGCCAGTCCGAGCTGGAGCTGGGGCCGGCCTACGCCTTCGACGAGCTGATGGCCGGCTATGCGCCCGGAGCGCACTTCCTGGATGACAGCTACCGGAACAAGCTGGCCTTCGTCGTGCTCCTGAACTTCCCCCTGAGCACGCTCGAGCAGCGCCAGAGCGCGGGCGCGACCTGGACGCGCCGGCAGTGGGCCGAGGCGAGACTCGTGGACCGCTTCGCCAGGCGCATCCCCGCCGACGTGAACCAGGCCTACGCCGAGGCCAGCGCCGAAGCCGAGACCTACATCGCGGGCTACAACCTGTGGGTGCATCACCTGCTCGACGCCAGGGACCAGCGTCCCTTCGCGGCCGGCAAGCGGCTGCTCAGCCACTGGAACCTGCGGGACGAACTGAAGGCCCACTACGCCCGGGGCGCGGCGGGCCTCGATGCGCAACGGACCATGGCCCGGGCCATGGAGCGCATCGTGGATCAGACCATCCCCGCCTGCGTCATCGACGACCCGTTCGTGGACTGGAACCCCTTCGCCAACGAGGTGAAGGCGTCCACCGTGAAGGACAGCGACCGGCCCGTGCCGGCCGACCTGCAGGTCTCGAGCGCGCCCGAGCCCGACCGCCGTTACGAAGTGCTCCTGAAGTGCTTCCAGGCCGTGAAGCTCCAGGATCCCTACAGCCCACGCACGCCCACCCACATCGCCCGCAGCTTCGAGGAGGGCCGCCAGCTCCCCGAGGCCCGCGTGAAGAAGATGCTCGAGGACATCTGCGGCAGCCCGCGGGTGAAGGACGTGGCGCGTGTGATCGAGAACCGCCTCGGCCGCAAGCTCGAGCCCTTCGACATCTGGTACAACGGCCTGCGCCCCGCCAGCAGCGTGAGCGAGGCGGAGCTGGACGCGATCACGCAGAAGCGCTATCCGACCCCCGCGGCCTTCGACCAGGACCTGCCCAACATCCTGAAGTCCGTCGGCTTCAGCGAGGAGCGCGCCACGTTCCTCGCCTCCAAGATCGACGTGGACCCGGCGCGTGGCTCCGGTCACGCGGCCGGCGCGTCACGCCGCGACGACAACGCCCGGTTGCGCACCCGCGTGGGCAAGAGCGGCATGGACTACAAGGGCTTCAACATCGCCGTCCACGAACTGGGCCACAACGTCGAGCAGGTCTTCGGCCTCAATCTGGTGGACCACACCCTGCTGCAGGGCGTGCCCAACACCGCGTTCACCGAGGCCGTGGCCTACACCTTCCAGAACCGCGACCTCGAGATCCTCGGCGTGCCGCGCAGGTCCGCGGACGCGCAGACCCAGGCGCTGAAGACGCTGGGCGAGTTCTGGCAGACCTACGAGATCTCCGGCGTGTCCCTGGTGGACATGGCCATCTGGCACTGGATGTACGATCACCCCGACGCCACGCCGGCCGAGTTGAAAGTGGCCGTGCTGCAGATCTCGAAGGACGTGTGGAACGCCTGGTTCGCCCCCGTCTTCGGCCAGAAGGACTGCACGCTGCTGGCCATCTACAGCCACATCGTCCACTCGTTCCTGTACATTCCGGACTACGCCGTCGGGCACCTGATCGGCGTGCAGGTGGAGACGCAGATCGCGAAGAGCGGTGATGTGGCCGGCGAGGTCGAGCGCATGTGCCGCATCGGCAACGTCGCCCCCGACCTCTGGATGACGCAGGCCACCGGCAGCCCCGTGGGCCCCGAGGCCCTGCTGGACGCCACCGCTGAGGCATTGAAGAAGGTCGGCAAGTAGCGCGCGGAGACCCGACCATCGCATGCTCACCTACCTCGTCATCGGGATGACCTACGCCTTCGCGTCAGCCGTGCAACCCGGACCGCTGCAGGCCTACATCATCTCCCAGACCATCCGCCATGGCTGGCGCCGCACGCTGCCCGCGGCCTGCTCGCCGCTGCTGAGCGACGGGCCCATCATCGTCCTGATGCTCGTCGTCCTGACCCACCTGCCCGCGTGGCTGATCCCGGCGGTGCGCCTCGCCGGCGGTCTGCTCCTGCTCCTGTTCGCCTTCCTCGCGGCGCGGACGTGGTGGCGCCACGACGCCGGCGGGCCCGCACCATCGACTGCCCGGCCGCGGAGCCTGCTGGGGGCGACCGCGGTCAATCTGATGAGCCCGGGGCCGTACCTGGGCTGGAGCCTGGTGATGGGCCCACTGCTGCTGAAGGGCTGGAGCGAGGCCCCCGCGAACGGCATCGCGCTGCTCGCCGGTTTCTACGGAGTGATGGTTTCGAGCATGGCCGTCATCATCATGCTCGCGGGAACCGCGCGAGGCCTGGGCCCGCGCGCGAACCGCGCGCTGATCGGATGCTCAGCCCTGGCGCTCGCCGGACTGGGGGTGTGGCAGTTGTGGGCATGGGCGGCGGGGATTCCGGCCCGCTGATACCGGAGCGGTGGCCCAGACCGGGGCACCTCTTCGGACACCGGCCCGCGCACCTCCCACCCGGTGGACCTTTCTCCACAGGCTGCTAGAATCCAGCGACTCAGTCACCTTCAACCCGGAGTCCAACGTGCCTTCGATCCACGACGTCGTCATCATCGGCTCGGGCCCGGCCGGATACACGGCCGCCATCTACGCCGCCCGCGCCAATCTGCAGCCGCTCATGATCGTCGGGCCACAGCCCGGCGGACAGCTCACGATCACCACCGAGGTCGAGAACTACCCGGGCTTCCCCCAGGGCATCAACGGGCCGGAGTTGATGCAGCACTTCCGCGACCAGGCGGCGCGCTTCGGCACGGAGATCGTCGAGGCCACGGTCGAGAGCGTGGACTTCGCGAAGCGGCCCTTCGTGATGCGCACCGAAGCGGGCGAGTTCCTGGCAAGGACGGTCATCGTCTCGACCGGCGCCTCGGCCCGCCTGCTGGGGATCCCGAGCGAGCAGGAGTTCTTCGGCTTCGGCGTCTCGGCCTGCGCCACCTGCGACGGCTTCTTCTTCAAGGGCAAGCGCGTCATGGTCGTAGGCGGCGGCGACACCGCACTCGAGGAGGCCAACTTCCTCGCGCGCTTCTGCACCGAGGTGGTGGTGGTGCACCGGCGTGACCAGATGCGCGCTTCGAAGATCATGCAGGAGCGCTCGCAGCAGAACCCGAAGATCCGCTTCCTCCTGAACGCGACGGTGGAGGAAGTGCTGGGTGAGACGGCGCCCCGGCACGTGGTGACGGCCGTGAAGCTGCGCGACACGAAGACGGGCGCGCTCAGCGAGCATCCGATCGACGGCATCTTCGTCGCCATCGGGCACCAGCCCAACACGGCGTTCCTGAAGGGCTCGCTGCCGCTCGACGCGAAGGAGTACGTGGTCGTCGTGCCGGGCAGCACGCGCACGGGGATCCCCGGCGTGTTCGCGGCCGGCGACGTGGCCGACTCGGTCTATCGCCAGGCGGTGACGGCCGCCGGCAGCGGCTGCCAGGCGGCGATCGACGCCGAGCGCTGGCTCGAAGCGCAGGCGCACGGCTAGCGCATCTCCCGGGAGAGCGACATGGAGCGCGAAGTCCTCGAGTTCGACGTGCAGTTCGTGGGCGCGGGCCCCGCGGGGCTCGCGGGTGCGATCCACCTCGCGAACCTGATCGCACGCCACGACGCGAACGTGGCCGCGGGCACGCCGGGTGAGCCGCTGGGCGAGATCGCCATCGCCGTGATCGAGAAGGGCAAGCGCGTGGGCGCTCACGGCCTTTCGGGCGCGGTCCTGGACCCGCGCGCGCTGGCCGAGCTGATCCCCGACTGGCGCGCGAAGGGCTGCCCGGTCGCGTGCGAGGTGATCACGGACGACGTCTACTTCCTGTGGGAGACCGGCCAGTTCCGCCTACCGGTCCTGCCGCCCATCCTCCAGAACCACGGCAACTCCATCGTCTCGCTCGGGCGCCTGGTCGAGTGGCTCGCCGGCATCGCCGAGGAGAAGGGCGTGCTGGTCGTCACCGAGACCGCCGCCACTCAGCCGCTGATCGAGGACGGCCGGCTCGCGGGCGTGCGCACGGGCGACAAGGGCGTGGACAAGTCGGGCGCGCAGAAGCCCAACCACCAGCCCGGTGCCGACTGCAGGGCGAAGGCGACCGTGCTGTGCGAGGGGCCGCGCGGCACGCTGGCGAAGGCGCTCGAGACCTCGCTCGGTCTCACGGTCGGCAGGAACGCCCAGGTCTACTCGACCGGCGTGAAGGAGGTCTGGGAGGTCCCCGCGGGCCGCGCGCAGCAGGGGCGCGTGATCCACACCATGGGCTGGCCGCTCCCCGACGACACCTTCGGCGGCGGCTTCGCCTACGGCATGGACGATTCGCACTGGGCGCTCGGTCTCGTCACCGGCCTCGACGCGCCCGACCCGGTGAACGATCCGCACGGCCTCTTCCAGCGCTGGAAGACGCACCCGCTGCTGCGCCCGCTGCTCGCGGGCGGCAAGCCGGTCGCCTACGGCGCCAAGGCCATTCCCGAGGGCGGCTGGTGGGCCATGCCGAAGCTCGCGGCTGACGGGCTGCTGATCGCCGGCGACTCGGGCGGGTTCCTGAACGGCGCGCGCCTGAAGGGCATCCACCTCGCCATCAAGTCGGGCATGCTCGCCGCCGAGACGCTGTTCGAGTGCCTGCTGGCGAAGGACTTCTCGAAGGAACGCCTGGCGAAGTACGAGGAGCGGGTCCGGCACTCGTGGGCCGCCGACGAACTGAGGAGCGTGCGCAACTTCCACCAGGGCTTCGCGGGCGGGCTCTACGCCGGCATGGTGAGCGCCGGCATCCAGATGGTGCTGGGCGGACGCGACCCCTTCGGCGACCGG
This sequence comes from Candidatus Eiseniibacteriota bacterium, assembly GCA_025357055.1. GTDB lineage: Bacteria > Eisenbacteria > RBG-16-71-46 > RBG-16-71-46 > RBG-16-71-46 > JANXPZ01. The sequence goes on along the minus strand of JANXPZ010000019.1, from coordinate 17,016 downwards.
CTCCCGAGCGTGCCGGGGCACGAGCACATGCGCCGGCTGCGCGAGCGGCACCGGGGCGGCAAGCCCGCGCCGCAGAAGTTCGACGGCGTGCTCACCTTCGACAAACTGGCCGACGTGTACCTCTCGGGCACGAAGCACGACGAGGACCAGCCCGTGCACCTGATCGTGACCGACACGAGCGTCTGCGCCACCCGGTGCCGCGAGGAATTCGGCAACCCCTGCCAGCACTTCTGCCCGGCCAGTGTCTACGAGATGGTGCCGGACGAGTCGAAGCCCGATGCGCTGCGGCTGCAGATCAACGCCTCGAACTGCGTGCACTGCAAGACCTGCGACATCGCCGACCCGTACCAGATCATCACCTGGGTCCCCCCCCAGGGCGGCGACGGCCCGGACTACAAGGACCTGTAGGCGTTTCGCCGCGGGCGGCTGGCCGGGCGACTAGGCCGCGGCCTGGCCGGCCGATCCGCGATCCAGGAGGTCGCGAACGCGTTCCAGCAGGTCGACCGGAGAGAAGGGCTTCTGCAGGAGCATGACGCCCTCATCGAGACGTCCGTCATGCACGATCCCGGTGTCGGAGTAGCCGGACACGTAGAGGACCTGCAGACCCGGCCGGAGCCGGCCGAGTCCCAGCGCGACCTCCTTGCCGTTCATCCCCGGCATGATCATGTCGGTGAGCGCCAGGTGGATGTCCCCGTCATGGGTGGCGACGAGCTGGAGCGCCGTCGCGCCGTCCCGGGCGGACAGGACGCGATAGCCGCCCTCGCCGAGGGTCTCGGTGATCAGACCGAGGACCGGCGCCTCGTCCTCGACCACGAGGATCGTCTCGCCCCGACCCCGCAGGCTCCCCCGGGACACGGCGGGGATCGCGGGGGCCTCCTGCGCGGCGTCCACGCGCGGGAGGTAGACCTTGAACGTGGTTCCCGTGCCGGGCTCGCTGTAGACCGTGATGCGGCCTTCGCTCTGCCGGACGATGCCGTAGACCATCGAGAGCCCGAGGCCGGTTCCCTGGCCCCTGGGCTTGGTCGTATAGAAGGGCTCGAACACCCGCGCCAGCACCTCGCGACTCATGCCGCAGCCGTTGTCGGTCACCGCGAGCATGACGTACTCCCCCGGGGGAACGTCGTCGGTGCCCAGCATGGGCCCCGGCTCCCGCCGGACGTTGGAGGCCTCGATCACGAGCCGTCCACCCTGGGGCATGGCATCGCGGGCGTTGATGGCCAGGTTCATCATCACCTGCTCGAGCTGCCCGGGGTCGATCTTCACGCGACCCAGGCCCTCCGGCATGCGGATCACCAGCTCGATGTCCTCGCCGATCAGGCGCTCGAGCATGCTCCCGAGGTCGCCGACGACGGCACCTACGTCGAGCACCTTGGGCGCGAGGATCTGCTTGCGGCTGAACGCCAGCAACTGCCGTGTGAGTCCCGCCGCGCGCTCGGACGCCTTGAGGATCTCCCCGACGCCGCGACGGTGCGGCGAATCCGCCTCGAGGCGGCGGACGAGCAGGTCGCCGTGGCCCTTGATGATGGTCAGCAGGTTGTTGAAGTCGTGGGCGACACCTCCCGCGAGCCGGCCGATGGCCTCCATCTTCTGCGCCTGGAGGAGCTGCTCCTCGCTGTGACGCAGGGCCTCCTCGGCGCGGCGACGCTCGACCACCTCCGCCTCGAGCTGGGCGACCTTGCCTTCCAGCTCGAGGCGGATCTCGTACAGGGCGCTGTCCCGGTTCTGGATCTGGGCCAGCATGCCATTGAAGGCCCGGGCCATGTGCGCGACCTCGTCGCGGCCCTCCTCGGGGACGCGGACCGAGAAGTCCTGCCGCTCGGCGACGCTCTTCGCCACCCGGGCCAGCCGGAGGATCGGCAGCGAGACCAGCGGCTGGATCGCGTTCGACAGGAGGAAGGCGACTCCGCAGGTCAGCAGGAGCACGAGCGCCACGATCAGACCGTAGCGGATCAGCCGCACGCGCAATTCCAGCAGGTCCGAGACGACGACCAGCCGACCGATCGGCTCTCCGTCCACCAGCACCGTGCGCCCGAGGACCAGGTGACCGGCGTCGAACCGGTGCCCGTCCCGCTCCGGATGCTGCGGCCGGGCCGCCGGCTTGCCCTGCCGCGACACGTACTCGGCGAAGAGCTGACCGGAAGGCCGGTAGAGGATGGCGCTTTCGACCGCCGGCTTGGCGGCCAGGGCCGCGAGCACATTGCCCGCCGCCGCCGGGTCGTCGAACACCAGCGGGGCCTCGCAGTTCTCACCGACCACCTGCGCGAGCGTCTCCAGGTCGCCCACCATCCGGGCCCGGAACGAGTAGACGTCGAACACCAGGAACGCCACGCTCGCGAGCAGCAGCGCGGCGACGCTCGTGAGCATGTTGACGAGGGTGAGCTTGCCGCGAAGGGAGAACCGCTGATGGAACTTCATCGCGTCCCTCCGGCGGGCTCCTGGCCCAGGATGGAGTCCGCGACCCGCAGCAGGCTCGAGCTCAACCTCAGGTGCGCGGAGTCGGCCGCGGCCAGGTTGATGTCGAAGCGCACGTGATTCCCCACCATCTTGAGGTGGATGATGCCGCCGGCCACGGCGAAGTCATCCTGCTCCCCCACGGTGAGTACCGGCTTCGAGCGGAGCTTGCCCAGCTCCCCGGCGAGAGACCTCTTCCGGGTGTCGCCGACGAACAGGATCTGGCAATTCGCGGCATCGTCGAAGGAGGAGAAGCGGCGGATGAGGATCGACCGGCCGGCCGGGGCCTTTCCCGCGAAGAGCTGGTCGATCACCTCTCCGAAGGGGTCCGTGCCCACGATCCCGACCACGATCGTGTCGCGGGCAGCGACCCCCTCGGGCCAGACGACGAAGTGGGCGAAGCTGTAGAGGAACGCCGCCTTCACCTCGTACTCGTCACGGGGACGCGCGGCGTGGGCCGGCGGGACGGCCGCCCAGGTCGCGAGGAGCGCCAGTCCGAGCAGGATCGCCGGGCCCGTCCGCGCGGGCAGCAGGTGGCGCCGGTGCGGCACAGCGCTCATGGCCGCGGGGACGACTGGAAGCCCAGGACGATGTTGAAGCCTGGCCCATCGATCCCCGATCCGTGGAGCCGGTAGGACTCGTTGGTGAGGTTCTCGAGCGCCAGCGTGAACGTCCCGATGCCGTTCAACTCGAGCCCGCCACTCAAGTCGAGGGTCGCGAACCCGGGAGTGCCGCCGGTCTGGATGCGCGGGTCGGTCACGTCGCCGGGTGCGAGCCGGTCCTGACGCCCCGCGAACACGGCGTGGAAGTCCAGCCACAGGTCCGGACACACCTGCCAGCGGGAGCCGACCACTCCCTTGAGCGGAGGGATGCGACGCAGAGGCTGATCTGCGATCTGGTCGTTTCCACGGGTGCAGCCGAGATTCCCATAGACGTCGACGGCTCCACTGGCCTGCACCTGCGCCTCGAGCTCCGCGCCCACGACCCGGGCCAGGCCAGTGTTCTTCCGCTGGTACACGTCCGGCTCGCCCGAGTCCTGGGTGAGGTTGGCGTTGTCGTCGATGAAGGAGAGCCCTTCGTAGGTCCCCGGCTGGCGCTGGATGATGTCCCGCAGATCGCTCAGGAAGCCGAAGGCCGTGGCATAGGTCCGGCCGCGCTGCACCTTGACTCCCAGCTCGTAGTCGAGGCTCTGCTCGGGAGCGAGCCGGGGATTGGGAACCTCGAAGCCCCCGCCAAAGCTGCCGAGGGCGCTGATGTCGTCCAGATTGGGAGAGCGGAAGCCCTGGGCGATCCCACAGACCAGGTGGAAGTCCGGGGCGAGGCGGAAGAGCGAGTGCAGGCTGCCGGTCGTGGCGTACGGCGTGTAGTGCACGGAGACGGCCCTGCTGGACGGATCCTGGACGGTCGCGTTCAGCCAGTAGCGACTGTGACGCAGGCCGAGGTCCACCGACCAGCGCTCGAGCAGGCGGATCTCGTCCTGGACGTACAACGCGCCGGATGCGTAGCGGGCCCCGTTCGCAAAGGCGCCCGGCTTCGTGGTCGCGACGCCCGTGAGCAGAGCGTGGTCCACACGCGAGCTGTTCACGCGGTCCCGGTAGTACTCGCTGCCGTAGGTCCAGGTCTGCCGGGCGCCGAGGACAGAGCTCAACTGGAGCGTGTATCCGTTGGAGAGCACCTGATCGTGCAGGCGCCGCTGGACGTTCGGGGCCGACATCTCGATGCGCCGGATGCGTTCGTCGTGATCCTGGTAGGAGGTGCCCAGCATCACGGTCCGGACGAATGGACCCCGAGGCTCGAACTCACAGCGCAGGTCCATCAGGGTGCGCTCCTGCGGGTCCCACTCGTACTGCAGGTTCGTGCCCGAACGGAGCACGTCGGTGCGCGGCACGTCGCGCTGGGCCACGTGCTGGGCCGCCAGGGTGGCGCGTGCGCCCGGCGTGAACTGCTGCTGCAGCTTGAGGTCGCCATCCAGTTCGTGGTAGCCGGTGGAGGCCTGCACGCCGGTCCGGCGTCCGCCCCGAAGGTCGCCGAAACTCTTCAGGCTGAAGCCCCCGTTCAGCCCGAATCGCCGGGTTCCCCCGTCGAACTCCAGACGGCCCGTGGCTCCGCGGTCCGCCGAGGAGAGGCGCGCACTGGTCGCAAGTCTCAGACCGCGCGGGCTGGTCGCGAGGTTCCGGCTCTTCGTGATGACGTTCACCACGCCGCCGAGCGCATCGCTGCCATAGAGCACGGAGCCGTTCCCGCGGACGACCTCGATCTGTTCGACCTGGCCGATGTCGATCAGGTTCAGGTACTGGTTCGGGCCGAGGCGGTAGATGGCGTTGTTGAGCCTGACGCCATCGAGCAGCAGCAGGATCTGGTTGCCGACGAGTCCGCGGATGATCGGCGAGCCGCCCCCGTAGTTGGTCTCCTGCACGAGGACGCCTGCCACCTCGTTCAGCGCCTCGGGGACGGTGCGGCAATTGCGCCGGCGCAGTTCGGCAGCCGTGATGATGGAGACCGACCGGGGTGCGTCGATGCGGCGTTGTGGGTGGCGCGAGGCCGTGACAACGGGAGTGCGCAGGAGCTCTTCGAGGCTCGCCTGCGTGAGATCGTCGTCGTCGGAGTTCGCGGCGGCCAGGGCCGATGCCACCGCGAACAGCACCAGGGCGACAGCCGCACAGGTCCCGGAAATCGGGGGTCGTCTCATGACACTTATCCTCCCAGCCTCACACTCCCCGTGTCACTGCGGCGTGGTGCCACGATTCGATGGCCGTGGCGATCGCCCACGGGGATGCGCGCACCGGGAACCAAGTGCTGTCATCGGTATCGGCAAGCGGCCCACTCGACTTGAGCGGCGCCGCGGGTCGGCCCGGTCGAACGGTTCGCGATCGCGGGCTCAGCCCCAGGGCGCTCACCGCCGGGCCGGCCCGCCTCCCGGGACCGCTCTCCCGGTCCGGCCGGAGCCACCGGACCGCGCGGCGCCGTCGCGACCGGGCAGAGCGCCCCGTTTCGGGTATACAATGTCGCGGTCGGCCGCCGTCGAAACCGGCCGCTCGCGCCACAGTCCGCCACGAGGAGACGTCATGCGCATCCGTTCCCGGAGCCTGCTCGCCCTGACCCTGCTCGCCCTGACCCAACTCTCCTGCGCGACGATCGGGCTGACGCCCCTGCAGGATTCCATGCCCGCGGCGCGTGCGGGGCTGTCACCGGAGTACCGGCTCTTCTACGACGCGCTCCAGGACTACGGCGACTGGACCCTCATCGAGCCCTTCGGCTACCTGTTCCGCCCCTACGGGAACGTCGAGGGCTGGCGTCCCTACCAGTGCGGCTACTGGGCGCCGAGTGACGTGTATGGCTGGGTGTGGATCTCGGCCGAGCCCTACGGCTGGGCGACCTATCACTACGGCGAATGGTTCTTCGACCGCTATCAGGGCTGGGTCTGGATGCCCGGCCTCGACTGGGGACCGGCGTGGGTCTCCTGGGAGGAGACCCCCGACTACATCGGCTGGGCCCCGATGTCCCCGGCCGGCTACGGCCCGGGGCTGGTGCCAGGCGGCGCGTACGTGTACGTGCCGACGGCGGAGCTCCCGGCCACCGACGTGCAGACCCGGGCCCGCACGAAGGACCAGATCGGCGAGCAGCTCGGCTCGCCGCGACCCATCGAGAACCCGGTGGAACGTGATGGCATCCGGTTCAACGCGGGACCGAGGTTCGACGTGATCGAGCGGCGCTCCGGACCACTGCGGCGCGTGAAGATCGAAGACCTCCTGCCCGATGGCGGTCCGGTCACGAAGTCGGGCGGGAGCCCCGATCGCCCGCCCGCACCCACGTCGCCCTCGGTCCGGAGGCCCGGGTCGCGGTCCGCGCCGACCGGGACGGCCGAGGACACCACCACGGTCGAGGCGATGAGGCGTGCCGCCGAGGAAGCCGCCCGGTCGGCCCGCTCGGTGACCGGGAGGAACACCGCGCCGCCACCCAGCATCGGCGTGCTGCGACGCACGGCGAAGCACGGGACCGCCCCGGGCGAGGGGCCGCGGAAGCCGGGTCGCGACCAGGCCGGGGCCGACAGCACGCGACCGCGGTGACCAGGCGAGCGTGAACACCACCGACCGCATCAAGACCCGCGCGCTGGAACTGGGCTTCGATGCGGTACGCATCGCAACCGTCCCATCGCGCCAGGACGACGGGAACGTCCCGGAGCCGGCGGCAGCGGGCACACCGGAGACGACCGCCCGGGCTCCGGCGCCCGCGGGCACACCGGGCGCCGGACATTTCGAGGCCTGGCTCGGCGCCGGGCGCCCTGGCGAAATGCCCTGGCTCGCCAGCGCGCGCCACCGCGCGCGCCGGTCCGACCCCGCACGCATCCTGCCCGGCATCCGCTCGATCCTCTGCGTGGTGATGTGCCACGAACCGGAGGCCGACGACGCGCGCATCGCGCGCCTCGGACGCATCGCCCGTTACGCCGCGGGCGAGGACTACCACCGCGTGATGCGCGACCTGCTCGGCACGCTGGCGCGCTTCATCGAGGAGGCGCTGCCCGGCGCGCGCGCCCTGTGGTACGCGGACACGGGAGCGATCCTCGAGCGCGGCTGGGCCGAGCGCGCGGGGCTCGGCTGGAACGCGAAGCACTCGGGCCTGATCTCGCCCGCGCTGGGCTCCTGGCTGCTGCTGGGCGAAGTGCTCGTCGACCGGGAACTCGAGCCCGACGCGCCCTTCGACCGCGAGCGCTGCGGCACCTGCACGCGCTGCCTCGCAGCCTGCCCCACCGGCGCCATCGTCGCGCCCGGCCAGGTGGACGCGCGGCGGTGCATCTCCTACCTCACGATCGAGCATCCCGGGCCGATCGAGCCGGAACTGCGCCCGCTCATGGGCGACTGGATCTTCGGCTGTGACGTCTGCCAGGAGGTCTGTCCCTGGAATCGCTTCGCCCCGCCCCCGCGGGTCGCCCGCCTGCGCGCACTCCCGTTCGACAACTGGATGCTCGAGCGCTTCCTCACGCTCGATGAACCGGGCTTCCGCGCGCTCTTCGCCGCGAGCACGATCCGGCGCCCGGGCCGCGGTCGATTCCTGCGCAACGTCTGCGTCGCACTCGGCAACCGCGGCCAGGCCGCGGCCGCGCCGGCCCTCGCCCGCGCGCGCGACGCCGACCCCGACCCGCTGGTGCGCGAGCACGCCGCGTGGGCGCTGGACGAGATCGCGCGTCGGCCCGGGGCGGCCGGGCGGAGGTGAGAGCGGTATCCCGTTGACCGGGCGGCACATCCGCGTTGGCCCCTCAAGCCCCGCCCGGTTCGACCGACTCTCAATGGAGACAGGCGCTGCCTACGAGACCTTCGGCCGGCCCGCACCCGCACTTCGCCCGGCGACGGCCCGTCACGGCATCGCGGAGGCCCGGCGCACCCGTTTCGAGGAGATGACCATGAAGGCAGTCCAGCACGACGCGGGTGCCAGGAGATCCTCGAGCGACACGCGGCTCCACCTCATCGTCTCGCTGCACCGGCAGAGCATCGCGATCCCCACCCAGCACGTCCGCGAGATCCTCCGCACCCCGCAGGTGGTTCCGCTGCCCGGCGCTCCGCCGCACGTGCGCGGGGTCATCGACGTCCGCGGGGAGGTCCTGCAGGTCATCGACCTGCGCCTTCGGCTGGGAATGCCGCACCTGACGAACGAGATCGACGAACTCGTGGAGATCCTGCGCGCCCGGGAGCAGGACCACCGCAACTGGATCCACGAGCTCGAGGCCTCGGTGACGGAGCGGCGCGCCTTCACGCTGGCGCGCGACCCCCATCAGTGCAAGTTCGGGAAGTGGTACGACACCTACCATCCGACGAACGCGGGGCTGGAATCGGTCTGGAGCGGTTTCGACCAGCCCCACAAGCGGATCCACGCCGTCGCGGACGTCGTCACCGAACACGAGAAGCGCGGCGAGTTCGAGCAGGCGCTGGCGCTGATCGAGCAGACGCGAACGACGGCCCTCGCTGTCCTGGTCCGCGAGTTCGCCGCGGCCACGAAGGCGGTCCTCCAGTCCAACCGCGAAGTCGTGGTCATCCTCGAACATGACGCGGATGCCCTCGCGATCACGGTCGACAGCGCCGATGTCGTCGAGACCATCCTGGAAGAGGACATGATGGAGTTGCCCGCCCTGCTCGACCGGGAGGGCGCCGCCGTGATCTCACGCACGGCCCGCCGCGAGCGGAGCGACGATCTCCTGCTGGTCCTGGACACCGGGAAGCTGTTCCCCGGCCGGGCCGCGGAACCGGAGCCCGCCGCCCTTCGCGCCTGAGAGCGGCCTCCACGGGAGCGCCGCGTCACTCCAGTCTCGCCCCCGCCACCCACCCGGCACCGCCGTCGGCGTAGTGCTCCTTCTTCCAGATGGGCGCCGCGCTCTTGACCTGGTCCATCGCCCAGCGGCATGCATCGAAAGCCGCGCCGCGGTGTGCCGCAGCCACGACCACCGCGACGCCCGCCTCCGCGGGCGGCACCACGCCGAGCCGGTGGACGATGCGGCAGGACGCCACCCCGTGGCGCTCCACCGTGTCACGCTCCGTCTGCTCGAGTGCCGCGAGCGCCATGGGGCGGTAGGCCTCGTACTCGAGGCGCACGACCTCGCGTCCCTCGTGGTGATCGCGCGTGGTGCCGAGGAAGAGGACGACCGCGCCGCAGTCGCGACGCGCAGCCCCTGCGAGCAGCCGTTCGACGCCGATCGGGCCCTCGACCAGATCCGCCACGTCAGCCCCCGCTCACCGGCGGCAGCAGCGCCAGCTCGGCGCCCTCCGTGAGCGGCGTGTCGGGCCGCGCGAGCTTGCCGTTCACGGCGACCGCGAGGTGCGGCCACAGCGGTTCGATCGCGGGATGTTCGCGCACTAACACGGCGAGCGCGTCTGCGAGCCTGCTTCCCTCCGGCAGCGACAACCCGGCGCTCGCGCGACCGGCGCGCTCCCGGACCTGGGCGAAGAACAACACGGTGACCTTCATGGACGCTCTCCCCTGTGAGTCGCTATGCTCGCCGGATGAGCGACGAGAATCAAGCGCCCCCACCGCCTGGCGGATCCCCCTCACACCTTGACCGTCCGCCCGCGCCCCATCCGGCGTTCGAGTTCCTCGAGACCACCCCGGGCGACCCGGAGAGGTTCGGCCCACCCGAACCCGACGCACCCTTGCCCATGCCCCGAAAGGTGCTGCACAGCGCCCTGGCGATCGCGCTGCTCGGCCTCGCGGCCCTGCTCCTCGGACAGGTCGAGGCTGCGCTCCTCATCGCGATCGCGGCCCTCTACTTCGTGGCTCAGGGCGCCGACGTCCACCCTGCGATGGGCCGCGTATACGCGCTCCTCGCCTGGATCCCGCCCGTCACGTGCGCCCTCGTGCTGGGTGCGCTCGCGAGCCTGCTGGTCACGAACGGTCCGCTCACGCCCCTGCGCATCGGCTTCGCCATCTGCTCGGGCCTCGGGGCGCTCGCGAGCCTCGCCATCCTGTTGCCCCCGGTGGCGGACCGGCTCGTCCGGATCCTGTTCCGCGACCGTGGCTCGAGCCACACGCTGCGGCTCACCGCCAGCATCGTCTTCGCGATCCTGTGGGTGGCGCTCCCGGCGTGGCTCACGTTCCGCGACCAGCTTGCCGAGTTGCTGCGGGATCCAGCCAGACTGGTGAGCGCCTCGAAGCTCGTGGGCGGGCTCGTCGGCTACGTCGTGCTGGCCTTCGCCGCGGTCGGTTTCTTGGTGCGCCGCGATCGGCGCGGATCGTTCGAGCGCCTGGGCCTCACCGCGCTGCGTCCCGCCGACGGACTGACGGTCATCGCCGGAGTCGCGGCTCTGTGGGTGTTCAATCTCGGGAGCGAGGGGCTCGAGCAGAGCGCGTTCCCGGCGCTCTGGGCGAGCGACCAGGCGTTCACCGCCGCCCTGGCCGGCGTCATGGGCCCGGGCCTGATGCTGCTGCTGAGCCTGAGCAGCGGCCTCGGCGAGGAGATCACGCTGCGCGGCGCGCTGCAGCCGAAGCTCGGGATCGCGCTGACCTCGCTGCTCTTCGCGGCGCTCCACGTCCAGTACTCGTGGTACGGGATGCTCTCGATCCTGGTCTTCGGCCTGCTCCTGGGCGTGATCCGCCGGCGCAGCAGCACGACCGCCGCGATCCTGGTGCACGGGCTCTACAACCTGCTCGCCGTGGCCGCTTCGAAGACGTGACGCGGCGGCGCAGCGAAGGCGTCAGCGCACGAGGTCGAAGCCGAGACCGACCGTGGCGTAGACGCCGCTGTAGTCCAGCCACATCGTCCTGCCCGTCGTCTGGACCGTGTTCGTGCCGTCGAACGAGGTCCGCCGGGTGGGCATGCGGCCCATGTCGCGGTACTGGAAGCCCACCCGGACGAACCCCGCGACGCCGGCTGCGTTGGTCTGGTCCAGGCCCACGAATGCGCCGCCGGTCGTCCGGGTCCGGTGCGACGTCTCATCCCAGGAATTCGATCCGCCTGCGTCCTCGCGCGAGTACCCCTCGATCAGCTTCGCCCAGCCCTGGGCCACGTTGATGCCGACCGTCAACCCCGCCAGACGCCGGATGCGCACCGCGGCCTCCGCGCCGACCTCGTGGATCCGGAAGTCCAGGTCGTCGGAGTAGGAGAGCGAGTCCGGCACGTCGAGGCGGTTGTATCGGACGGCCCGCAGATACGAATAGGTGGCTCCGACCCGGAACGCGGGGAGGATCCACAGACCCACGGAGGCACCCGGGCCGTAACTGGATCCGACCGTCTCGAAGGCGGCCGGGTATCCCTCCGTCCTGAGCGCGGCCTCCGCCCTCCGGATGCCGAGGTTCACGTCGGTCATCCGCAACTGGCTCCCGCCGTAATCGAGGCGGACGTAGGGGGCGACACCGGCTGCGACCGGCCCCGCAAGGGCGCACGTCATCAAGAGGCACGCCAAGACCGACAGGCCACGGATCCTCATGGGCTCCTCCTTGATCCCTTCAATGAGAATGAGTCCTTCTCTTCGATGATCGGTACCTTCGCGTGTCCGCATGATCGGAATCGTGGCGCGAGTCCCGCAGATGTGGCGATCCCACCTCTGGCCCCTCCCACGACGGCCGAGCATGCCGGTCTCCCGCTACGAGAGCGTCTCGCCCGGCCTCAGGGCCACGACCTCGCTGGTGACGTTGAGCTTCTTCAGCTCCTCGCGCAGCATCTCGGGCGTGCCGGTGAACACCGGGGAGGTGCCGTAGTGGGCCGGCACGATCCATCTCGGCTTGAGCATGCGCGCCGCCACCGCCGCCTCGCGCGGGGACATCGTGTAGTGGTCCCCGATCGGCAGCAGGGCGATGTCGGGCGGGTAGAGCTCGCCGATCAACGCCATGTCCGAATGCACGGCGGTGTCGCCGGCGTGGTAGATGCGCGTCCCGTCCTCGAGCGTGATCACGAAACCGGCCGCCTCGCCGCCGTAGAACACCTGCCCACCATCCTCGATGCCGCTGGAATGGACGGCGTGGACCATCGTGAACCGGAGGCCCGCGACTTCCGCCGTGCCACCCTTGTTCATGCTGAGCGTGTTCGCCACGCCCTTGCGGTCCAGGAACAGGCTGATCTCGAGGTTGCACACCAGCACCGGCTTGAACTTCTTCGCCAGCATCACGGCATCGCCCAGGTGGTCGTTGTGCCCGTGCGAGATGGTGATCACGTCGATCTTGTCGAAGGACTTCAGTTCCTTCGGGCAGGCCGGGTTGCTCTCGACCCACGGGTCCATCAGCACGGTGCGCGCGCCGCGGGTGACGAGCTTGAACGTGTGGTGCCCCAGCCAGGTCAGCGCGAAGCCCCGGTTGACGGCGCTCACGGCCGGACCAGCTCCTCGAGCCGCGCCGTGAAGTGGCGCAGCGCCGGCGCCTCCCAGATGATGCGCAGGCCCCGGAGCCGCCCGCGCTCGCGGTGCAGGGCGATGACCGACTCCGCCACGTAGCGCATGTGCTCGTTGGTATAGACGCGGCGCGGGATGGCGAGCCGCACCAGGTCGAGCTTCGGGAACACCCACTCGCCGGTCTTCGGATCCCGGTGCCCGAACATTAGGCTCCCGATCTCCACCGCGCGGATGCCGAACTCGCGATAGAGCGCCACGACCAGCGCCTGGCCCGGGAACTGCGACTGGGGCACGTCCGGCAGGAACGCCCGCGCGTCCAGGTAGACGGCGTGGCCGCCGACCGGTTTCACGATGGGCACGCCGGCCTCGTCCAGCAACCCGCCCAGGTACGCCACCTGCCCGACCCGGTAGGCGAGGTAGTCCTCGTCCAGCACCTCGGTGAGACCGATGGCGATGGCCTCGAGATCCCGCCCCGCCAGCCCCCCGTAGGTGGCGAAGCCCTCGACCAGGATGAGCAGGTTGCGGATCTTCTCGGCCCAGCCCTCGTTCTTGAGCGCCAGGAAGCCGCCGATGTTGACCAGCGCGTCCTTCTTGGCGCTCATCGTGCAGCCGTCGCCGTGGGAGAACAGCTCGCGGGCGATGACCTTGACGCTGCGCTGCGCGCAGCCCGGCTCGCGCTCGCGGATGAACCAGCAGTTCTCGGCGAAGCGGCAGGCGTCGAAGATGAGCGGCACGCCGTGCCGGTCGCAGACCTCGCGCACCGCCCGCACGTTGGCGAGCGAGACCGGCTGCCCGCCGCCCGAATTGTTCGTGACCGTGAGCATCACGAGCGGCACGCGTTCGCGCCCGACCTCGCGGATCGTGCGATCGAGCTTCAGCGGGTCGAGGTTGCCCTTGAAGGGATGCAGGCAGGACGGATCGAGCCCCTCGTCGATGACCAGGTCGCGCGCCTCGGCGCCCTGGTGCTCGATGTTGGCCCGCGTGGTGTCGAAGTGGGTGTTGCCGGGCACCACGTCGCCGGACTTGAGCACGCTGGAGAACAGCAGGTGTTCGGCGGCCCGGCCCTGGTGGGTCGGGATGACGATGGGGTAGCCGAAGATGTCCCGGATGGTGTCGCGGAAGTGATAGAAGTTGCGGCTGCAGGCGTAGGATTCGTCGCCCATCATGAGCCCGGCCCACTGGCGGTCACTCATGGCCGAGGTGCCGCTGTCCGTGAGCAGGTCCACGGAGACGCTCTCGGCGGGCACCGCGAAGAGGTTGAGGCCGGCCTCCGCCAGGAGACGTTCGCGCTCTTCGCGCGTCACGCGCCGCAGCGGCTCGACGACCTTGATGCGGAAGGGCTCTTGCATGGCGTGCGGCAGTCTAGTCGTCGTGCGCGACGGAGACAAGGCGCCGCGGGCCACGGGCGCCGTGGCCGCTGATGTGGCGGGCGCCGGGAGTGGCGGCGGGCGGACGCACGGTGCCTCTGCTCACCCACCGCTCCCGGCGCCGGCGTTGGAAGCGCGTGGGCGGTTTGCGCGCGCCGCGCCACCCGGATACGTTCCCGTCCATGAAGGCCGCCATCGCAGTGCCCGCCGCGCGCAAGCGCACCGCCTCACTTCGCTTCACGACCACCGCGTTCATGACCCTCGCCCTGGCGACCCTCGCCTGCACCGCCGCCGGGGGCGCGACGTCGGCGAACCGCCTCGAGCTCGGCTTCGAGGAGCGGGCCCGCACCGAGAACTGGGACAACAGCACCGACTTCAACGTGAAGGCGCTGGACGCCCGCCACCAGTTGCGCCTCCGCACCCGCGCCTGGGCGAGGCTGGAGCTCGGCGCGAACACCGAGTTCGCGTTCGGTCTCAACAACGAGAGCCGCAAGCTGACCACCCCCCACCTCGCGCTCGCGATGGACGAGATCGTGATCGAGAACCTCTATCTCGACCGCCGTTTCACCGACGGCGCCGCGATCCGCGTCGGACGGCAGAACCTCACGCGGGGCGACGGCTTCATCCTGGCGGACGGCGGTCCGGGCGACGGCTCGCGCACCGCCTACTTCAACGCGGTGGACCTGGGCTGGACCGCCGGGAAGTCGCGGCTCGACCTGCTGGTCATCTCCGACCCGTATCGCGACGAGTACCTGCCACGCATCCACGATCTCCGCAAGTCGCTGATCGAGTGGGACGAGAACGCGCTCGGCCTCTACTGGACCGACGCGGGCCGCCCGAAGACCACGCTCGACGCCTACTACTTCTTCAAGGCCGAGACCGGCGATACGCGGGCGCTCACGAATCCGGCGCGCCAGGGCGATCGCATGTTCCACACGCTCGGCGGCCGCTGCACGCGCGACCTGGCCGGCGACTGGTCGGTGAAGGCGGAACTGGCCGGGCAGGCCGGCGGCCAGCAGCCCGGCTCCGGCATCCGCGCCTGGGGCGCGCAGACCTCGGTGAAGAAGTCGTTCGCGCACGCGATGAAGCCGTCCATCCTGCTCGGCTGGACCGGCCTCTCGGGCGACGATCCCGCGACGACCGCGAACGAGGGCTGGGACCCGCTCTTCTCGCGTTACCCGAAGTGGAGCGAGTTGTACATCTATTCGCTGGGCTCGGAACGCGGCGCGTCGTACTGGACGAACCTCTCGATGTGGCAGGCCGAAGTGCGGTTGACGCCGGTGAAGCCGCTCGATCTGCGGGCGGCGTACTACCGCATGGGAGCCTTCCATCCCACGGGAGCCTTCCACCCGTTCCCGGCCAAACCGGCGCTCTTCGGGGGCGGGACACAGCGCGGCGACCTCTACGCGGCGCGCGCCGACCTCCTGGTGAACGGCAACTGGCGGGGACACGTCGTGGGCGAGTACCTGGTGCCCGGCGACTTCTACGTGGGCACGGATGCGGGCTGGTTCCTGCGCGTCGAGGTGCTCTACTCCTTCAAGAAATCCTTCGCGCTGTAGCGCGCCGGGCGCGACGTCGATGGGCCAGGCCTCGGATCCGCCTGGCTGTCAGATCCGCGCGAGGAACACGAAGGTCATCAGCGCCACGGCCAGCACCATGAGCAGCGCGATGACCGCGGTCGCGCGGATGACCTGGCTCTCCATGCCGATCTTGTCGATCACCGCCGCGGCGTTCTGCAGCTTGGCCGGGCTGATGACCGACGCCAGCCCGCCACCGATGCCGCTCACCGCCGCGACCAGCAGGCTGATCCGGAGCAGTCGCTCGGGGCTCGCCGAAGCGAAGACCTGGGCGATGGTGTCGAAGTGCAGCTTCGTGAGCATGGCGATGCTGCTGGTCTCGCTCCCGCTGATGAAGCCGCCCAGCAGCCCGAGGAACGCCGCCACGCCGGCGTAGGCCTGGTGGAAGACGCCTGCACTGGCGTCGGCCACGACTTTCACCATGTTGAGGCCGCCGGCGGGATCGGTGGCCCAGCCGGGCCTGCCATCGACCACGGCCGGCGTCTTGCCGCTGTGGTTGAGCACGAAGGCGATGGCAAAGTAGATCGCCGCGGCGAAGGCCGGGCGCGGTGCGCGGCGCAGCGTCTTGCGGCCCGCGGCCGCGAGCCGGGCGGACGCCATGCGGTAGAAGGGGATCGCGATCACGGTGGCGATCAGCACCCAGGTGTAGGCCTGCCAGAGCATGCGCAACCGCTCGGGCCTGCCCGGCACGATCTCGAGCGGCATCGCCAGCCGCTTGAAGAGCACCTCGTAGAGCCCGAAGCCGCTGTAGTTGGTGAGCGCGCTGAAGGCCACGAGCAGCAGCCAGGGCAGCACGGCGAGAGCGAGCCCCATCCCCTGCTCGGTGCGCCGGTCCTCCTCGGTGAGCGCCGAGCGATCGATGAGCCTGCGTCCGCTGAGCCGCACGTAGGCGAGCATCATCAGCACCACGGCGATCCCGGCCACGACGCCGGTCAGCGTCGGCAGCCCCGCCAGGTTCATGCCGATGGCGACGAAGCCCGCGGTGAGCCCGGTGAGGAGCGCCGCGGGCCAGCCACGCCCAATCTCCTTCCAGCCGCCCACCAGCCACAGCATCGAGAGGGCGATCAGCGAGGTCACGACCGGCATGTACTGCGCGAAGTAGAGCCCCACTTCGGCCGGGGTGAAATCGTGGCCGGTGATGCCCTTGGCCACGTCGGCGAACACCACGACCGGCACGCCCAGCAGCGCGTAGGTGCACAGGGCGTCGTAGCCGATGGCGGGCAGCGCGATGGCCACGAACGCGCTGTAGCCCAGCGACAGCATGATGGGGGGCAGGATCGAGACCGGCGTGGCCCCGAGCGCGGCCAGCATCGTGCCCGCGCCGACGTTGATGAGCATCACCTGCGCCGAGCGGCTGTCGCGCGCGAGCGTCTTCATGAAGACCACGAGCCGCCGGATCGCGCCCGCCTCCTCCATGACGTTGATCTGGAAGATGGAGGTCACGACCATCAGGCTGATGGGAAGGCTGGCCACCACGCCGGCCACGGAACCGATCAGGATCACCTGCCACGCGGTGCGGAAGTAGAGCGCGGCGAGCACCGCCGTGTAGAGCCAGCCGAGGAGCCCGGCCACGTCGGCCGTGCGGCGGCCCCAGGTCATGAGCAGGAAGATCAGGATCAGGGGTGAGACGGCGAGGAAGACGCTCATGGGGACTGTCTCCGGAGAAGGTGCCCAGCGGCCAGGCGTCGGATCGCGCGCAGTCTAGCCCGGACGATTCAGGAACCGCCAGCCGAGAGTGCGAATGGGGCGCGGCGACAAGGCGCGCGGGCCGGGATGAGAGGGACGGCCGGCGGGTGACGGCGGAAGGCCGGAGGG
>JANXPZ010000228.1 GCA_025357055.1 Candidatus Eiseniibacteriota bacterium | reverse complement strand
AAGATGCAGCCGACCTGAGGCACGGAGGCGCGAGACACAACCTGACCCGCGTCGCTTCGCTCCGATGAGCGTTCGCGATCCCCGAAATGGCTGTTCGCCATCCTTCGGAATGCCTGTTCGCGATGGCCGGAATACGCACTCGGCCACGTACTCGCCGCCCTGGACAGTTTCGGGGACTCTCCACACCCGCTTCAGCCAGCGACCGCAAGCTGCGACCCTGGCACGTTGCTCCGCAGTCAGCGGAGGACGGGGTGACCGATTCCACCGCGTACACCACCGGACCAGGTTCCGTGCCTCGGACCCGCTGATTAGCTGCACGCCCTCGAGGTTGTCGAGCGCTTGCCGGTACGCGGCGGTGAGGAGGTTACCGAGCCAGCGGGGATGGCGCGAGCTGAGGGACTTCTCCGGGATGAAGAAGCGGCGGCGACTGGGCCCGGCGCCATCCCCGCTCAGCCACACGCTCCATCCACGGCGTGATCGATAGGCCACATATCCACCGGAATGGATCGCGTCGAGGACTCTTCTGACCTGGGCCTTGCTCCAGGGCTTGCGGCGACTGCTCATGATCGCAGCCTCCGCGCCTGCGGCGGGTGGCGGACGAAGGATCCCGCAGGACCCTCCGTCCGGAAGCCGTGGCGCTGTCTGTCGGAACGAACGACAAGATCCTGGGGAGAAGACCAACGCCGTTCCCAGTCTCTTACATGAGCGAGGAGCGTGCCAGCAGCGAGGCCCTTGAAATCGGCTCCTACTCAGCACGCGGTGCGCTGCGGAAGTGGCGAATCGCCCCCCACCAGGGCAAATCGCGTGTCGCCGGGCCGCGTGTGCCGTCGCAGAGGCTGATGGGCGGTTGCTCACTCGTCATCACAGCGGCAATGGCCGTGCAATTGACTTCGGGGTGCGGCGGTAGGCCGTGGCCGACAGCGGGTGTCCTGGCGCCCTCGGGGGCCGGGATCGGCTAGGATCTACTCCCAAGAATCACGCAGGAAGGTCAAACGCGGGAGCGCCTGACTTCTGACACCCAGGAAGACCTCCGCCCGTGGTCAGCTGGTGACCCTCCGGGATCGCCCTATCTAACTGGACCCCGCCGACCTCGAGTAATTGGCGATTACAGTAGACGCGGAGCTCACTCTCTCGAATCAGGCTTCAGTTCTGTGGCGGCTGTGATAGTTTCCAGACGGTTTCAATTGCCCCACTGCTGGGAGCCCCGCCATGCATGAGCTAACTGCGAGGGAACGTCATCGGCCCGCCGGGCCTCGCTCGGGCCATGCGCCGATTATCGCGTCCGATCGTACGCCCATGCTCGCGAGCACCGCCATATGAGCAAGAAGGACCTCAACGAGACGGAGATCTGCCAGAATTTCGTCACTCCGGCCATCGCGCGCGCGGGGTGGGACCAGCACACGCAGATCCGCCGTGAGTTTGCCTTCACCGCCGGGCGGGTCATCGTGCGCGGCAAGATCGCGGTGCGCGGCAAGATGAAGCGCGCCGACTACCTGCTCTTCTTCCAGAGCAACCTGCCGCTCGCGGTCGTCGAGGCAAAGGACAATAGCCAACCCGTCGGTGGCGGGATGCAGCAGGCCCTGGCCTACGCCGAGACGCTCGACGTGCCCTTCGTGTTCTCCAGCAACGGCGATGGGTTCCTCTTCCACGACGGCACCGGGCGCTCGACCCCGGTCGAGAGGACTCTCGCCCTCGACGAGTTTCCATCACCCGAGAACCTCTGGGCGCGGTACCGTGCGTGGAAGGGCATCACGAACGAGACCGACAAGGTCGTCAGGTTCCCGTACCACGAGGACGCTTCCGGCAGGGAACTTCGCTACTACCAGCGCATCGCGATCCAGCGCACCATCGAGGCCGTGGCGCGCGGCCAGCGCCGTGTCCTGCTCGCAATGAGCACCGGCACAGGGAAGACCTACACGGCGTTCCAGATCATCTGGCGCTTGTGGAAGGCGGGCGTGGTCAAGCGGGTGTTGTTCCTCGTCGACCGAACTTTCCTCGTGGATCAGCCGATCTTGAACGACTTCAAGCCCTTCGGCAGCGTGATGACGAAGGTGAAGGACCGTATCGCCAACACGTCCTATGAGGTCTACCTCGCCCTCTATCAGGCAGTCTCCGGGACAGAGGAGGAGAAGAACGTCTACAAGCAGTTCTCCCCGGAGTTCTTCGACCTCGTGGTCATCGATGAGTGCCACCGGGGCAGCGCGAAGGATGACAGCGCTTGGCGCGAGATCCTCGACTACTTCAAGCCCGCCATCCAACTGGGTATGACCGCCACACCCAAGGAGACGCGCGAGGTCTCGACGCTCACCTACTTTGGCGATCCGGTCTACACGTACTCACTCAAACAGGGCATTGATGATGGTTTCCTCGCGCCCTACAAGGTTGTTCGCATCGACCTGGACAAGGACCTGCAGGGTTGGCGGCCTCCACTGGGCATGACGGACGACCTCGGTCAGGAGATCGAGGACCGCGTCTACAACCAACGCGACATGGACCGCGTGCTCGTCCTCAACGAGCGCACCAAACGGGTCGCCGAACGGATCATCTCCTACCTAGTGGGCACTGACCCCTACGGCAAGACCATCGTGTTCTGCGAGAACATCGACCACGCGGAGCGGATGCGCACGGCGCTCGTAAACGAGGTGGCGAAACAGATCCCCGACGAGGCCGCGAACACCGCGAAGTTCGTTGTTCGCATTACGGGCGGAACTGGGGGCGGCCAGCAGTACCTCGACGACTTCATCCACCCGGAGAAGCGGTATCCGGTGATTGCGACGACTTCGAAGCTGCTTTCGACGGGCGTGGACGCCAAGACCTGCAAGTTGATCGTCCTCGACCAGAGCATCCAATCGATGATCGAGTTCAAGCAGACCATCGGGCGCGGCACCCGCATCCACGAGGAGACGGGCAAGCTCTGGTTCACGATCATGGACTTCAAGAAGGCAACGGAGCTGTTCGCCGATGCCGAGTGGGACGGCGATCCCGTGGTCATCTTCGAACCGGGGGCGGGCGAGTCGCCCGTGCCGCCGGAACCACCCGACGCGGAGGCGCTGCCGATCGTCCCCGACCCGCCCGAAGGCAGGACCAAATACGTCGTCAGCGGCGTCGAGGTGTCGATCGTGGCGGAGCGTGTCCAGTACTACGACAAGGACGGCAAACTCATCACCGAGTCGCTCGCCGACTTCACCAGGCACGCGGTGGCGAAGCAGTACGGGAGCCTCGCCGACTTCCTGCGCCGCTGGACTGGGGCCGAACGCAAGCAGTTGATCATCGACGAACTGCGCGAGCAGGGTGTGCTGCTGGAGGCGCTGCGTGACGGGGTTGGCAAAGACATGGACCCCTTCGACCTGATCTGCCATGTCGTCTACGACCAGCCGCCGCTCACGCGCCGCGAGCGCGCAGAGCAGGTGAGGAAGCGCGACGTGTTCACGAAGTACGGCGCGCCGGCCCGCGCGGTTCTGGACGCGCTGCTCGACAAGTACGCCTCGGAGGGCCTCGCTCACATCGAGGACCCGGGCGTCCTGCGCGTGCAGCCGCTTTCCGCCCTCGGGACGCCTGTTCAGTTGGTCGCACACTTCGGCGGGAAGGATGGCTACGAGCGGGCCGTGCACGAACTCGAAGCGGCCCTGTACGCATCCGTCGCCTGAACGAACCCAAGCGAGGTCAGCTCCGTGTCTCTAGCCACCACCATCAAGTCCATCCAGGACATCATGCGGAAGGACGTGGGCGTCGATGGCGACGCGCAGCGCATTGGCCAACTCGTCTGGCTCCTGTTCCTCAAGATCTGGGATGACCGGGAGCGAGAACTGGAGTTGATCGAGGACGATTTCCGGTCGCCACTTCTGGACGTGACGTGGCAGGAGAACGGCGAGACCCGCCACGCTGCCGACCTGCGCTGGAAGACCTGGGCTACCAACCCGGAGGGCATCACGGGTGACGGCCTGCTCGACTTCACCGACAAGACCTTGTTCCCGGCGCTCAAGGGCATGGAGGTCGGCCCCAAGGTGGACGGCGACAGCGCCAAGGCCAAGGCCGCGCAGATGCTCCGCAGCCGCCGCCTGCTGCTCAAGAGCGTCTTCGAGGACGCCTACCAGTACATGAAGTCGGGCACGCTTCTGCGGCAGGTCATCAACCGCCTGCAGGCCGACATCGACTTCAACGATGGCAGGAGCCGCCACCTCTTCGGCGACATCTACGAGACGATCCTGAAGGGCCTCCAGGGTGCCGGGAACGCGGGCGAGTACTACACGCCCCGGGCGGTCACGCAGTTCGCCGTGGACATGGTGAACCCGAAGCTCGGCGAGACGATCCTCGACCCCGCGTGCGGCACGGGCGGCTTCCTTTCCTGCGCCATCGAGAACATCCGCAAGGCGCAGGTGAAGCGCCCCGAGCAGGAGGCCCGGCTCCAGGCCAGCATCCGTGGCGTGGAGAAGAAGCCGCTGCCGCACCTGCTCTGCGTCACGAACATGATCGTCCACGGCATCGACGTGCCGACCGGCATCCTCCACGACAACACGCTGTCCCGTCCGTTGCGCGACATCGGCGCGAAGAACCGCGTCGAGGTGATCGTCACGAACCCGCCCTTCGGCGGCATGGAAGAGGATGGGATCGAGAACAACTTCCCGGCTGCCTTCCGCACCCGCGAGACGGCGGACTTGTTCCTCGTGTTCATTGTCGAGACGCTCAAGCCGGGCGGGCGCGCGGCCGTGGTGCTGCCCGACGGCACACTCTTCGGCGAGGGCGTGAAGACGCGCATCAAGGAACACCTGCTGACCGAGTGCGACCTGCACACTATCGTGCGGCTGCCGAAGGGTGTCTTCGCGCCGTACACGAGCATCAAGACCAACGTGCTCTTCTTCACCAAGGGCGGGCCGACGAAGCAGGTCTGGTACTACGAGCACCCATACCCCAAGGGCGCGAAGTCCTACTCCAAGACGAAACCGATGAGCATCGAGGAGTTCAGGCCCGAGAAGGCGTGGTGGACGGACCGCAAGGAGACCGCCTTCGCGTGGAAGGTCACGATCGAGCAGATCCGCGAGCGCAGCTTCAATCTCGACATCGCCAACCCGAACGCCCCGCAGGATACGCACGAGGACCCGGACACGCTGCTCGCCCGCTTCGACAAGGAACGGGCATCGGCGGCGGCGCTGCGCGAGGAACTGCGGAAGGTTCTCGCAGCGGCGCTTCTCTCGGAGAGGGGATGACGCCGCACGATCTGATCGCCGCGTTCGATGCAGTAGCCGAGGCGCCGGACGGGGTGGGTCGGTTGCGCGAGTTGGTCCTCCAGCTTTCCGTGCGCGGACGGCTCGTGCCGCAGAATCCCGCCGACGAGCCTGCAGGCGTGCTGCTGGAGCGCATCAAGCAGGAGGCGTCCGCTTACAGGAGCAGAGTCACGATCGAGTACGAGCAAGAGAAGCCCGCTGATGTTCCCCTGAATTGGGAGTGGGTCTATCTCGGCGATGCAATGGCTCTCTTCAACGGACGCGCGTTCAAACCGACAGACTGGAGCGACTCCGGTATCCCCATCGTTCGCATCCAGAACCTGAACAACCCAACGGCCTCCTACAACTACTGCGATTCCGCCGTGGATGAGAAGTTCTGCATCGACTCAGGACACCTGCTGCTGAGTTGGTCCGGAACGCCCGGCACGTCATTCGGAGCCTTCGTCTGGGAAGGCGGACGAGCGGTCCTGAACCAGCACATCTTCCGATGCGAGCCGCGCGGCAGGGCATTCGTCACACATTATCTGCGCCTCGCCATCAACTCTCGCCTTGCTGAGATGATCGAGCGAGCGCACGGTGGGGTCGGGTTGCGTCACATCACTCGGGGCAAACTAGAGGGGCTTTGGCTGCCACTCCCGCCCCTCGCTGAGCAGCGCCGCATAGTCGCCCGTGTCGGCGAGTTGATGGGTCTACTCGACCGATTGGAGGTCGCCCGGACGACTCGCGACGGCACACGGGCCGCCGTCCGCGACTCCGCGCTCGATGCGCTTCGCGAGGCCGACACGCCCGACGAAGTTGAGGCCGCGTGGGACCGCTTCGCGGAGCGGATGGACGACCTGCTGTGCGACCCCGCCGACATCGCCCCGCTGCGGGAGACGGTCCTCCAGCTTGCCGTTCGCGGACGCTTGGTCCCTCAGGATCCAGCCGACGAGCCCGCGAGCGTGCTGCTAGAGCGGATTGCGGCTGATCGGGCAGCGGCCGTCGCCGCAAAGCTGACTCGGATGGGTGACGACCCAGGGGGCTACGATGAAGAGGACAGCCTTCCGGTCGGGTGGGAATGGACGCCGCTACAAGACGTAGTTCAGTTCATCGACTATCGAGGCAAGACGCCCCCGAAGACCGCCAATGGGGTGAGACTGATTACGGCCAAGAACATCCGCGATGGCTACGTCACGGACGAGCCGCGCGAGTTTGTGTCTCCAAAGACATACGAGGACTGGATGACGCGAGGGTTTCCGAAGGAGGGTGACGTTCTCTTCACAACAGAGGCCCCGATGGGGAAGGCGGCGCTTGTCGCCTTCTCAGAGAGGTTCGCTCTTGCGCAGAGAGCAATCAATCTCCATCCCTATGCCGACCTCGACAGCAAACACCTCATGTGGATTCTCCTGAGCCCCTGGTTCCAGGAGCGACTTCGGAAGAGGGCGACGGGCATGACCGCGACGGGCATCAAGGGTGCGAAGCTCCGCCTTATCCGAGTTCCGATGCCTCCGGTTGACGAGCAGCACCGCATCGTCGCCCGGGTCGATGAGTTGATGAGCCTCCTCAACCGGCTCGAAGCGCGGTTGACCGCCGAGCTCAACACCCACGCCGACTTTGCCGCCGCTGCCGTCCACCACCTCGACACCTGATGGGCTCAGGGCGGCATGGGTACTGATCGAGACTCTGCCGAGGGGGGGGGGCCGGCTCCCAGAGCTAGCTCCCAGCCGCCCGCCGCCCTTGCCCCGGGTGTTTCTAGCCCGGCCTATTCGTGAAGCCGGCGATGACGCGCCCTCGGCCGCGTGAAGGGCGCTTTGTCAGCGTCCGGGAGTGCCCGCGAG
>JANXPZ010000209.1 GCA_025357055.1 Candidatus Eiseniibacteriota bacterium | reverse complement strand
CGATCACACCGGCCGCGCGCGCCCGCTCGTAGAGCCGCCCCAGTGCGCGCCGCCCCAGTTCGCCCATGTCGAGCGTCAGGTCGTTCACGTACATGTGGACGAACTTCCGGCCCTGGCCGGGGTCGAGGCCGCGCCCGAACTGCAGGGCGTACGCGATGGCCTCGTCCTCGTGGTCGAGCGCGGCCTGGATGGAGGCACGGAAGCCGACGCTCACGGCGCGCATCAGGTCGGGCCCCAGGTCGCGGCGCACCACGTCCAGACCGAGCGGCACGGGCAATCCGTCGCGCTCCTGCCACAACTCGCCGAAGTCGAGGACCTTCACCAGCCCTTCCTCGCGGTAGGTCAGCTGGCTCTCGTGGATGATCACGCCGGCCTCGACCTCGCCGGCGAGGACCGCGGCGGGGATGCGGTCGAACAGGACGTCCACGGGCACGCTGTCCGGGCACTCGCAGCGCAGCAGCAGCGCGGCGGTGGTGAGCGGGCCGGGGATGGCGACGCGCCGGCCGCGCAGCGACTCGAGCGTGCGCGGCTCGCGCGCCACCAGCACGGGCCCGACGCCGTGGCCCATCGAGGCGCCGCAGGCCAGCACGGCGTAGCGCTCGGCGAGGAAGGTGTAGGCGTGGGCGGAGACCGCGGTGATCTCGAGGTCGGCGCGCTCGAGCGCGCGGCGGTTGAGGCTCTGGATGTCCTCGAGCACGTGCTCGACCCGGCAGCCTTCGACGGCGGCGAGCCCGGTGTGGAAGCCGTAGAACATGTAGGCGTCGTCGGCGTCGGGGCTGTGCCCGAAGCGCAGGGTGCGCGGTGCGGTGCTCACGATGACCTCCCGGTGCCGGGGGCACCCGCGCGAAGCGTGGGTCCGGCGGCGGTCGGCTGGTGTCCGGCGGTGTGACCGGCCGCCTGCTCCCAGATGAAGGCGCGCAGCGAGTCGAGCCCGGCGCCGCTCTTCGCCGAGACCAGGAACGCGCCGGGGTGCTGGGCTTCGAGCCCCGCCACCGCGTCCTCGTCCGCGACCAGGTCGAGCTTGTTGAAGACCAGCACGGTGGGCCGCGGTTCCCCGAGCAACTCCTCGAGCACGCCCTCGACCGCCTGCATCTGCCGCAGGATGTCGGGGTCGGCGGCGTCCACCACGTGGATCAGCAGGTCGGCCTCGACCGCCTCGACCAGCGTGCTGTGGAACGAGGCCACCAGGTGGTGCGGAAGCTTGCGGATGAAGCCCACGGTGTCGGTGAGCAGCGCGAGGTGCCGCTCGGGGCTCACCATCTGTCGGGTGGTGGCGTCGAGCGTGGCGAAGAGCCGGTCCTCGACGAACACCTCGGAGCGGGTGAGCGCATTGAAGAGCGTGCTCTTGCCGGCGTTGGTGTAGCCCACCAGTGCGGTGCGGAAGTGGTCGCGCCGGCGGCGCCGCTGGGTCTCCCGCTCGCGTTCGACGCTCTCGAGCGCGAGTTTCAGGCGCGCGATCTTCTCGCGCACGATGCGCCGGTCGGTCTCGAGCTGGGTCTCCCCCGGGCCGCGCACGCCGATGCCGCCGGCCTGGCGCTCGAGGTGCTTCCACATGCCGGTCAGCCGCGGCAGCGTGTACTGCAACTGCGCCAGCTCCACCTGCAGGCGCGACTCCCGCGAGCGGGCGCGGCGCGCGAAGATATCGAGGATCAGCTCGGAACGGTCCACGACCTTCGCCTCCAGCTCCTTCTCGAGGTTGCGCACCTGCGAGGGCGAGAGGTCGTCGTTGAAGATCACCAGGTCGGCCTCGAGCTCCCCGACCAGCGCCTTGAGGTCCGCCAGCTTGCCCTTGCCGAGGAAGGTGGGCGGGTGCACGCCGCCGCGCCGCTGCACCAACTCGCCCAGCACGCGCGCTCCGGCGGTGTCGGCGAGCCGGCGCAGTTCCTCGAGCGAGCGCGGCAGGTCGCGGCCGTCCCGGCCGGCGTGTCCGACCAGCACGGCGCGCTCGGCCTTCGGCGGGTTCGCGACCTCGTGGCTGCGCGGCTTCACCCGCGGGGCTCGATCTCGAGATCGCAGGGGAAGGTCGTGAGTTCCTCGACCGTGCCGTCGGGGCGGATGTAGACCAGGTCCTCGATCCGGCACCCCATGCCACGCTCGGGGTAGTAGAGCCCGGGCTCGACCGTGACCACCATGCCGGGCTCGAGGATCACGGTGTTGGTGGGCGGACCGCCGAGCAGCGGCGGGTCGTGCACCGAAAGCCCCACGCCGTGGCCGAGGTTGTGCACGTAACCTTCCTGCGTGGCCTCGTTGGTGCGCCGGGTGGCGTGTCCGTGCCTCTCGTAGATGTCGCAGGCCACGTCCTGGAACGAGCGGCAGGGCCTGCCCGCCGTGAGCGCGGCCTTCGCGGCGGTGAACGCCTCGTGGGTCTGGGCGTAGATCTCCTTCAGCGGCGCGGGCGCGGGGCCCATGCAGAAGGTGCGCGTCATGTCGGAGTGATAGCCGCCGCCGGTCTCGCCCGGGAAGATGTCCACGATCAGCGAACGGCCGGCGGTGAGCGGCTCGTCGTCGGCGCCGCGATTGTGCGGCACGCCGGCGTCGCGGCCCTGCGAGACGATGCTGTCGCCCTGGTCCTCGGCGAGCCCGTGCTCGAGGAACTCGCGGTGCAGCACGCGACGCAGGTCGCCGAGCCTCACCGGTCCGGCCCCGTCGGCGCGGAAATGCTCGCCCTCGCGCCGCAGCGACGAGAGGAAGTCACGCAGCCGGCCCATGGCCGCCACGGTGCCGCGCGCGGCGCGGCGGATGGCCTCGACCTCGTCGGGGTCCTTGGTGGCGCGGGCCTGGAGCATCAGGTCGGGATGGCCCGAGTCCACGGTGAGCGCCGGGTTCGCCTCGATCATGCGCAGCACGAGCGTGTGGGCGAAGCCGGCCGGCAGATCGCCGAACAGGCCGATGCGGCCCTCGATCGCCAGCGTGGCGCAGCTCTCGCCGATGAGCCGGCCGAAGGCGCGCGCCGGGTGCCCGCCCTCCTCGATGAGGATGCGCGGGAGGGCGTGCTGCGGGAAGCCGGAGTGCTCGCAGCCCACCGCCGCCGCCTGGTCGCGCTCCATCGGGTCGTGGATGAGGTGCACGCGGGGCGGGTCGCCCGCGGCGGCGCCGGGGGCGCGGAGGTAGACCCCGTAGTGGAGCTTCTGGCCGGTGATGTAGTGCATGGCCGGGCTGTAGCGGTCGTAGGCGAACACCACCATTCCGGCCAGCCCGCGTTCCCGCATGAGTCGGTCGAGGTCCCTGCGCATGTGCCCCTCCAGAGGTCGGTTGACGGGGCGATGCTAGTGCATGGCGTGCGCCGACGCGAACGATCCGGGGCAAAGCCCCGGGCCGTTGCCGACCCGGCCGCGCCCTGCCGCCGCACCGTCACGTGCCGCGGAGATGCTGCTCCGCAGTCCTCCAGCGTCCCTCGTTGTCCCGCCGCAGAGCGTGGTCCATACTCGCGGCCGCTTTCGGACCGCCCGCATTCTCCGGTGAACCCCTCGACCGTTCGACCGCGGAGGTTGAGACGCGCCCGTGCCGGCCCATTCTCCTGTCTCTTCTGCGTGCCATGCTCGCCGTGGCGCTCCTTCCCGCCCTGCTTCACGCCGCTCCTCCCGACGACTGGGAGCCGGTCCCCGCCGGGCAACTCGCCCTCACGCGCTCCGTGATCGAGCCGGGGGTCGCAGCCGAGATCATCTCCTGGAGGGTCTGGGTCGAGGACGGCGTCAACGGCATCCACCTGCGCCAGACGCGGGACCACTACGTGCGCCTCAAGATCTACACGGGCCAGGGCGCCCAGGACCTCGCCAAGCTGGACATCGACTACCCGCTCCGCGATGTCCAGGTCGAGTCCATCTCGGCGCGCACGGTCCAGCCGGACGGGACCGTCATCCCACTGGACCGGCGGGCGGTCATCCAGGAGACGGTGGTCAAGAAGAAGGGCGAGGGACTGCGTCGCCAATCCTTCGCGCCGCCGGCGCTGAGACCTGGCTGCATCGTGGAGTACCGCTACCGGGAGATCCGCTACGGCGACGAGGCCGCGAGCGGGATCTACGACCTGCAGCGGGACCTGCCGGTGCAGAAGCTGATCTACTACGTGAAGCCGCTCCAGGCCGAAGGCTGGAGCCTGCGCCAGATGTTCTTCCACGTCGCGGCGGTCTCCTCGCCCGCGCCGACCGGTGGCTACTTCGAGACCTCGGTCAACTCCAGGCCCGCCTACAAGCCGGAGCCCTTCAGCCCCCCCGAGTACCAGCAGCGGGCGTGGATGCTGCAGTACTACACCCAGTCGGAACTCAGCTCGCCGGAGATCTTCTGGGGCAGGTACGGCCGCCAGCAGTGGGAGTGGTTCGACCCGTACACCAGGCCCGACAAGGAGGCGCTGGCGCTCGCCGGTCAGATCGTCTCGGACGCGACCTCCGAGACGGAGCGCGTGCGCCGGCTGGTCGGGTGGATCCAGCGCGACTTCAGGATCGTCCGCTCGGACGACCCGGACTCCCTGCGCGCCGCGGGGTTGCGCAAGAACGGCAGCCTGCGCGACGCCGTCCGCCAGAAGGGCGGAACTCGCTGGGACGCGGACATGGTCTTCGCGGGGCTCGCCCGCTCGCTGGGCCTGCAGACGCGGTTGATGCGCGTGCCGTCCCGGCGGCACCTGTTCTTCGATCGCAACATGATGAACGAGGTCTTCCTGTCGTCCTACCAGATCGGCGTGCGCGTGGACGGCCAGTGGCGGAGCTTCGAGCCGGGCGGTCGCTTCCTGCCCTGGGACATGGGGCCGTGGGACGAAGAGGCGCAGCCGGCTCTCCTCTGTGATCGCGACTCGTCCCGCTTCATGGACACCCCGATCGCGGGGCCCGAGCGTTCGTGCCTCACGCGCGCCGGTACGTTCTCCATCGCCGAGGACGGCACGGTGGAAGGGGACGTCACGCTGAGTTTCGACGGACACTGGAACGCGACGATGCGCTGGGCGTTCGAGGGCGTCACCGGTGCCGAACTCGACAGCACGCTGCTCGAAGAGGCTCTGTGGAAGGGCCTGGGAATGAAGGTCTCCGGCGTCGAACTCCTCCGCGGCCGCGGCGAGCGCGAGCCGCTCCAGGTGAAGTGCCACCTCGTGCTGCCCGGGTTCGCCATGGTCACCGGAAAGCGGCTCCTGCTGGAGCCGGCGGTGCTGGATGCGCGCCAGCTGCCCCTGTTCACCGCTGGCACGAGGCGATACCCCATCTCCTTCGACTTCGCCTGGAGCGAGCGGGACTCGTTCCGGCTGCGCCTGCCGGAGGGCTGGAAGGCCGAGGTGGTGGACGTGCCCCAGCCCGTCCGCGAGCCGGGCCTGGCCGCATACGAGTGCCAGACCCGCGTGAGCGAAGATGGACGCGAGATCCTCTATCAGCGCTCGCTGCGTGTCGGGGAAGGGGGCCTGCTGCTGTTCCCGCAGGGGCAGTACGCGAGGATCAAGTCGCTGTTCGACCAGGTGCACGAACGCAACCAGGCCACGGTCACGCTGACGCGCATCGGCACTCAGCCGTGAGGGGGTCGGTGCGCGCTGCGGCGCTGGCCGTTGCACTCGCTGCCGTCGCGCTCGTCGGGTGCCCCGGGGCGGGCGCCGCCGAACTGCCCGACTGGGTCGCGCAGGCGGTCGCCCGGACGACGCCGGCGTGGGCGGCGAGCGAGCCCGCCGTGGTGCTGCTCGACGAGCAGTCCATCACCGTGTCGCGCAGTGGTCCGGTGCGGACCGTCACCCGCGGCGCGCTCCGGGTGCTCACCACCTCGGGCCGGGAGCAGGCCACGTGCTCCGCGAGCTTCCTGCGCGGCAGCAGCGAGGTCCTCGAACTGCGCGCCTGGGTGCTCACGCCCGGGGGGCGGGTCACCCGGCTGGGCCGCGGCGACGCCATGGACCTCTCGCTCGCGGGCGAGTACACGCTGTACTCCGAGGCCCGCGTGCTGCAACTCGCGGCCGGGGAGCCGGAGATCGGCACCGTGTTCGCCTGGGAGTACGTCCGACAGGAGGAACCTCTGGTGGCCCAGTGGGGGTGGTACTTCCGGCAGGACCGGCCGTCGCTGCTCTCGCGGGTCTCGCTCACCCTGCCGGAAGGGCTGGAGCCCGTGGCCACGCCCTTCGCGGCGGATTCCCTGGTGGTCTCGCGGCTCGAGCGCACCTGGACCTGGGAGATGCGCGACCTGCGGCCGGCCCCGCGCGAGCAACTGGCCCCGCGCGCCTGGTCCGCGCAGGCGGCGGTCATGCTCGGCATCAAGGCCGGCGGGCCGCTCTCGGCCGCGGGCACGAGCTTCGCGGACTGGTCCGGGGTCGCGCGCTGGCTGGATGCGCTGGCGGCGCCGCAGGCGCGCGTGGAAGGCACGGTCACGGCGCGCGCGGCGGCGCTCACCGCCGGCATCGCCGACACGCTGGCGCGGATCCGGGCGCTGGGACGCGAGGTGCAGGCGCTGAACTACGTGGCGGTGGACCTGGGGTTGGCCCGGGGTGGCGGCTACCGGCCTCACGCCGCGGCCGAGGTCCTGCGCCTGGGCTACGGCGACTGCAAGGACAAGGCGAACCTGCTGTGCGCGCTCCTCGCCGCGGCCGGTCTGCGGGGCTGGCTGGTGGCCGTCCATTCCGGCGGCCGCGACCGCGTGGACGAGCGCTGGCCGTCACCCTTCCAGTTCGACCACGTGATCGTGGCGATCCAGGTGCCGCGGGGCACGAAGGCGCCGGGCGTGTTCGAGCATCCCGTGCTCGGCCCGCTCCTGGCGTTCGACCCGACCGACCCGTTCA
>JANXPZ010000200.1 GCA_025357055.1 Candidatus Eiseniibacteriota bacterium | reverse complement strand
GCTGCGTCACCTGCTCGAAGTACTCCCGGTAGGTACGCAGCCCGAGTGCGCGCAGCCGCCGCGCGAGCCGTGAGCTCACCAGCTGTTTCTTCGAATCGTTGAGGGTGATGCCCACCTGCTCGAGGATCAGCCGCCGGAAGGCGTGGAACTCCGAATCGCTGATCGCATAGCCGGCGGCTGCGGTGGTGGTCGGAATGTCGGTCGAAGACCCTGCGCGGCTGTCGTGAGCGTTCATCCGCCATCTCCAGAACTGCGTTCGGGCCCTGGCTCGTCGGGCCAGTGACGATTCCGCGCGAGCTTCCCGAGTGACACGCGGCGGGGGCCGGTGCCCCCGCCGCCTGCTCCGCCGGACCGGGTGTCTTCCGCCGGTCCCGGCTTCACCGCTGCCGGCGCTGCTCTCAGAACGCCACGGCCATTTGCAGGAAGCCCCAGTCGATGTCATTGCCGCCACCGGTGCGCTCGACGTACAGGCCCCGCCAGAAGCGCGAGTATCCACCCAGCACCGTCACGCGCGACCGGGCGTCCCACTTCACCACCAGGTCGAGCTCCCGGCCGAGATCCGCCCCGGCCGCGCCCGAGGCGTCGCGGCGCAGCGTCGTTCCCGCGGCATCGCTCCATGCGTCGCGCGCCTCGACCAGCGAGAAGGTGTGGTACTCGGACGTCACGCTCCAGCCCTTGCGTGGCTGCAGCGCGAGACCCCCGCTCCAGTCCTTCACGTTGCTGATGGACACGACATCGAGCGAACCCTGATAGTTGTGGAATCCCCAGTACATCGGATCGAAGCGCTGGTACTTCCCGTCCGCGGGGTCGCGGTCGCCGGATCCAATGGCGAACTCGCCCAGCGCGCGGGGCTTCCAGGCGCCCGGCAGCTCGAGCGTCGCGCGCGCAGCGCCGAACCAGGCACGCACGTCGTCGCCCGCCCGGTGTCCGATCTGCACGGCACTCTCGAGCTTGGTGTCGAGCCGGCCGCGAAGCACGCGCACGCGGCCGCCGGTGGTGCCGTCGTAGAGCATGCCTCTCCGTCCGCCCTCCGCCACCCAGCCCGTGTCACCGAAGCTGCGCCTGAAGTGGTAGGCCTCGAGGTCCACGCCCCGGGGTCCATGCCACAGCGCGTCGAGTCCAGCGAAGAGACGATCCTGGCCCTCGACCCGCCCCTCGCTGATCCAGGTGCTGAACGCGTCGATCTGCCATGCCTTGGGCGCGTATCGCACGCGCACGCCGTCGTACCCCCACCCGGAGTTTCCCCAGTCCGCACCCGACACCAGCCGCCCGTCGCCGTACGCCAGCACTTGCCGCCCGGTGCGCACCGACACCGGCCAGGCATTCACGCTGTCGAGATCCACATACGCCAGGAAGAGGTCGACGTTGGCAAGCGTCCCGCGTGGCGAGCCTTCGGCGCCCATCGTGCGGGCGTCCTGCATGCTGAAGAAGCCCTTCACGTTCTGGGCGAGCCGCAGGTTCGCGCCGAAACGCGTGCGCATGATCGAGGCGTCGCCGGCCTCCCCGAGGCTCTGCGGGGCGGGGCGCTTGAACGCGCCCGGCAGCCGGTAGTCCAGCGTCGAGCGGAATTCATAGCGATAGCGCAGCTGCCCCTCCCAGGCGACGGGAGACGCCGAAGCCGCGATGGCCGGCGCGGTCGGGGCCAACGCCGGCAGGCTCCTCGGCGGCGCGGCGTCCAGGACCACGATCGGCGAAGCCGGATTCGCCTGCACGGCAGGCGCCGGAGCAGGCACGATCGACACCGCGGGGGCGGCCGTCGCGGCAGGAGCCGTGGTGGCCGGCACCGCCGCCGCCACGGGCACAGGAGCCTCCGGCGCGGCGGGCGCCGGGACCCGGTGCGCGGTCAGTGCAGTCCTGGCCACGCCCTCGCGATCCAACTCCATCACCCTGCCGCTTCCCAGCGGATACAGCGCCCTGACGATCAGCAGATTCCCCTGTTCGAGCCGCTCGCGCAGCACCGGACTCGCGGCCACGAGCTGCGCCGCGCTCTCGTTCACGTTCGCCTCGATGGCGCAGCGGAGACGCTCCTCCCCAACGGCGTTCGCACAGGCCTTCTCGATCCCGGGCCGGATGTGCCCCATGAGGGCGCTGAGGGAGGGCGTGGGCATCGGCTCGCCCGAGAGCGCCGCCGTCACGGTCCCGCACTGCTCGTGGCCCAGCACCACGATCAGGCCCACGTGCAGACGCTCGACCGCGTACTCGATGGATCCCGTCGCGACCGCGTCCACCACCTGGCCCGCGGTGCGGACCACGAACACGTCACCAAGCGACTGGTCGAAGACCTGCTCGGGCGGCACGCGGCTGTCCGAGCAGGTGAGCACGATCGTCCGCGGGTGCTGGCCCGCAACCAGCGTCTGCCGCTGACTCAACAGTGGCCGCGGCTGGGGCTTGCCCGCCACGAAGCGGGCATTCCCGGCGACCAGGTTGGCCCACACGGCCCCGGGGCCGGGCGTGGCCGGCACGGTGGCCGCGACGTGGGCGCGAGCAGCGCTACCAGTCCTTGCCGTGTGGGATACCGCATGCTTCGGGGTGGGTTTCGCGGCCGGCTTCGACGGAACCAGCCAGGGCACGACCTCGCCCGCGCTCGCGGGCGTGAATCCGAGCATGACCGCCATCGCAGCGATCCAGATGCCATTCAGCCTTCGCATGATCGTGCTCTCCCTGCGCTGGCCCCCGTTCACGGGTGACGCGCTCCGTGCGTGTTTGGCGCTGTGCACCCCGCCCGCTGCGAACGCGACGGGCGGGGTGCCGGACCAGGGCGCGCGGCCCGAAAGCCGCGCGCCCCTCCACCTACTTGCTCAGCTTGAAGCGTCCCACCAGCGCTTGCAGCTGCACCGCCTGGCCGGCCAGGCCCTCCGCCGTCGCGTTGAGCTCCTCGGTCTGCGAGGCGTTCGACTGCGTCACCTGGTCCATCTGCGTTATCGCCTTGTTCACCTGGTCGATCCCGGTCGACTGCTCCCGGCTCGCCGCCGCGATCTCCGCCACGATGTCCGTCACCCGCTTCACCGAAGTGACGATCTCGCCCAGCGTCTGGCCCGACTGGTTCACCAGCTCCGTGCCGCCCTCGACCTTCCGCACCGAGTCCTGGATCAGGCTCTTGATCTCCTTCGCCGAGGTCGCCGAACGCTGCGCCAGGTTCCGCACCTCGGTCGCCACCACCGCGAACCCCCGCCCCTGCTCGCCCGCCCGCGCCGCTTCCACCGCCGCGTTCAGCGCCAGCAGGTTGGTCTGGAACGCGATCTCGTCGATCGTCCCGATGATGTCCGCGATCTGCTTCGACGACTGGTTGATCGCCGACATCGCCTCCACCGCCGTGCTCACCACCCGGCCACCCTTCTCCGCCACCTCGCGCGAGCCGTTGGCCAGCTGGTTCGCCTGCTGGGCGTTGTCCGCGTTCTGCTTCACCGTCGAGGTGATCTCCTCCAGGCTCGCCGCCGTCTCTTCGAGACTCGAGGCCTGCTCCTGCGCCCCCGACGAGATCTGCCCGGCGCCCGCGCCCAGCTGCTGCGCGGCCGAGGCCACCGCCTGGCTGGTCTGCGCCACCTGCTGCATGTTCTCGTCGAAGGTCTTCATCATGACGTTGAGCTGCTCGCCCATCTGGCCGAGCTCGTCCTTCGACGTCACGTTCACCCGCACGGTCAGGTCCCCGGTCGCAGCGGTGGTCGCACGCTCGACCACGTGAAGCAGCGCGCCGGTGATGAGCCGGGTGATGAACAGGCCCACGCCGAACGCGATCAGGATCGAGACCGACAGCATGATGATGATCGTCGCGGTGGCGCTCCGGTCCGCCTTCGCCGCCGTCTCCGCGCCTTCATTGATGCGTCCCAGCTTGCGGCTGCGCAGGTCACTGATGCCGTCCGCCGCCGTCTTCCACACACCGCCCAGCGTGCCGAGATAGGCAAGCGCCTCCAGCGCCCGGCCCTCGCGCGCCATGGCGATGTACTTGTCCTGTTCGCCGCGCATCATCTTGACGTGCTCGTTCAGCTTCGCGGCATCGGCCTGGTCGGCCGGGTCCGTCAGGGTCGCCTGGTACTCCTCGAAGTCCTTCTTGAAGGTGGCGTCCGCCTCCTTGACCAGGGCGATGCGCTTGTCCACCTCGGCAGCCGTGGGATTCAGGATGGCGTCCCGGGAGAGCCGCGAGATCGTGTACATCTCGATCTCGGCGCCCCCGATGCTCGCCATGCCCTTGGCATGCCTCAGGTTCGCCGTTGCGATCTTGTTCATCTGCTTGACCACCTGCAGCGACTGCAGCCCCAGCAGCACCGTCAGCACGACCAGCAGACCGAAACCGAGCGCCAGCTTGCCGGTCATCTTCATGTTGCGGAACCAGTTCATCGTTCCCTCCTTGGGTCAATCCCGGCAATCGTCAGTTGGCCGTCGCCATCGCGCCGAGGACGTCCTCGCCGATGAGCTTGTCGATATCGAGCAGGGCAATCAGCTTGTCGTTCGACTTCGCCATCCCGGTCATGAACGAGGTGTCCACGTCCCGGCCCAGGTGGGGCGTGGCCTCGATCGATTCGCGCGGGATGTTCATCACGTCGGAGACCGCGTCCACCACCAGTCCGAAGACCCGCGTGCCGACCGTCACCACGATCACCACCGTGAACTGGTTGTACTCGGCCTCGCTCATCGCGAACTTGACGCGCAGGTCCACCACCGGCACCACCGTCCCGCGCAGGTTGATCACGCCCTTGATGTAGGAAGGCGCGTTGGGGATCGGCGTGAAGGCCGTGTAGCCCTTGATCTCCTGCACCTTCAGGATCTCGATGCCGTATTCCTCGGCACCAAGGATGAAGGTGAGGAACTGGTTCCCGTCCGCGGTGATCCCGGAGACGTTCTGCTCGTGCTTCTCCATGTCCACTTCCTCCGTTCAGGTCAGCCTCGCGGTCGACGCCCCCGCGTCCGATGTGCGCCGGGGGTTCGTATGGGACAGTGCAGGGGCGCGCGGCCCGGGAAGCTGCGCGCCCCGCTGATCTCAGTACTCCTCGAAGCCCTTCTCCCACTCGTCGCTTCCCTGCGACGGCGCAGCGCTCCCGGCCGCCTTCACGACCGGCCCGTTGGACGGGTGCAGGACCGCCGTGGCGCCGGTGGCCGCGTTCATGGCCGGCCCGCCCAGGTGGCGCTTCGCCGGCTTCGCCGCGGAGGCTTTCACCGCCGCCCGCACGACCGGAGCCTTCGCCATCTGTCCGCTCAGCTTGAAGCGTCCCACCAGCGCTTGCAGCTGCACCGCCTGGCCGGCCAGGCCCTCCGCCGTCGCGTTGAGCTCCTCGGTCTGCGAGGCGTTCGACTGCGTCACCTGGTCCATCTG
>JANXPZ010000155.1 GCA_025357055.1 Candidatus Eiseniibacteriota bacterium | reverse complement strand
ACCCGGGCCATCTCGCGGGCGCAGAAGCGGGTCGAGGCCCACAACTTCGACATCCGCAAGCACCTGCTCGAATACGACAACGTGATGAACGAACAGCGCACCGTGATCTACGAGCTGCGCAACCAGGCGCTCATCTCGCAGGACATGAGCGCGGCGGTGCTCGAGTCGGTCGAGGAGGCGGTGCGCGAACGGGCCGGGAAGACCACCGGCGGCGGCCAGGCCCACCGCGCGGAGTGGAACGTGCGGGCCCTGGTCGACGACCTCTCCTTCCTGCTCATGACGCCGGTGCAACCGGCGGAGCTCGAGACCGACCGGGCCGACCTGCTGGCCGAGCAGGCCGCGGCGGTCGGGGAACGGGCCTACCGCACCCGCGAGACCGAGTTCGGCCCCGTGATGATGCGTGAGCTCGAGCGCCACCTCTACCTCTACACGGTGGACGAGCACTGGCGCAACCACCTCTACGAACTCGACCACCTCAAGGGCGGCATCGGCCTGCGGGCGTACGGCCAGCGCGATCCGCTCATCGAATACAAGCGGGAGGCGTACACCCTGTTCGAGGTGCTGGTGCACGACGTGCGCGAGGACTTCGTGCAGCGGTTGTTCCGCGTCCAGCTCTCCCCCGAGGCCGGCCAGGTGGTGCCACAGCCGCGCGCGCCGCGGGTGATGCAGACCCAGCACGCCGAGGCGCAGACCTTCGGTGCGGCCGGTGGGGCTGCGGGCGACCCCGAGCCGGGCGGGCGCGCCGCAGGCAGGCCCGCGGCGGGAGGGATCGCGCCGGCCCCGCGGGTGCACACCGCGCCGGTCGTGGGGCGCAATGATCCCTGCCCGTGCGGGAGCGGCAGGAAGTACAAGAAGTGCCACATGCTCAGCGACCAGGGGCTGGAGCCGCGGGCGTGAACGACGAGCGCCCGACGCTTCGAGTGCGTCAACTGCTGGCCCTGATGGCCGGGCAACTGGAGCGCTACGTCGAGGGTGACGCGCTGGCGCTCGACGCGCTGGTGACGGCGCTGCAGAATCCCGACCTCACGGCCGACGACCTGCTCGCCACGGCCTGGGTGCTGCGCTCGCTCGAGTACGTCTCGTGGAACGGTGTGCCGGCGGCGCCGGACCTGCTCTCGGCGGACGGCCCCGCGCCGATGGCACAGGTCCAGCGGGTGCTGAGCGCCGAGGAGCGCGAGTCGCTCGGCCCGGATGCGTGGGGTTACCTGCTCGGCCTGCGGCGCAGTGGCACGCTGGACGCGGGGCAGTTCGAGCGCGTGGTGGACCTGCTCGCGGGCAGCGGCATGCACCCGGTGAGCCTGGCGATGGCCCGCGAGGCGGCCGCGAGCGTCGTGCTGGAACTGGACCCCGAGGCCTCCGGTGAGATCCCTTATGGCGACCTCGACGTCGCGCACTAAGAATCGGAAGAAGACGGCCCCGGTGGCCGACGGCGCCGACGGCACCGTCGACGGCGTGCCGGCGCCCGCGAAGCGGACGCGTGCCGCGGGCGCGACCGCCCGCGCCGTGACGAAGAAGCGCGCTGCCGCGCCGGCCGCCAGGAAGTCGCGGGCCAAGGCGGCCAGCGGAGCGGCCCCGAAGGCGGCTGCGGCCGAAGCGCCGGACGGCGGGACGGCGCGGGGCGCCGGCAAGGCGCTGGTCATCGTCGAGTCGCCGACCAAGAGCCGCACGCTCACCAAGTTCCTGGGCCGGGGGTTCACGGTGCTGGCCTCGAACGGCCACATCATGGACCTGCCCAAGCGCGACCTCGGCGTGGACGTCGAGAACGACTTCGAGCCCACCTACGTGCCGTTGCCGTCGAAGGTGAAGGTGCTCGCGAAGATCCGCGCCGCGGCGCGGATCGCAGGGCACATCTACCTCGCGCCCGACCCGGACCGCGAGGGCGAGGCCATCGCCTGGCACCTCGCCACCGCGCTCAAGTCCGTGAAGGCCCCGGTCGAGCGGCTCACGTTCAACGAGATCACCGAGCGCGCCGTGAAGCAGGCCCTGAACGAGTCGCGCGGGATCGACTTGAACCTGGTGAACGCGCAGCAGGCGCGGCGCGTGCTCGACCGCCTGGTGGGTTACAAGGTGAGCCCGTTCCTGTGGAAGCGCTTCTACTTCGGCCTGAGCGCCGGGCGGGTCCAGAGCGTGGCGCTGCGGCTGGTCTGCGAGCGCGAGGAGGAGATCCGCGCCTTCCGGCCGGAGGAGTACTGGACGCTCGAGGCCGACTTCCAGACGGTGGAGCCCGCCGCGGGCAGTGTTCCCGCCCGCTTCACCGCGCGCCTGGTGCGAGTGGGGGAGGAGGAGCTCGAGCAGCAGCAGCTGCGCGGGACCGATGCGGGCGAGCGGATGCAGGCGCTCGCCACGGAGCTGGCCGGCGCG
The DNA here is from genome assembly GCA_025357055.1 of Candidatus Eiseniibacteriota bacterium. Taxonomy (GTDB): domain Bacteria; phylum Eisenbacteria; class RBG-16-71-46; order RBG-16-71-46; family RBG-16-71-46; genus JANXPZ01. The sequence goes on along the minus strand of JANXPZ010000155.1, from coordinate 4,280 downwards.
CCGGCGCGGGTGGCGACGGTCGAGACGCAGCCGCGGCAGGTGCACCCGCGAGCCCCGTTCATCACCAGCTCGCTGCAGCAGGCCGCCTTCAACCGGCTCGGCTTCACCGCCCAGCGCACCATGAAGGTCGCGCAGCAGCTCTACGAGGGCGTGGCCGGCGTGGGCCTCATCACCTACATGCGCACCGACTCGCCGCGTCTCGCGGGCGAGGCCATCGGGGAGATGCGTGACTGGCTGAAGCGTGTCCTGGGGCCGGATTACGTGCCCGGGAGCCCGCGCCAGTTCCGCGGCAAGAAGGGCGCGCAGGACGCGCACGAGGCGATCCGCCCGACCGCGGTCGAGCGCACCCCGGAGTCCCTGCGCGGCGAGTTGAGCGAGGAGCAGTTCAAGCTCTACGACCTGATCTGGAAGCGGGCGGTGGCTTCGCAGGCCTCGTCGGCCGAGTACCTGGCCACGACGGTCGAGGTCGTCTCGGGGCGTCTGGGTCTGCGCGCCACGGGACGGGTGCTCAAGTTCGCGGGCTTCCAGAAGCTCTACGGGCTCGACGAGGAGGACGAGGAGAACGGCGCGAGTCTGCCCGAGCTCACGGCCGGGCTCGACCTCGCCGTCGCGCGCGAGGCCATCCGCGCGGATGCCGTGCCGGTGCGGCCCGAACAGCACTTCACCCAGCCGCCGCCGCGCTACAGCGAGGCCTCGCTGGTGAAGGCGCTCGAGGAGCAGGACATCGGACGCCCCAGCACCTACGCCACCATCGTCGGCACCATCACCTCCCGCGAGTACGTGGCGCGTGAGAAGGGCCGGCTCGTGCCCAGCGACCTGGGGCTGGCGGTGAACCGTGCCCTGGTCGGGAGCTTCCCCGACATCTTCAGCGTGGCTTTCACCTCGAAGATGGAGAAGGAACTCGACGAGGTCGAGGAGGGCAAGCAGGAGTGGCACAAGGTGGTGCGCGACGTCTGGGATCCGCTGGTGCTCGATCTCGAGCGCTCGGGCAAGGCGCCGTCCACCGGCGGCGAACTCACCGAGAAGGTGTGCCCGGAGTGCGGCAATCCGCTGCGGATGCGCTTCAACCGACGCGGCGCCTACCGCGCCTGCTCGGGCTATCCGAAGTGCAAGTACACGGAGCCGCTCGAGCCGCCCGAGCCGCCGGTGCCGGTGGATGGCGTGTGCCCGAAGTGCGGCGCCGGACTGGTGGAGCGCGGCGGGCCATTCGGCCGCTACATCTCGTGCGCGCTGCGGCCCGGGTGCGACTACACGCGCAAGCCCACGCTCGGCATTCCCTGCCCCGAGTGCGGCGAGGGCGAGATCGCCGAGCGGCGCAGCAAGCGCGGAAAGGTGTTCTACAGTTGCAACCGCTTCCCGAAGTGCCGATTCGCGTTCTGGGACAAACCGGTCGTCACGCCCTGCCCGAAATGCGGCGCCCCCTTCCTGACGGAGAAGCTCTCGCGCAAGGGGCGCACGTTGCGCTGCGTGAAACCCGGCTGCCTCTACGCGAGCGAGCCGGACCCCGTCGGTGCGTGACGCGCTCGAAGCGTTCCTGAGCGAGTTGGGCGCCCAGCGCCGCGCCTCCCGCCACACGCTGGCGGCGTACCGGCGCGACATCGTCCGCGTACTGGACCTGGCCGCGAGCGCAGGCCACCCGGATGAGCTCAAGCTCTGGCCCCGCGTGTCCGAGCGGGCCGCAGGCCGCCCGGTGCCGCCCGCCCTGTGGACACGCGAGCTGCTTGAGCGCGCCCTGCACGGGCTCCATGGGGCGCGCCTCTCGGCGGCGAGCGCGGCGCGCGCGCTGGCCGCCTGGCGCAGCTTCTCGCGCTTCTGCGTGAAGCGGGGCGTGATCGCGCGGGATCCGGCGCGGGCGATCCCGTTCCCGCGCCTGCCGAAGCGGCTGCCGCGCACGCTCCCGGCGAACGATCTGAAGCAGGCGCTCGACCGGCTGGCCGCGGCGGACGACCGGTCGGCGGCGCGCGACCGCGCCCTGCTGGAGCTGGCGTATTCCTCGGGGCTGAGGCTCTCGGAACTCGTGGGCCTCAACCGCGGCGACGTGGATCGTGGCGCGGGGCTGGTGCGCGTGCGGGGCAAGGGCCGGCGCGAGCGCATCGTGCCGGTGGGGGACGGGGCGCTGCGCGCGCTCGAGGGCTACCTGGCCTCCCACCCGCGGAGCGTGCGGGGAGACGAGCCGGTCTTCACCGGTCCGTCGGGCGCGCGGCTCTCGGGCCGCACGGTGCAGCGCGTGGTGCGGCGCCGGCTGGTGGACGTGGCGCGCGGGCTCGGCGTGACGCCGCACGCGCTCAGGCATTCGTTCGCCAGTCACATGCTGGACCAGGGTGCCGACCTGCGGGCCATCCAGGAGATGCTGGGCCACCGTTCGCTGGCCACCACCCAGGTCTACACGCACGTCTCGAAGAGTCGGCTCCTGCAGGCCTACGAGCAGGCGCATCCGAGGGCGCGATGAGTCGCGCTCGCCGGGTCGCGCTCGCCGTCCTGCTGCTGCCCGCCCTGGCGGGCTGCGCGCGCAAGGGACCGCCTTCGGGCGGGCCGCCGGACCTCGTGCCGCCGCGGGTGGAGTCCTGCGCGCCGGATTCCGGGAAAGCGCGCGTGCCGCTGGACGCGCGGCTCTCCGTGACGTTCAGCGAGGGCATGGAGCCGCGCTCCACGTCCGAGGCCGTCTCGCTCGCTCCGCGGGTGGACATCCGCCAGCGCCGCTGGAGCGGCCGCGAGCTGACCCTGGTGCTGGAGGAACCGATGCGCGCGAACCAGACCTACACGCTCTTCGTGGGGCCGTCGGCGCGCGACCGTCACGGGAATTCGATGACCTCGGGCTTCACGGTGGTCTTCAGCACGGCGGACAGCTTCCCGCCCGGAGTGCTGGAGGGCGTGATCGAGGCGCGTGGCTTCTCCGTCGCGGGCACGTACGTCTGGTGTTATCGCGACGGTCGGGCGCCCGATTCGACGGCGCGCGACTTCGACGCCCTGGGCCTGGCCGACGATCAGGGGCGCTTCCGCATCCCCGGCCTGCCGGTACCGGGGAGTTACCGGTTGTGGGCGTTCGCCGATCTCAATCGCAACCGCTCCTTCGAGCCCGACAAGGACGTGCTCGCGCCGGCGGACACGACCATCCAACTGACGGTCGCGCGCCCGGCCGTGAAGGAGCTGATGCTGCGGGTCGTGGATCCACGTGCCCCGGGGCACGTGCGCGGCCTCGTGACGGACCCCACCGGGGACTCGCTCGGCGTGTTCCGCGTGATCGCCATCTCCGAGCAGGACAGCACCCGCCGGGTGCTCGCGGAGCCGGATGCGAGGGGGACGTTCGACCTCAAGCTGGAGCCCGGGAAGTGGAAGGTGCAGGCCTGGCGTGACGCGGACGGCAACCGGGCCTGGCGGATGGATGCCGAGCCCGCGAGCGAGGTCATGCATTTCCGGCTGGAGCCCGCGCAGGAGTTCAACGACGTGCGCCTGGTGCTCAAGCGGTGGGGGAGCGCGGGCCCGTGATCGGGATCCCGTTCGTGAAGATGCACGGCGCGGGCAACGACTTCGTGGTCGTGGACCATCGCGAGCCGTTCCTGCCCGAGCCGGCGGACACGCTCCTGCGACGGCTCTGCGACCGGCGCCGTGGCGTGGGCGCGGACGGCGTGCTCCTGCTCGAGCGCGACCCGGAACTGGACTTCGCCATGCGCTACCACAACGCGGACGGCGGCCGGGCCGGGTTCTGCGGCAACGGCGCGCGCTGCCTGGCGCGCTTCGCGCTCGAGCGCGGGCTGGGCCGGGCCGGGGTCGTGCGCTTTCGCAGCGACGCGGGCGTGCAGGAGGCCCGGCGGGCGCCGGGGGGCGCGATCGAGCTGCACTTCGGCCGGGTGGCGGCCCCCGGTGCCCTCGAGGCGATCGAGGGGGCAGGCCGGAGGTTCGAGGGCCGCGAGTTCCGCGTCGGCGTCCCGCACTTCGTCATCGAGGTCGCCCAGGTCGGTGCGGTCCCGGTCGCCGAGTGGGGCGCTGCGCTGCGGGCCCACGCGCGCTTCGCGCCGGCCGGCGCCAACGTGGATTTCGTCGCCCGGGTCTCCGCCGCCGGCGTGGCGGGCCCCGCGCGCGTGGCGATGCGCACCTACGAGCGGGGAGTCGAGGCGGAGACGCTGGCCTGCGGCAGCGGGGCGATCGCCTCGGCCCTGTGGGTCGCGGGCGGGGGCGCGCTCTCCCCGGTCGAGGTCCTGACCGCGGGAGGCGAGGTGCTGGTGGTATCGTTCGAGCCGGTCGAGGGCGGTCACGACGTGAGACTCACCGGTCCCGCCGAG
>JANXPZ010000116.1 GCA_025357055.1 Candidatus Eiseniibacteriota bacterium | reverse complement strand
GCCTCGCCCAGCGCCTGGGACTGACGCAGGAGCAGGACCCGGTCAGGATCGAGTTCGCGCTGCAGCCGCAGGTGCCGTCCGCGAAGTGGTCCGCGTTCTCGCTCTGGATCGTCTTCCACGGGCGACGCGTGTGCGTCGCGCGCAAGCCGCGGTGCTCGATCTGTCCGCTGCTCCCTCACTGCCCGCGAATCGGCGTCGAGTCGTCGCAGTGACGCTCCGACGGCGCGCTCCCGGATGGACGGCCCGGTCGCGCGCCTGGGTCGCGGCCCTGGTGCTGGCCGCCTGCGGGGCCGCGTCCGCCGCCGGGTCGGAGACGCCCGCGCAACCGCTCCAGCTCACCGGCAACGAGAGCGCGGCCTACGCCGAGGGCGCGCGCGCGGTGTTCTACAACCCGGCTGGCCTCGGCCTGCGCTATCCGCTCGAGGTGTTCGGCTCCGGGACCTCCTTCGAGGAGGGTGGCCGGATCCACCGCTGGGTGGTCGGGCTCGGGGGCTTCGCGCTGCAGGGCGAGCAGGTGAAAGGCGTCTCGCAGCGGTACGGCTTCACGCAGGCGGCGGGCGGGACGGCGTTGCGCTGGGGGCTCACGTGCGACTGGCAGGTGGACGCGCGCACCCGCGAGGTGGCCGCCGACCAGCGCCTCGGCGTGCTGTCGCGTCCCGCTCCCTGGCTCGCCCTCGGGGGCGTGGTGGACCACCCGTTCCAGACGGCCCTCGCGGGGAAGACGCAGACCCGCGAGTACACGCTCGCGCTCGGACTGCGTCCGTTCGCGCTGAGTGCCGCACGGGCGAACGGTTGGGGCACGCGGCTCACGCTCACTTCGGACGTCCTCCTGGCGGAGGCCGGCCGGCGGGACCAGGCACGGGTGCGCTTCGGCGGCGAGCTGGAGGCGCTGCCCGGCGTGCTGCTGCGCGCCACGGTCGAGGACCGGCGCGGCCTGAACCTGGGCGTGATGCTGCGTGGCGTGAACGGCGGCGGCGCGGTGCAGAGCGCCTCGACGGACGGCCACCATCGCTACGACAGCTACGCCGTCTCGCTCCACGCGGGCGAGGAGCGCACCGTGCTGGCCGGCCGCGCGGAGCGGCGCGTGGCCGTGGTGCGCGCCGCCGGCGCACTGGGCGACGACGCGCTCTCGGGCTTCTCGCTCCTGGGCGGCAGCGACGTCACGCCGGTGCGGCCGCTGCACGACCAGTTGCAGCGCGCGCTCGAGGACCCGCTCACGCGCGGCGTGTTCCTCGACCTGCGCGGCGTCGGCAACATGGCGCAGATCGAGGAGCTGCGGCCGCGCCTGGCGCGCCTGCGCGCGGCGGGCAAGCCGGTGGTCGCGTTCATGGAGTACGGCGGCGGGCGCGCCGATCTCTACCTGGCCGGAGCCTGTGACCGCATCGTGATGGCGCCCGAGGCCGACCCGTCCGCCCTCGGCCTGCGCGGCGAGCGGCGTTACTACCGCAGCCTGCTCGCCGGCTGGGGCATCCGCGTGGACCGCTCGTCCTACGGCAGGTACAAGTCGGCGTACCGCAACCTGAGCGTGGACTCCACCAGCGACGCCGATCGCGAGGCCATCGAACGCGGGCTCGACGTGAGCCAGGAGCTGCTGGTCTCGGCCCTGGTCAGCGACCGCGGGATGGATCGCGCGCGGCTGCTCACGCTGCTCGACGGCCGGCCCTGGCGCGCCGAGGACCTGCGGCGGGCGGGCCTGATCGATTCGGTCGGCTATCGCGAGGACGCGCTCGCGGTGCTGGGCCGCCTGTGCGGGCTGGGGAAGCGGCCGCGCCGCGTGGAGCTCGCGCGCCGGCCCGAGGCGCAGCGCGAGTGGGCCGTGCCCGCGCCCGTGGCCGTGGTCTACGCGAGCGGCGGCATCGAGACCGGCAGGAGCGGCGGGGACCTGCTGATGGGGCCCTCGATGGGCTCGGAGACCGTGATCGCCCAGCTCGAACGCGCGTTCACGCGTCCCGGGGTCAGGGCCGTGGTGCTGCGCGTCGAGAGCCCGGGCGGCTCGGCACTGGCCTCGGACCTGATCCACCACGCCACGCTGCGGTTGAAGCGCGAGACGAAGAAGCCGCTCATCGTCTCGATGGGGAGCGTGGCCGGGAGCGGTGGCTACTACATCTCGATCGGGGCGGACCGCATCTACGCCGATCGGTTCACCCGCACCGGCTCGATCGGCGTGGTGACCATCAAGCCCTCGTTCGAGCAGTTCTACGCGAAGCACGGCGTGCGGCAGGACGACTTCGAGCGCGGCGCGTGGATGCGCGGCTGGTCTCCCGCCCGCGACTGGACGAGCGCCGACCAGGCCGTCGCCGACTCGGCCACGCTGCGCTTCTACCACGGTTTCGTCGAGCGGGTCGCGGCCGGGCGGGGCATGACCTGGGACGAGGTCCACGCCGTGGCGCAGGGCCGCGTCTGGATGGGTGGAGACGCGCTCGAGCGGCGGCTGGTGGACCGGCTTGGCGGGCTCGAGGACGCCGTGGCCGAGGCGCGCCGCCGCGCGGGTGTCCCGGCGGGCGCGAAGATCCGCTGGCTCGAATATCGCCGGCCGGGCCCGGGCCTGCTGCAGCGGCTCATCGGCCGGACCGTGGGGGAGGCGTGGCGCGACGCCACGCGCATGCCCGAACCCGGCGCGATGCTCTACTGGACGGATGAAGATGAGTCGCCGTAGGAGGAATCGCCCGGCGGGCGAGCGCGGAGCGCCAGGGCGCCCGGACGAACGCGGGGTGGCGGGACGCCCGGACGAGCGCGGGGCGCCGGGGCGTTGGGACGAACGCGACGCGCCGGGGCGCCCGGACGAGCGCAGTGCGCCGGGGCGTTGGGACGAACGCGACGCGCCGGGACGCCCGGAGGAGCGCAGTGCGCCGCGGCGTCCAGACGCGCGCCCGGCCCCGCGAGGTTCCGGCGCGCGTGGCGCCCGGCAGTCCACCGCGCGCACGCGCGGCGTGATGGAGCACGCGCCCGACCAGGCACCCGCTCGCGCGGCGCTCGCCCTCTGGGTGACCCTGGCGCTGATCGTGCTGGCCCGCGGCGCGCTCACCTTCGTGCCGAACATGGTCGGCTGGAGCCTCAACCTGCAGCGCTTCCTCGCGCCGTGGTGGGCGTGGGTGCCATGGACGCTCGCCGCGCTCGCACTCGTGCCACCGCTCGCCCGGCGCGCGGAGCCGGTGTTCCGCCGTGGCGGCGAGGCCATCATGCGCGGCTCGTGGGTCGCGTCACTGGTGGCGGTCGCCTGCGCGGTACTCCTCGTGCTCGCCCTGCCGGACCGGGTGCGCTTCGTGGGTGACTACCAGCTGCGCCAGGGCGCCATCGACGCGGCCGCTTCGGTGGCGCTGTTCTTCCCGCAGGCGATGCCCCTCGACGTGTTCCTCCACGCGGACCTGCCGGCCCTGCTCATGGGTTCGGGCCAGATCGGCGCGAACTGGGCGCCGCGGGCCCTTGGTGCGCTCGAGGCCGGGTTGCTCGCCCTGCTCGCGCTCGCGTTCGCGCGCGCGCTGGCCCTGCGCGGCACGGGCGCGCTGATGGTCGCGGCGGCCGTCTTCTTCGGCGGCTACCTCGGTCTCTACACCGGCTACGGCAGAGTCGATGGGGAGATGGTGCTGGTGGCCGTCGCGGTGGCCACGTTCGCTCTGCGCGCGGCGTGCGACCCGAGCGCGACGGGTTCCCGTCGCGGGTTGCTCGGGCTCGGCGTGACGCTCGCGCTGGGCGCGTTCCTCGACCGCTCGGTCGTGGGCTTCGTTCCGGTGGCGCTCCTGGCGTTCGCGCTCGCGCTGGTCGCGCGGCCCGCCGCGTTGCGGGATCCGGCGACCTGGGCGGCGGTGGGGCTGCCGGTGCTGGCGTTCGCGCTCACGTTCGGCCGCATCGTGGGGACGTTCGCGCCGATCGATCTCGGCGCGCACCTCGCCTCGCCCGCGGTGAAGGCGCAGGGCGGCCTGCTCGCCTCGATGTTCGCCGGCACACGGGCCGTGGACCTGCCCAACGCGGTGGTGCTGCTCGCGCCCCTGGCGCCCATCCTGCTGCTGGTGGCGCTGGCCTGGGGCCGCAGGCTCCCTCGCGGGCGCGAGGCCGCGCTGCTCATCACGCTCGCCGTCCCCTTCCTCGGGTTGCTGTTCTTCGTCCATCCGGCGCAGGGCGTGTTCCGCGACTACGACACCCTCTCGGAGGCGGGCATCACGATCGCCCTGCTCGCGGCGTGGTTCGCGGGCGAGACGCTGCGGCGCGCGCCGTCGTTCGCCTGGGTCGGCGTCGCCGTGGTGCTCGCGGTGGCGGCGCCCAGCGTGCAGTGGCTCGCGCACCAGGCCGACGTGGATCGCGGGCTCGCGCGCGTCGTTGCCCTGATGACCGAGCCGCCCGCGCGCAGTCCCGGGGAGCGCGGCACGACCTGGGACTATGTGGGGGTGCGCAACTTCGACCGCGGGCGCTGGGGCGATGCGGCCACGGCCTTCGCGCGCGCCGCCGAGACGCAGCCGGGTGCTCGGGCGCTCACGAAGTGGGCCGTGGCCGAGACCATGCGCGGCGACCTGCGCGCCGCACAGCGGGTCTACCTGCGCGCGATCGCGCGGGACTCGTCGGTCGCCGCCGCCTGGCAGGGCTACGGCATCGTCTCGCTGCGCCTCGGCGATCTGGACGAGGCGCAGCGCGCGGCCCTGGCGTTGCGTCGGCGCGACCCTGGCAACCCCGAGTGGCCCGCCGTCCTGAAGCAGATCGAGCGCCGGCAGGCTGCGCGCCGGAAGAGCGGCGCGCCACGCTGAGTGGAGGAGTGGCGCGGGCGATGTCCATCCGCACCACCCGTCGATCGTCCGCGGGTCGCACGGGTATTCCGGCACCGGGCGGACCCGGTCGTCCTGGAAGCCGACGCGGATCCGCGCGCGGGTGGACGGTCGCCCGGACAAGACCTATGTTCGCACGCAATCGAAGCAGGACTCAGCCGTTGAACCGTGGGCGCAGGACACCGCTGGCCCTGGAGGGTGACCACGATGGAGTTCAAGGGGGACGGCGTCGCCACGCTGCTGGACGAGGCGCTTTCGCATTCGGACCTGGACGATCAAGTCGCGCACCTGGTGTTGAAGACGGCCTGGCCGATCGCACTGTGTGGCGCGAACGTCAGTGAGTTCCTGGGCACCGGGGCTCCAGCCCGGGACCGGTGCGTGGACTGCCTGAAGATCGTTGGTGCGCGGGGCCTCGGCCGGCCGGGATGGGAAGCGCGGTCCTGAGCCCCGAAACCGGCGCGGACGGCGCGACGCAGGGGGCACGCTTCACCGTCGCGCCGTAGCGCACACACTGCGCCGCCGGCCCGGCCGTTCTCCAGCACGATCGCCGCAGTGCAGCAGGCGGGACCTGCGCCCATCGTGCTGCGGGGGGGCCCGCCGGGTCGTGGACGGGGAGGCAGGGACCGTTCAAGGAGCGACTGCGGCCGGGAATCCCGCCGGGGATCGCGCGCAGGACACTCGATCGTCGAGTTCACCAGGGTGATGGAGCATCACGAAGTGAGACAGATCCTGGAATCAAGGATGAAGGGTCTTGACGGGCAGACGTAGGAGTTCAAGGCCCGCGCTGGCCGGGGTGGTGGGCGTCCAGCCGTCGCGCGCGCGGTTCGACGCGGGGTGTGGCGCGGTGACGTGCGGATTCGCCGGACTGCGGCGAATCGTTTCACGGCGGAATGCTCACGCATGAGGCGATTCCTCGTCGTGCGGACCGACCGCGTCGGCGACGTGGTGATGATCACCCCCATGCTGCGGGAACTGAAGAAGAGGTTCCCGGACGCGTATCTGGGCGCCCTGACGAACGACCGGACCGCGCCGGTGCTTCATCACAACCCCCACCTGGATGCGCTGATCACCGACGACCTGGACCAGGGGTCGTTCTGGAAGACCGTGCAGGCCATCCGCTCGCACCGCTTCACCGACGCGCTGATGGTGTGGCCGGCGAAACGCGCCGCCTATCAGTTGTTCCTCGCGGGCATCCCCCGCCGGCTCGGCGTCGGTCACAAGCTCTATGAAGTGATCACCTTCATGCGCACGGTCACGCGTGATTACGATCCGCCGCAGCACGAGGCCCAATACTGCATGAAGCTGGCGCGCGCCGTCGGGGTCACCACGGACGATCTGACGCCGGAGGTGTACGTCAGTCCGCAGGAGCGGGAGTGGGCGCGGGCCCATCTCCGGCGCCTGGGGATCCCGGAGGCGTCCCGCGTCATCGTGGTCCATTCGGGAAGCGGGAACACGGCCCCCAACTGGAGCGAAGAGAGATACTTCAGGCTCCTCACCGCGATGCTGGAGAAGGACACCCTGCGGCGCGTCCACGTCCTTCTGACCGCCCTGGAGATGAGCAGTGGCCTGCGTCGACGGATCGCGGACCTGGGAGACGACCGGATCCATGACGTCACGGCGGAGGTCGGGCCCCTGCGCAGGCTGATCAGCGTCATCGCCGCCAGCCACGCGCTGGTGGCGTCGTCGACGGGACCGCTGCATCTCGCCAGCGGTCTGGGGATCAGGACGGTGGGCATCTTCTGCAGGCGCCCCCTCTACTGCGGGGCACACTGGGGGGCGCTCGGCCCGCTGGCGGTCAACCTCGATGCCCCCGAGGAGCACTGCCGCGCGCACTGCGACGCCCGGACGGAGCGGTGCGCGTTCGAGGACGGAATCCGGGTGGAGGACGTGCTGCAGCATCTCGAGCTCTGAGCGTCGCTTCGAGAGCGGGCGCGAACCGGGGCGATCCCGTGCGCCCCCACCCCTCCGGGCGCCGGCCGCGGCCCGCCCGCGCGCCGGGGTCGTGGAGCAGCCCCGGGTCAGTTGTGCACGCCCGCCGCTTCCGAGCCGGTGCGCTCGACGAACTCGACGTACGAGCCGAGGTAGGCGAACGGGGGCCTGGCCGGGGCCCCGTCTCCGCCACCCGGCCGCAACTCGAGCACGCGGGTGCTGAGGCCCCTCAGGAACGTGCGGTCGTGACTCACGAACAGCATCGTGCCCTCGAAGTCCTTCAGTGCCTCCACCAGCATCTCCTTGGACTCGAGGTCGAGATGGTTGGTGGGCTCGTCGAGGATCAGGAAGTTGGGCGGATCGAACAGCATCCGCGCCAGCACCAGACGCGATTTCTCGCCGCCCGACAGCACGCGGATCGGCTTGTCGATGTCGCTGCCCGGGAACTGGAACGCGCCGAGCAGGTTGCGCAGGGCGCCCTGGCCCGCGGTGGCGAAGTCCTGCTGGAGCTGCTCGAACACCGACAGCGTGGGATCGAGCAGGTCGAGCGCCCGCTGCGCGAAGTAGCCCACCTTGAGCCCGGCGCCCAGCCGGATCGTCCCCGAGTCGGGCTCGGCCGCGCCCGCCACCAGCTTGAGCAGCGTGGTCTTGCCCGCGCCGTTGCGTCCCATCACGCACCAGCGCTCGGTGCGCCGGATCACGAAGTCGAGATCGTCGTACACGACGCGGTCGCCGTAGGCCTTGCGCACGCCCTTCATCTGCAGCACGTCCTCGCCCGAGCGCGGCGGCTGGCGGAACTCGAACTCGACCACCTTGCGGCTGCGCGGCGGCTCGACCCGCTCGATCTTGTCGAGCTTCTTCACCCGGCTCTGCACCTGGGCGGCCTTGGCGGCGTGCGCCGAGAAGCGCTCGATGAAGCGGCTCTCCTTGGCGAACATGGCCTGCTGGCGCGAGTACGCGGCCTCGCGATTGGCCGAGGCGATGGCGCGCTCGCGCACGTAGAAGTCGTAGTCGCCGGTATAGTTCGTGAACTCGCCGCCGTCGATCTCGAGGATGCGGTCGACGATGCGGTTCATGAAGTCCTTGTCGTGGCAGGTCATCAGCACGGTGCCGGGGTAGTCCCGCACGAACTTCTCGAGCCAGAGGATGGACTCGATGTCGAGATGGTTGGTGGGCTCGTCCAGCAGCAGCAGGTCGGGCCGGCCGAGCAGGATGCGGGCGAGTCCCACGCGCATCTTCCAGCCCCCCGACAGCGCACCGACGTCGCCGTCGACCTGCGGGTCCTCGAACCCGAGCGCGTGCAGGATCTCCCGCGCGCGCGATTCGAGGTCGTAGCCGCCGCCCTGCTCGTAGGTCTCCTGCACGTGGCCGAACCGCTCGAGGATGGTGTGGATCTCGCCGGCGCGTGCCGGGTCGGCCATGGCGTGCTGCAGCGCCTCCAGTTCGTGGTGCAGCTCGCCGAGGTCGCCGCTGCCGGCGATGGCCTCGTCCAGCACCGAGCGGCCGGACATCTCGCCCATGTCCTGGCGGTAGTAGCCGATGCTGAGCCGGCGGGGCACCGAAACCTCGCCCAGGTCGGGCGACTCCTCGCCGAGGATGAGGCGGAACACCGTGGTCTTGCCGGAGCCGTTCGGTCCGACCAGCCCGACCTTCTGGCCGGGATCGATCTGGAACGAGGCCTCGAGGAACAGGACCTGCCGTCCGTACTGCTTGCTGACGCCATTGAACGCGATCATGGGCCGGGGATTCTAGCAGGTCTGGCGGGGGCGGATGCCCGCCGCGCCCGCATCGTCGCGCCCCTGCCGCCGGTAACCCGCGGTGCGCGGAGGAACGCCCCTGCCGCGCGGACGTCTGCCTCAGTCCGCCGCGGTCCCCAACGCCTGCCGCAGCCGCCCCGCCCAGGGACTGACGGAATCGCGCGCGGCGTACTCGTGCATCACGCGCAGGGCCTCGGGGCGCCGGCCGACCTGGTCGAGCAGCAGCGCGCGGTCGTAGAGCGCGGGCTCGATCGTCGAGTCACGCGGGTCCACCGCCGCGAACTGCGCGATCGCCTCGAGCCGCAGCATGCGGGCGCGCATCGGGTCGCTCTCGGCGTCCGCCTGGATGGCCAGTGTCACGCCCAGCCCGAGACGCGCCTCGGGCGAGTCCACGCCCCGGTCGGTCACCGCCCGGTAGCGGCGCCCGGCGAGCACGTGGCGCTGGCGCGCGAGGTCGAGATGGGCGAGTGCCACCTCGAGGCGAGGGTCGCCCCGGTGCCGGGTGCGGGCCCGCTCGAGCAGCAGGGCCGCCTGTTCGGCGAGCCGGGTCTCGACGAGGCCGAAGGTGGCACCCGGGGGCGCCTCGCCGGCGAGGCTCGAGCGGAAACGCAGGGTCCCGGCGCGCATCAGCAGGCGGGAGTGCACGAGCCCGATCGCCGCAGTCACGTCCGCGTCGTCGGGCAGGCCGGCGACGAGGCGCGGCGGGACCATCACCGAGACCGCCGCGATCACGGCGAGCATCACCATGAGTGCGATGAAGCCGGCGATCGAGAGCACCCGCCAGTGGAGGCGGCGCTCGAGCTCGGCGACGGGGGCGACTGTGGTGGCGGGCTGGGACATGGTGGCGAGGCACATCCTAGCCTCCCGTCCGCGCGTGCCGCCAGCGGAGGGGGCCGGCTGGCCCGGCGATGCGGGCGGCCCGGCTGCTCCAAAGCGCCGCCGCCGCGCCGCGGGTGATGCGGGCGGCCCGGCTGCGGCGCCCGCTTCGGGCATGGCTCCGCATCCAAGTCTTTGCCCGGGCGCAGCCTTCCTGATACGTTCGGTGTTACCCGGTGCGGCCCCCCCGGATCCATCCTCGCCGCGCCGCGGGAAGGAGCCCTAGCGCATGGCCGTCATTCGATTCCTGCAGATCTCCGATCTTCACCTCGGCCGGCCCTTTGGCTGGCTGCCGCCGGACCGGCGCGCCGACCGGCGCAGCGACCAGCGCCGCGCGCTCGACTCGTTCGTGCGCCAGGCGATCGAGCGCGGTGCGCACGCCATCCTGGTGCCGGGCGACCTCTTCGACCTCGACTACGTGGACGCCGACACGCTCGCCTTCGCGGTGCACGCCTTCGGCGTGAGCGGCTGCCCTCCGGTCTTCATCGCGCCCGGCAACCACGATCCCTGTTCGACCACGAGCCCGTACTGGAATCCGGCGTTGCTCCAGGCACGCGGTTTCGCCTGGCCGGCGCACGTTCACATCTTCGACTCGCCCGAGTGGACGGCGGTGCCGCTCTCGGGCGTGGACGCGGTGCGCATCTGGGGGCGCTGCTCGATCCAGGGCGTGGAGTCCGCGGCACGGCCGCTGGCGCCGGAGTCCCTCGGGCCGCTGGCGGCCATCGGTGCCGGGGAGGTGAACGTCGCGCTCTTCCACGGCTCGCGCGAGGGCTTCCTTCCGCCCGGACAGAAGCCGGTCGCGCCATTCTCGGACGCCGAGGCGCTGGCCTCGCCTTTCGACTACCTCGCGGTGGGTCACATCCACGCGGCGGGGAGCCTCGAGTCCGGCGGGAGCGCGCGGCTCGCGAACGCGGGCGCCGCGATCTCGCTGGACGTGAGCGAACTGGGCCGGCACGGGGCGTACGAGGTCCGCCTCGCGACGGGCGCGGGTCCGGTGCGCGTCGAGCTCGAGTTCATCGAGCTGGACCGCCGGCGCGTCTACGACGTCACCGTGGACGTGACGGGCGCCACCTCCGCCGAGCAGGTGGACCGCCGCGTGCTGCGCGCGCTTGACCAGCTGGGCGCGAGCGACTCGGACCTCATGGTCGTGCGCCTCGCCGGCCGGCTCGCCCGCGGCGTGCGCTACACCGCACCCGGGCCCGAGCTGCGGCCGCGCGCCTTCCACCTGCGCCTCGATTCGCGCGCCCTGCGTCCCGACTACGACCTGGCGGCGCTGCGCTCACTCGAGCCGGTCACCACCGAGGACCGCTTCGCGCGCGCGCTGCTCGAGCGGCTGGACGCCGAGACCGATCCCGCGCGCCGTGCGGACCTGGAGAGCGCCCTGTTCTACGGGCTCGACGCGTTCCGGCTGCACGAGGTCGTGCCCGCCTACGAGGAGCTCGGCGCATGAGGCTCCTGCGGCTCAAGGTGGACGGCTTCGGCCCGCTGCGGGGCGAGTATCGCTTCAACCGGGGCCGCGTCACGCTGATCGTGGACCGCAACGAGACCGGCAAGTCGAGCCTGCTCGCCGCCATCTCGGCCGCGCTCTACGGGCTCGACGACGACCGTCGCAGCCACAAGGTGATCACCCCGGTGGACCGCTGGCGCCCGTGGGACGGCGGTTCCTACCGCCTCGAGCTGGAGCTCGAGTGCGAGGGCGAGATCACCACCGTGAAGCGCGACTTCGAACGCGGCACGGTCGAGGTCTGGGACGAGCGCGGCCAGGAGGTCACGGCCTTGTTCCGCGAGGGCAAGGAGGGCTTCCCGGTGGGGAAGAAGCTCCTGGGCCTCGACGTGGAGGAGTTCGAGAAGTGCGCGCTGGTGCGGCAGGGCGAACTCGACCAGGTGGTCCCCGGTGACGAGAAGGCCCGGCGCGGCGGCACCCTGCAGGCGCGTCTCGAGAGTGCCGCGGACACGCACGGAGGCGACACTAGCGCGGCGGAGACGCTGCAGGTGCTGCAGGGCGCGTTGCGCAGGTACGCGTGCGCCGAAGTGGAGTTCACCGGCACGGTGGAGAACGCCACCACGCGCCTGGAGCTCAAGCGCGAGACCCTCGCGAGCGAGCTCAAGACGCTCGAGCACGACCGCCTGCAGGTCGCCGGGCCGATCGAGGATCTGGCGCGGCTTGGCGCCGAGGAGCAGGCCGCGCGCAAGGCGATCGCGCGGCTCGAGTCCGAGCGCCGCGCGGCCGTGACGGGTGACCTCGCGCGCCGGGTGGAGGAGCACCGCGGGCGGCTCGAGTCGCTCGCCCGGTGGAAGGCCGAGGCCGAATCGCTCGCGCCGTACGCGCATCTGCCGGTCAACGCCGAGGCCGACCTGCGCGAGACCATCGCGAAGCACGAGGCGGCCCTCAAGAACCTGGCCGGGCGCGACGCGCGGCGCCAGGAGGAGCAGAGCCGGCGGCGCGGCGAGTTGGAGATGACGCTCGAGAGCCTCAAGGTCTACGAGGGTTGCACGACCGAGGACGCCGACCGCCTGGTCGCGCTGGCCGCGGCGCTGCGCCGGCTGGCGGAGGACGAGGAGCGTCTGCGCGGCGAGGTCGCCGGCCTGCGCGATTCGCTGGGCCAGCGGGGCTACGAGCCCGCGCGCGTCGAGACCCTGGCCGCGCGCTTCGGCTCGCTCGACGAGGAGCAGCAGAAGCTCCTGGGCGGCCAGGCCGCGCTGGCTCTCGCGTTCCAGACCGAGGTCGCCGGCCTCGAGCAGGCGCGCACCGGGAACACCGAGGCCCTGCGCCGGATCGATGCGCACCGCGCCGGGCGCAAGCTGCCGGGCTGGGTCCTCGCGGCGCTCGGCGTGGGCACGGCGATCGCCGGTGGCCTGTTGCTCGGCATCGGCGGCGACCCGCGCGTCGGCAGGTCGCTGCTGGGTGGCGGCGTGCTGTTCGCTCTGCTCGGCATCGTGCTGGTCGCGTTCGCGGAGGGCACGCGGCGCGCGGAGCGCGACTGGGCCGTCCGCCAGCTGACCGAGGCGCAGCGGCGCATCCACATGCTGCGCCTCCAGCGGGCCGAGTGCGAGGTCGAGCTGGAGGATCTGGCCGGCAGGTTCGGCTACAGCACCGCGGTCGAGTTGATGCGCGACTGGAACGACTATCAGAGCCTGCAGGACGAGTCGAATCCGGTCCAGCGCGCGCAGGACCGGGTGGGGGCGCTCGAGGCCCGCCGTCTCGATGTGCTGGCCGAGGCGCGCCGGTGGCTCGACCGCGCCGGCGGCGGACCGGCCGAGCCGGCCCACCTCGACAGCGTGGCGACCGGCATCCGCCAGCTGGCGGCGGTGCGGCAGAGCCTGGCCGAGCTCGAGACGAGCTGGTCGTGGGTGGACGAGGAGAAGCGCCTCGACGAGGCGGCCGTGGCCGGGCTGCACGAGCGGGCGGTGCGGATCCTGCAGCTCGCGGGGCTCTCGTACGACCCCGGGCTGCCGTGGAGCGAGCACGTGAGGGAGCTGACCGCCCGCTCGCGGCTGCGTGCGCGCCTGGCGCTGCTCACCGACGAGCTGATCCCGCAGGCCGAGCAGCGGGTCGGCGATGTCGCCGAGGCCGCCGAGCTCGAGTCGCAACTGGCGGCGCTCGAGGCCGAGGCCGGCGGACCCTTCGACCCCGGGGCCGCGGGCCCGCCGCGCCCCGCGCTCGAGCTGGACCGCGAGGTGCGCAGCCAGCGCGAGATCATCGAGCTGGTGCAGCGCAAGCGCGGCGACCTGCGCCAGCAGGTGGACGAAGTGGTGCGGAGGGCTGCCGTGCACGAGCCCGAGCTGCTGGCCGAACAGGCGCGCATCGAACAGGCGCTGGAGCGGGCGCGGCGCTTCAAGCGCGTGGTCGAGCTGGCGGCGACCACCATCCAGGAGGTGGCGCTCGAGACCCACCGGCGCTGGGCCGACTTCCTCAACCGGCGCGTGGGCGAGCTGCTCGCCGCGATGGGCGCCCAGGTGGACCAGGTGCGTTTCGGCGAGGACCTCGACTTCTCGCTGCGGCTGCGCGACGGCCAGCAGTCGACCCGCGGCAAGGCGCTGCTCCAGCTCTCGACCGGCGCGCGCGACCAGCTCCACCTGGCCGTGCGGCTCGCCATCAGCGAGTTCCTCTCGAAGCCCGCGAACCCGCTGCCGCTGCTGCTCGACGACGTCTTCGCGAACAGCGACGACGAGCGCGCGCGCGCCGGCATGCGGGTGCTGGCCGGGACGCTCGCGCGCGACCACCAGGTCATCCTGATGACCTGCCACCGGCACCGCCACGAGCACCTCGCGAGCCTCGACCCCGACGTCTGGGCCGCGGGCGTGCAGTGGCTGGAGTTGAAGGCGATGGAGAGCGGGACGGCATCGTGACGACCGCTTCACCGCGGTGAGCGCGCGTGGCTGACCGGCTCCCCCTGGCGCTGAAGCGGCTGCGCCAGGGCGACCTCGCGACCGCCGAGCGCGAGGCCCGCGCGGCGCTGCGGTCCGCGCCGGACGATGCGGTCGCGCACAACGTGCTCGGACTGGTGCTGGCCGAGCAGCGTGACCACGCCGGTGCGGTCGAGGCCTTCTCGGCCGCGATCCGGCTCAAGGTGCCGTTCCCGGAGGCGCTCATCAACCTCGCCATGGTCTGCAACCGCACCGGCCGGCACGAGTTCGCCCTGCGCGTCTGCGACCTCGCGCTCACGGCGTCGCCCGGAAACGCGCTCGCGCTCGTGAACCAGGGCATGGCCTGGAAGGGCCTGCGCCGGCTCGCCGAGGCGAAGCACGCGTTCGAGCTCGCGGGCGCGCACCCGATGGCCCGCTTCAACCTCGGGCACACCCTGCTGCTCGAGAACGACCTCGAGCGCGGCCTGCCGCTCTGCGAGGAGCGCCGGGTGGTGCTCCATACGGGCGCGGGCCTGCGCGGCCGGGCGTGGACGGGCGATGCGCGGCCGGGGGACACGCTGCTCGTGGGGCCCGAGCAGGGGCTCGGCGACTTCCTGCTCATGAGCCGGTTCTTCGCGACGCTCGCGGACCGTTTCGCGCGCGTGATCGTGCATGCTCCGGCCCCGCTCGCCCGGCTCATGGCCACGCTCGACCCGCGGCTCGAGGTTGTGACCACGCTCGAGGGTGCGCGCTGGGACGTCTGGGCGCCGATCATGAGCCTGCCGCTGCTGCTCGGCGTGCGCCGGATCGAGGACGTGCCGACGGCGCCGTGGCTCGGGGCGGGCCTGCCGGACGTCCCGCGCGCGCGCCTGCGGGTCGGCCTCAACTGGGCGGGCAATCCCGCGTTCGCCTACGACGCCGTGCGCTCCACCACGCTCGACACGTTCGCGCCGCTGCTGGCGTTCGGTGGCGTCGATTGGGTCTCGCTGCATCGCGGCACGCGCGAGCACGAGGCCGAGGCGCACGGGCTGGCGCAGCCGCTGCGGGAGGCGCGGGACTTCCTCGACACCGCCGCGGTGCTGCGCGGCGTCGACCTCGTCCTCTCGACCGAGACCGCGATCCCCAACCTGTCCGCGGCCATGGGCGTGCCGACCTGCGTGCTGAGCGTGAAGGACGTGGACTGGCGCTGGACCGGCTGGTACCGCGGCGTCACCGTGTGCGAGCAGGACACTCCGGGGGACTGGTCCGGCCCGGTCGCGAAGGCGGCAGCGGTGCTGGCCGGCTGCGTGTCCGGCCCCCGCGGCCCATCGGTGGACTGACCGCGCGCGTCCGCCTTCGCGTCGCGCGGTGACGTCCCCCGCCGCGCGCTACGCCGCCCGCGACGGAGCGCGCGAGCCCGCGGCTCCGCCCTGCGCCCGGACGATCGCGCTGCTGAGGAGCAGGGCGAGGCCGATGGAAACGGGCACCAGCGCGACGGTCCACTCGCGCGACTCCCACGACCCGGTCAGCCCCAGGAACACGCCGAGGGCGATCCCGCCCAGGAGCGTCACGAGGCCGCCGACGAGGAGCCCCTGCGCGCGGATCCGCGAGCGATCGGCGAACGAGAGCAGCGGGAAGAGCCCGGAGCCTGCACCCGCCGGAAGCCCGGGGATCCGCGCCGGGTCCACGCCCCGCGCGATGAGCGCCATGCGCTCGCGCACGGCCACCGCCATCAGGTGATGGGCGCTGAGGTTCCGGATGATGCCCGCCAGGATCCCGCCGGCGATGGCGACGATCGGGACCGCGAACACCAGGAAGGGCACGAAGACGTCTTCGTCGAAGAGGTGCATGGCCGCCCCCTAGTTGCCGTTCCTGGGGCGCACGAGGAGGGCGCCCAGGATCAGGGCGATCCCGATGGCGGCGGGGATGAGCCCCACGGACCAGGTTCCACCGCCCGCCACGTTGTACAGGAGCACGCCCAGCGAGACGCCCACGGCAAAGGTCACGAGCCCGCCGATCATCAACCCCTGGGACAGTCGTCGCGCGTCATCCGCCTGCGACAGGAGGGGCGTGTCGCTGGCGATCTCGCTCATCGGCAGGGGCGGGAGCTTCGAGGGGTCCAGTCCATGCTCGATCATGGCGATGCGCTCGCGCTGGGCCAGTTCGATGATGCGGTGGCGGCTGATGGTCTTCACGATCCCCGCGGTGATGCCGCCGACGATGGCGATGATGGGGATGGAGAACACCAGGAATGGCACGAAGACATCGGGTCCGAACCCATCGAATGCGAACATGGTCTGTTGACCTCCGTTCCGGTCTAGTAGGATGGCCTGTGGCCGGGAGCATCCGGCCCGGTTCCCCTGCTCCACCGGCTTGGACCGGACTTCCCGGCCGGCGGGTTTCAGGAATGCGCACCCCAGGAAGGCCGCCAGGAACTTGAAACCGGACGACCCGCAGGACCGGTCCAAGGGGGCGATGGACCCCGTGCGGCCCGACGCCCAGGAAGCGCTCCTCCGCTCGCTGGTCGAACGCGCGCGGGGTGGCGATCAGGCTGCGTTCCGCGAGTTGGTGGTGCTGCACCAGGACCGGGCCTACGGGCTCGCCCTGCGCATCACGCGCTCGCCCGCGGACGCGGAGGAAGTGGCACAGGACGCGTTCGTGCGCGCGTGGCTCGCGCTGGCGCGCTTCCGGGGGGAGTCGAGCTTCGCGACCTGGCTGCATCGCATCGTGGCGCGCCGTTCGCTCGACCGGTTGAGCGAACTGAAGGCGCGGCGCGGGCGCGAGGTGGGGGTGGAGGAGGTCGCGGGCCTGCCGGACCCGGTGGCTGCGGCTCCGGGGGCGGTCCCGGGTGATCTCACGGCTGCGTCCCGGGGGCGGCGGCTCGAGCGGCTGGTGATGAAGCTGCCCGCGGCGCAGCGGATGGCGGTGACGCTGTACTACTACGAGGACCGGTCGGTGGAGCAGGCGGCTGCGATCCTGGAGATGCCGGAGAACACGGTGAAGACGCACCTGGCGCGCGCGCGGGCCGCGCTGCGGGCGGCCTGGCAGAAGGAAGGACTGTGATGGACTGCGAACGTTTCGAGCGCTGGCTGAACGAGGGTCGGGAGGGGGCGCCGGGCGCCGAAGGACACGCGCACGCGGCGTCCTGTGCGCGTTGTGGCGCGGCCCTGGCGGCCGCCCGCGCGCTCGATGCGGCGCTCGAGCACCCTGCAGCCGTGGCGCCGGCGGACTTCGCGGAACGCGTGATGGAGCGGGTGGCCCGCGCGCACACGGCGCGGCGGCTCACCTGGATCGGGCCGGAGGTGCTGCCCTGGTGGGTGCGCGTGGCGGCCGAGCCGGCCTCCGCACTCTCGCTGGCGCTCGGCGCGCTCGTGCTGTGGCAGTACCCGGTGCTCGCGCGCTCCGCCGCCGCCGCGGTCCAGGCGCTGGCGAGCCCGGGCGTGGCGGCGTTCATGCACCAGTTGGCTGCACCCCGGCTCACGCTCGACCTCTCCGCGTTCTCGGACCCGTTCGTGTTCACGGGCCTGGTCCTGGCGGGGCTGCCCTTCGCCTGGTGGGCCGGGCTCGCCGTCTATCACTGGAGCGGGGACCCGCAGGCACTCCGGGCCGCGCGGCGCTGAACCGGGGGCAGGGTGGCGGCTGACACGCCGCTGACAGGCGGGAGCCGCGGGTCTGATAGGCTCGCAGTCTCATGATCGAGCACGACCCGCCACCCCCGCACGTCCCGGCTCCACCGCCGGCCCCCGCGGGCGCGGCACGCAGGCCCAATCGCCTGATCCGCGAGAAGAGCCCCTACCTGCTCCAGCACGCCTCGAATCCGGTGGACTGGTTTCCGTGGGGCGAGGAGGCCTTCGCGAAGGCGCGGGCGGAGGGTCGGCCCATCTTCCTCTCGATCGGCTACTCGACCTGCCACTGGTGTCACGTCATGGAGCGCGAGTCGTTCGAGGACGAGACCGTCGCCGGGCTGCTGAACCGGCACTTCGTCCCGATCAAGGTGGACCGCGAGGAGCGGCCCGACGTGGACCGGCTCTACCTGACGGCCGCGCAGGCCATGGGCCTCGGCGGTGGCTGGCCACTCAACCTGTTCCTCACGCCTGCGCTCGAGCCGTTCCATGGTGGCACCTACTTCCCGCCCGAGGAACGCTACGGGCGGCCCGCCTTCCGCCAGGTGCTCGAGAGCGTCCACGAGACCTGGCGGGAGCAGCGCGCGGGCATCGAGGAGAGCGGCGGCCGCGTGCTCGCGCTGCTCGCGAGCCTGGCCGCGCCCGCACCGACGGGCGCCGCGGGCCCCGGGAGCGGGGAGTTGTTCGAAGAGGCCTTCGAGCACCTCGAACAGGCGCACGACGCCCGCGCGGGCGGCTTCGGCTCGGCGCCGAAGTTCCCCTCGGTCGCGAACCTCGACTTCCTGCTGCGCTACTGGTCGCGCGACCGCCGGTCCCGCGGCGCCGCGCTCGAGTTGGTTGTGCGCCAGCTCGACGCGATGCGCGCGGGTGGCATCCACGACCAGCTGGGCGGTGGCTTCCACCGCTACTCGACCGACGCCGGGTGGCTCGTGCCGCACTTCGAGAAGATGCTCTACGACCAGGCGCAGCTGGCCTGGATCCATCTCGACGTGCACCAGGCCACCGGCCGGCCGGAATACGCCGCGACCGCGCGCGGCATCTTCGACTACGTGGTGCGCGACCTGACCTCGCCCGAGGGGGCGTTCACCTCGGCCGAGGACGCCGACAGCGGGGGCGAGGAGGGGCGCTTCTACGTCTGGACGCCGGCCGGCACCGCAGCGGCGCTGGGCGCGGAAGACTCGCGGGTCTTCGACTTCGTCCACGGCGTCACGCCCCGGGGGAACTTCGAGCACGGCGCCAGCGTGCTGCACCTGGCGCACACGACCGCGGAGGCGGCGCAGCATTTCGGACTCGCGCAGGCCGAAGTCGGGCGCCGGCTGTCCGGGGCGCGCGCGCGGCTGCTCGAGGCGCGCGCACGGCGCGTGCGCCCGGACCGGGACGGCAAGGTGCTGACGGCGTGGAACGGGCTCATGATCTCGGCCTTCGCGCGGGGCGCGCGCGTGCTGGAGGATCCGGGGCTGGCCGCGTGCGCGACGCGCGCCGCGGAGTTCGTCTGGACGGCGTTGCGGGACGGGCGCGACGGGGCGCTCCTGCGCCGCTGGTGCGCGGGCGAGGCCGCCGGCGCGGGACAGCTGGCGGATCACGCCGCCTACGCGATCGGCTGCGTGGACCTCTACCAGGCCACGTACGACCCGCGCTGGCTCGAGCGCGCGGTCGCGGTGACCGGCGTGATGATCGAGCGCTTCGAGGACGCGGCCCGGGGCGGCTTCTTCGAGAGCCCGCCGGGGGACCCGTCCATCCGGGTGCGCATGAAGGACGGTTTCGACGGCGCCGAGATCGCGGGCGGCTCGCTCGCGGCGCACGCCGTGCAGACGCTGGGCGCCCTGCTCGGGCGCCGCGACTGGCTCGAGCGGGCCGGGCGCGCGTTCGGGTACTATCGCGCGCGATTGGCGGGGAACGCCTGGGCCATGCCGCGGATGCTCGTGGCCATGGACCTGGCGGCCGGTCCGGTCCGTCACGTGGTCGTGGCGGGCGACCCGGAAGCGGCCGGGACACGCGCGCTCCTGCGCGAGTTCGACCGCCGCTTCCTGCCGCGGGACCTGCTTCTGGTGGCGGACGGGGCGGAACGCAGCCGGAGGCTCGCGGAGCTTGCGCCCTTCGCCGCGGCTCTCACTCCGCAAGCAGGGCGGCCGGCGGCCTACGTGTGCGTGGATCACGCCTGCCGCCTGCCCGTGACGGACGCGCCGGGTTTCGGCGCGCTGCTGGACGGGGATTCCTAGACTCGAGGCTGGAGGGACGATGAAGTCAAAGGAGCTGCTGGGCCGCTGGATGAAGTGGACGACGATCGTTCCCCTGCTCGCGCTGACGCTCGTGCCGGCGTGGGCGACGACCGCCACCGGGCAGGAGGGCGCCGCCCCGCCGAAGGCCGCGACGCTGGTGAAGGCGACTGCGGCGCCGCTCACGCTCGCCGCGGGCGCGCGGACCGAGGCCCTCGTCACGCTCGAGATCGCAGCGGGGTGGCACGTCAACGCCAACCCGCCCTCGCCGGACTATCTCATCCCGACCACGGTGGCGCTGCGCGGGGCCGACGGTCTGACTCCGGGTCGGACGAGCTACCCGGCCGGGGAGCCCGTGAAGCTCGCCTTCGACGAGAACCCGCTCTCGGTCTACAGCGGCCAGGTCACGCTCAAGGTGGCGCTGGCGGCCGCTCCGACCGCCGCGAACGGCACCCGGGCGCTCGCGGGCAGCGTGCGGTTCCAGTCGTGCAACGACGAGGTCTGCCTCGCTCCGGCGAGCGTGCCGTTCACGCTTGAGGTCACCGTGACCGGCGGCGGCGCGCGGGGCGCGGCCCCGCCGCCCGCGGCGGAGGCGACGCTCCCCGACACGGCGGGTGCTGTCGCCGCGGACTCCGCGGCCGGCTCGACGGTGGCGGACACGAGCGTGCCGGGGGGCGGGGGTGAGGCGGCCGGCGTGCAGTCGGAGGCCAGCCGCCGGCTGCTGGGCGCGCTCGAGAAGGGCGGCCTGTGGTGGTTCCTCGTGCTCTTCCTCGGCGGGCTGGCGCTCAACCTCACCCCCTGCGTGTTCCCGATGCTCGGCATCACCGTCTCGGTCTTCGGCGCGCGCCGCCGCGAGCGGCCCCTGAAGGTGCTCGCCCACGCGGTCGCCTACGTGCTGGGCATCGCCGTCACCTACTCGGTGCTCGGCGTGGTGGCGGCGCTCACGGGCGGCCTGTTCGGCTCGGCGCTGCAGAACCCGCTGGTGAACGTCGGGCTCGGCCTGCTCTTCGTCGTGCTGTCGCTCTCCATGTTCGGTCTCTACGAGATGCAGCCGCCGGCGTGGGTGCTCCAGCGCCTGGGCGGGGCCGACGCGGGCTCGCTGCTCGGCATCTTCCTCTCCGGGCTCGCGGTCGGGATCATCGCCGCGCCCTGCGTCGGCCCCTTCGTGGTCGCCGTGCTGGCGCTGCTGGCGCAGCGGGGCGACGCGCTGTTCGGCTTCCAGACCATGTTCGCGATGTCGCTGGGCCTGGGCCTGCCGTACCTGTTCCTGGCGCTGTTCTCGAACCTCATCCAGAGCCTGCCGCGCTCGGGCGACTGGATGCTGTGGGTGAAGAAGGTCTTCGGCGTCCTGCTCGCCGCGATCGGCCTGTACTACGCGCTCATCGGGCTGGCCCCGCGGCTGGCGCAGTGGGTCCTGCCCGCGGCGCTGGTCCTGGGCGGCCTCTACCTGGGCTTCGTGGACCGGCACGGCTCGGCGAAGCGCGGTTTCCGGGCGTTCAAGCGGACGCTGGGCGCGGTCGCCGTGCTGGCGGGCATCCCGGTCGTGATGATGCTGCGCGCAGAGGGCATCCGCTTCCAGCCGTACGACGAGGCGGCGGTGCAGGCCGCGCTCGCGGCGGGCCGGCCCGTGATGCTCGAGTTCTCCGCCGACTGGTGCGTCCCCTGCCACGAGCTCGACCGCTCGACCTTCACCGACCGCAGGGTCATCACGCGCTCGCGCGACTTCGCGGTCTTCAAGGTGGATCTGACGCGCTACGATTCGCCGGGCTCGAAGACGCTGCGGACACGCTACGGCGTGACCGGCGTGCCGGAGATCCTGTTCTTCACGCGCAACGGAGAGGTGCGGGGCGCGCGGGTGATCGGCTTCATCCCGCCGGAGCCGTTCCTCGAACGGCTGGAGATGGTCCTGGCCGGCGGGCGACCCGCGGGGGAGTAGCGCCGCGGCGGCGGGTCATGAAGGGTCAGGGTTCGCGGATCGGGGCCGCGCGGGGGGCCCCCCCCCCGCCCCC
>JANXPZ010000101.1 GCA_025357055.1 Candidatus Eiseniibacteriota bacterium | reverse complement strand
GGCTACTTCATCTCGTACTACGACTACTACCAGCCCGAGGCCTACGTCCCCTCGACCAACACCTACATCGCCAAGGATGCGAGCATCAACGAGGACATCGACCGGTTGCGCCTGCAGGCCACGTCGATGCTGCTCGAGCGCGAGGACGTCATCATCGTGGCCAGCGTCTCGTGCATCTACGGCCTGGGCACGCCCGAGGACTGGCGGGGCATGCGCCTGGATGCGAAGGCCGGGGAGCGGCTGACGCGCCACCAGATCCTCGAGAAGCTGGTGGGGATCCAGTACACCCGGAACGACATCGAAGTGGGGCGCGGTTGCTTCCGGGTGCGAGGCGACGTCATCGAGGTCCACCCGGCCTACGAGGACGTCATCGTGCGCATCGAGCTGGACGACGACGTGGTGGCGCGGCTCTCGGCGGTGGACCCGGTCACCGGGCAGGTGCGCCGCCGCATGGACCGGCTGGCGCTCTACCCGGCCAAGCACTTCGTCACGCCCGAGCCGCGGATGAAGGCCGCGCTGGCGGGCGTCCGCGCGGAGCTGCGCGAGCGGCTCGAGGTCTTCCGGCGCGAGGGCAAGCTGCTCGAGGCCCAGCGCCTGCAGCAGCGGACCGAGTACGATCTCGAGATGCTGGGCGCCATCGGCACCTGCCCCGGCGTGGAGAACTACTCGCGGCATCTCTCGGGGCGCGCGCCGGGGGAGCGGCCGGGCTGCCTGCTCGACTACTTTCCGAAGCAGACCGACGGGGCACCCGACTTCCTGCTGGTGATCGACGAGTCGCACGTCACCGTGCCGCAGATCGGCGGCATGTACGAGGGCGACCGCTCCCGCAAGCAGACGCTGGTGGACTTCGGCTTCCGCCTGCCCTCGGCGATGGACAACCGGCCGCTGCGCTTCGCCGAGTTCCAGGAGCAGGTCGGGCCGGCGCTCTACATCTCGGCCACGCCCGCCGACTACGAGCTGCAGAAGTGCCTGGGCGTGGTGGTGGAGCAGGTCATCCGCCCCACCGGCCTGGTGGACCCCGAGGTCGTGGTCAAGCCGGTGGGCAACCAGGTGGACGACCTGCTCGAGGAGATCCGCGTGCGCGTGGCGCGGCGCGAGCGCGTGCTGGTGACCACGCTCACCAAGCGCATGTCCGAGGACCTCACCGCCTACCTGGGCGAGAGCGGCGTCAAGGTGCGCTACCTGCACAGCGATATCGACGCGCTCGAGCGGGTCGATATCCTGCGGGGCCTGCGCCTCGGCGACTTCGACGTGCTGGTGGGCATCAACCTGCTGCGCGAGGGGCTTGACCTGCCCGAGGTGACCCTGGTCGCGATCCTCGATGCGGACAAGGAGGGCTTCCTGCGTTCGGAGCGCTCGCTCATCCAGACGGCCGGCCGCGCGGCGCGCAACGTGAACGGGTGCGTCATCCTCTACGCCGACCGGGAGACCGACTCGATGCGCCGCGCGCTCGAGGAGACCCGCCGGCGGCGCGAGAAGCAGCTGGCCTGGAACGCCGCGCACGGCATCACGCCGCGGACCATCGTGAAGAGCGTGGACCAGGTGCTGCAGGCCACGGGCGTGGCCGACGCCGTCCGCGGCGGCGAGGAGGACCTCTCCGGGTTCCTCGCGGCGGTCGAGCGCGACGACCCGCTCGACTTGATCGCGCGGCTCGAGGCCGACATGCTGGACGCGGCCCGGAAGCTCGAGTTCGAGCGCGCGGCCTCGCTGCGCGACCGCATCGACGAGGTGAAGTCCATGCTGGCGGGCATCGAGAAGCACGGCGTGCATGCGTCCGCCGCTCCCGCCCGTCCGCGCGAACGCTCCGGCACCGAGCCCCGGCGCCGCTCCCACCGCTTCGGGAAGGACCGCTAGATGTTGGAGGCCATCGCCCTGCCGCTCGTCAAGTACGCGCTCTCCGAGGACGTGGGCACCGGGGACATCACCACGCTCAACTCGATCCCTTCCGGCGTGAACGCGCGCGCGGTCATCGTGACGCGGGAGGACGGTGTGGCGTCCGGGATCGACGTCGCGCGCCTCACCTTCCGCGAAGCTGAACCGCGGCTCAAGTTCCGCCCGCTGGCGGAGGACGGCGACCGGTTGAAGGCGGGCGCGGCGCTGGCCCAGGTCACCGGGGAGGTGGGCGGCATCCTCAAGGCCGAACGCACGGCGCTCAACTTCCTCCAGCGGCTCTGCGGCATCGCCACCCTGACCCGCCGGTTCGTGGACGAGATCGCGGGCACGGGCGCGACCATCCTCGACACGCGCAAGACCACGCCGGGACTGCGCTTCCTCGAGAAGTACGCGGTCAAGTGCGGAGGGGGTGACAACCACCGGCTCGCGCTCTGGGACATGTACCTGGTCAAGGACAACCACATCCGCGCGGCAGGCGGCGTGACCGCCGCGCTCGAGCGCATCCTGCGCACGCGCCAGGGCGACCTGCTGCTCGAGGTCGAGGTGGAGTCGCTCGACCAGCTGCGTGAGGCGCTGCGGCCCGAGGTGGACCGGATCCTGGTGGACAACCGGCCGCCGGCCGAGGTGAAGAGCGCGGTCGAGGTGGTGGACGCGTGGTGCCGCGCGCACCCGCCCGACAGCCCGCGCATGACGCCCGGGGCGCGACGCTGGCCCGAGGTCGAGGTGTCGGGCGGCATCACGCTGGCCACCGCGCGCGCCTACGCCGAGACCGGCGTGGACTACCTTTCGATCGGCGCGCTCACCCATTCGGCGCCCGCCCTCAACCTGAGCCTGGAGATCGAGGACGTTGGCTAGCACCTTCGACCGGGTGCGCTTCGGGTCACGGCTCACGACCCGGTGGCTGGGCCGCACGCTCGTGGCGCGCGCCGAGGTCGGTTCCACGAACGACGAGGCCTGGGACGCCCTCGCGGGGGACGCGCCCGATGGCATGCTCGTGGTCGCAGACTCCCAGACACGCGGGCGTGGCCGCGCCGGGCGCGCGTGGCACACGGCGCCGGGGAAGGCGCTCGCGCTCTCGGTCCTGCTCCACCAGGGCTGCGACCGCCGCTCGCTGGGCCTGCTGCCGCTGGCCGCCGGGCTGGCGGCGGCGCAGGCCCTCGAGACCCTGGGTGCGGCACCCGCGCTCAAGTGGCCGAACGACGTGCTGCTCGGGGGCCGCAAGGTGGCGGGCGTGCTGTGCGAGAGCCGGCGGATCCAGCCTCCGCCGGGTCACCCCACGTCGCCGCCGGGACGGGTGGTGGCTCCTGCGGCCGCGCGTGACGCGGCCGTGGTGGGTGTGGGCGTGAACGTGGCGCAGGACGCGGGCGACTTTCCTCCGGAGCTCGCGAAGACGGCGACGTCGCTCGCGCTCGCCGGGATCGCCACCGACCGCGAGAGCGTGGCGGCGGCGTTCCTCAACGAGCTCGAGACCCTGTGGACGGGACTGCAAGCGGGCGACCGCGCGACGCTGCTCGCCGCGTGGAGCGCACGCGCGGACTTCTGGGGACGCACGGTCACCGTGCGGGCGCCCGCGGGCCTGCTGCGCGGGGTCGCGCGCGCCCTGGACCCCGACGGGGCGCTGGTGCTGGTGCTCGAGGACGGCACCGAGGCGGTGGTGCTGGCGGGCGATCTCGAGACGGGGCCGGGGGAGGCGCAGCCATGAGCCGGGCTCCTCAGCCGCCCGTGGAGATGAGCTTCCTGCAGCACCTCGAGGAATTGCGC
This sequence comes from Candidatus Eiseniibacteriota bacterium, assembly GCA_025357055.1. Lineage (GTDB taxonomy): Bacteria > Eisenbacteria > RBG-16-71-46 > RBG-16-71-46 > RBG-16-71-46 > JANXPZ01. The sequence continues at coordinate 4,522 of JANXPZ010000101.1, read as the reverse complement.
AAGGTGCTGACGTACTCGCTCGCCGCCTGCGCGGTCGGGGCGATCGGCGGCTGGTGGCTGGCGCCGCGCGTGCTCGAGGACATCGTCCAGCGCACGGTGAAGCACGTCATCGTGCTCGACCCGCTGGAGGCCTTCAATGAGCGCATCAAGCTGACGTTCATCCTCGGCCTGTGCATCGCCCTGCCCATCGTCTTCATCCAGATCTGGAGCTTCATCGTCCCGGGGCTCTTCAAGCGCGAGCGCCGCCTCATCCTGCCCATGGCGCTGCTCTCGATGATCCTCTTCGCGGTGGGGGCGGCGTGCGCGTATTTCTACGTCACGCCGCTGGTGGTGAGGGTGCTGGGCGGCTTCATGACCCCGAGCATGCAGGCGCAGATCCGCATCGGCGCCCTGCTCTCCTTCTTCTACAACCTGGCGCTGGCCTGCGGCGTGGTGTTCCAGTTGCCGCTGGTCACCATGACGCTCACCGCGCTCGGTCTGGTCACGCCGGGCTTCCTGCTGCGCCAGTGGCGCTATGCCATCGTGCTGGTGTTCGTGGTCACAGCCGTCATCACGCCCGGGGACGTGGTGACGGCCCAGTTGATCATGGGGGTGCCCATGCTCGGGCTCTACTTCCTGAGTGTCGGGCTCTCCTGGCTCGTGGCGCGGCGCCGTCGCGAGAGTGACACCGGGCCCGGCGCCGAGATCGTGAAGGAGGGGGACCATGCCTGAGCGGCGCGCGCGCACGACCCGGCTGCGCCGGGTGCCCGCCGGCCGCGGCAGCCAGCTGCTGACCGTGGACATCGGCAACAGTGACACCGTGGCAGGGCGCTTCCGCGGCGCCGCGCTGGACGGGTTCTGGCGCCTGACGAGCGGGCGTCTCACGGCCGACGAGGCGGTGCTCCTGCTGGAGCAGATGCTGGGCCGCTCGCGGACGGCGCGCCCGCGCGGAGCGGTGCTCTGCTCGGTGGTGCCCAACCTGACGCTGGCCTGGAGCGAGGCGCTCGAGCGCGTCACCGGCCGGGCCCCGCTCGAGGTGACGGCCGAGACGGTGCGCGACCTGTTGCCGATCCGCTACCACGATCCAGGCGCCGTAGGCGCCGACCGCATCGCCAACGCGCTCGCCGCGCGCGCCCTGTACGGCACGCCGGCCATCGTCGTGGACCTGGGCACGGCCACCACCTTCGACTGCATCTCCCGCGAGGGTGCCTACCTGGGCGGGGCGATCTCCCCGGGCGTCGGCACTTCGGCCGAGGAGTTGTTCCGCCGCGCGGCGCGCGTGCCGCGGGTCGAGTTGCGGCGCCCGCGCCGGGCGCTCGGGCGCACGACCGAGGAGTCGCTCCGGGCCGGCGTGCTGTGGGGCGCGGCCGGGCTGGTGGACGCGCTGGTGCGCCGGCTCGCGCGCGAGATGAAGGGAACGCCCCGGGTGATCGCGACGGGCGGCTGGGCGAAGGTGGTGGCTCCCGAGTGCGAGACGGTCGAGGCCGTGGACGAGGGCCTCACCCTCAAGGGCATGAGGATCCTCTGGGAGGAGCGGTCGTGAGGATCCCGGGGACGCTGGCGCTGGGGGCGCTCCTGCTGGCCGCGTTCACGACGCCCCCGGCCGCCGCGGCGCGGGGCGCCCCTGCGGCGCTCCCCGACAGCGCGCGGCTGCTGCGCCTGGTGCGCGAGCTCGGCGATCCGCGCTTCGAGGGACGCGGCGTGGGCACCGCCGGGATCGAGCTGGCCGCCGGTCTCGTCGAACGCGAGATGCGCGCCCTCGGGCTGGCGCCCGCCTGGGACGACGGCGGCTGGGACCAGTCCTTCGAGGTCACCACCGGCGCCGAGGTCGGTCGCCCGACCTCCATCGCGCTGGACGGGACGCTGTACGAGGCGGGCGACGCCTTCCAGCCGCTCGGCTTCTCGAGCAACGGCACGCTCACCGCGCGCGTGGTGTTCGCGGGCTATGGCATCAGCGCGCCGGGTTACGACTACGACGACTACGCCGGTCTCGACGTGCGGGACCGGATCGTGCTGGTGCTCTCGAACGAGCCCGGCGAGCTGGACTCGACCAGCCGTTTCGACGGCACGGTGAACACCCCGTTCGCCGAGCTGCGCACCAAGGCCATCAACGCCCGCGAACGCGGCGCGCTGGGGCTGCTGGTCGTGAACGGCCCGCGCTGGCACGCCGGCGAGCCGGTGCGCAGGCCGCGCGCGGACGGACAGGGCTACATGTCGAGCGGGCTGCTGACGGGCTGGCTCGCGGACTCGCTGGGCGAGGCGCTGATGCGCCGCGCGGGCACGGACCTGGACGCAGCCCAGCGGGCGATCGACAGCCTGGGGCGGCCGCGCAGCTTCCCCATCCCGGACTCGGTGACCGTGACGGTGACGCTGGCGCGCACGCGTGCCCGCATCCGCAACGTCGTCGGGCGGCTCCCGGGTCGCGACACCACGCGGGTGCTGGTGGTGGGCGCGCACTACGACCACCTGGGCTTCGGCGGCGAGCGCTCGCTGCGCCCCGACGAGCGCGTCGCGCACCCGGGGGCCGACGACAACGCCTCGGGCACCGCGGCGCTGCTCGGCGTGGCCCGGTTGCTCGCGGAGCGGGCCCGCGCGGGCTGGCGGCCGGAACACGACCTCATCTTCGCGGCCTTCACCGGCGAGGAGATGGGCGTCGTGGGTTCCTCGCACTTCGTGGATCGGCCGCCGCGGCCGCTCGCGAGCGTCGAGGCGATGCTCAACCTGGACATGGTGGGGCGCCTCAAGAACGGCCGGCTGATGGTCATGGGGACGGGCACGGCGGCGGAGTTCCCGGCGTTGATCGAGAACGCGAACCGCGCGGCCGGTTTCGACCTCAAGACCTCCGGCGACGGCTACGGCCCGAGCGATCACTCGTCGTTCTACAAGCGCCAGGTGCCCGTGCTGATGCTCTTCACCGGCGCCCACGCCGACTACCACCGGCCGAGCGACACCTGGGACCGGATCGACGAGTCGGGCCTGTGGCGCGTGACGCGCTTCGCCGCCGCGCTGGTCGAGTCGCTGGACGCGCGCCCGCGCCCGCACTATCTCAAGGCGAAGGCCGACAGCACGTCGGGGCGCATCGGAGGCGGGGGCGGCTACGGCGCCTACCTCGGCACCATCCCGGACTTCTCGCAGACCGAGGGCGGCGTGCTGCTCTCGGGCGTGCGGGAGGGGAGCCCGGCGGAGCAGGCCGGCCTCGCGCCCGGGGACGTGATCGTGAAGTTCGACGACGTGCGCATCGACAACCTGTACGACTACGCCTACGCCCTGCGCTCGCGCAGGCCGGGCCAACCGGTGCGGCTCGCCGTCCAGCGCCAGGAGAACCGGATCGAGGTCACGGTGACCCTCGGGAAACGACCGTGAAACGCGGGTTCCGTCCGCCCGGGTCCGCGCTCCCGGGCGGGGCCGTCGTGGCCGGCCTGCTCGCGGTGTTCCTCCTCACGCAGTACGGCTACGCGTGGCGCGTGCCGTTCCTGAACGACGACTACGTGTTCCTCGACGTCACGCGTGGGGCCTCGTTCTTCTCGCTGTGGTTGCCGCGCCCGGCGGTCTGGCTGTGGTACCGGCCGTGGTCGCGCGAGCTGCACTACTGGACCCTGCAGGGGCTCTTCGGCACGAATGTCGCCCCCTACCATCTCGCGAGCTTCGCGCTGTGGCTGACCCTGATGGGGCTCTACTGGACGCTGGCGCGGCGGCTGACTGGTGCCCGGGCCGCGGGGATCTCGACCGCGGGCGTGGCCACGCTGGCCGCCTGGGGGCTGCCGCTCGCGTGGATCGCCGGGGTGCAGGATCTGTGGATGATGACGCTCGCCCTCGGCGCGCTGCTCGCCTTCCTGCACGCGCGCGCCGTGCTGGCCACGGTCCTCTTCGCCCTGGCGCTGCTCAGCAAGGAGACGGCGGCGCTCGTGCCCTTCGTGGCCTTCGTCCTCGCCTGGCGCGTCGAGCGCCGCACGCTGCGGATGGCCCTGGCGCGAACCGCGCCGCTGCTGATCGTGGCGGCGGTCTGGGCGCTCCTGCATCCGCTGCTGGGGGGCAGGCTGTGGCAGGCAGCCACGATGCCGCCCGCGCCGGTCGCGAACGCCGGCCTCGCGAGCGTGGCCTCCCACACGCTGCTCGCCACGGTGAACCTGGATGCCGTGCCGCGGCCCGAGTTCGGCTGGATCGGCCCGCTACTGCCGGGCGTGGCCGGCGCGCTTTGCCTGGTCGCGCTCGCGGCCGTGGCGTTCTGGCCGCGTGGGGAAAGGCGCTCCGCGCGGGTGCGCGAGGCTGCAGTGCCGACCCGCCGGGTCGCCGCGGTGGCCTGCGCCTGGGCCCTTGCGGGCTGGCTGCCCCTGCTCATGCCCGCCGTGGGCTGGCACGCCTACTACGGGCTCTTCGGCATGCTGGGCGCGTGGCTGTTGCTGGGGGCCTGGCTCGCGCGACGTCCGGCGCGCGCCCTGGTGGTGGTCGCGGCGCTCGCGCTGCTGCGACCACTGCGGGCGGCCACCGTCTCGCGTGACGGGGGCGACGAGTGGTACCAGAGACGCGCCGCCGAGTTCATCGA
>JANXPZ010000093.1 GCA_025357055.1 Candidatus Eiseniibacteriota bacterium | reverse complement strand
TCATGAGGCAGGACCTGCTGGCGAAGGTCCCCGCGGTGCCGCCCCACAGCCGGCTCTACTTCGTGGACGTGCCGAGCAATGTCGGTTTTCTGCAGGGAGACGGCCCGGCGCTGCGCGTCTGGTTCCGCGAGCCGACCGTGACCGGAGGGCTGTTCTCGCAGTATCGCGTGCGCGGGGCCGGTCTCCCGGCGGGGCCCGACCGCTTCTTCCGCTACGACAGCGTGGCCGGGTGGATCGAGATCCACCGCGGCCCCGAGGTGGTCGCGACCGCGCGCGTGGCCGACCGGCTCTGGCGCGAGGACCATGAACGGCTCGCGATCGCCCTGTCGCGCGGCGGGGACTGGCCTGGGGCGGCCGCGGAGTACGCGAAGCTCTCCGCTGCGTTCCCCGACTCCGTGGACTATCTCTATTACGCCGGGCTCGCCGCGCTCACGGCCGGGGACTCGAGCGCGGCTCGCACCTGGCTCGTGCGCGCCGCCGCCCTGCCCTCGGCGGACGACGAGGTCCGGGCGGCCGCGCGCCAACTCGGTGCGGGCGCGGCCCGGGCCCCGCGGCGCGGCTCGCGCGGCGTCGCGCGGCGGTAGCACAAGCGCGCGACGGGTGCTAGATTGCGGCTTCCCGTTCGACCATCACGCGAGGCCATCCATGGATGCTGAAGCCATCGCCGGGTTGCTCGGTACGCTGGTGGACATCCCCAGCGAGACCGGGGGCGAATCCGCCATCGCCGGCTTCGTGGCGGCGCGTCTGGAGCGCCGTGCCACGGGGGAGTGCCTGCGCTCGGGGGACGCGGTGGTCTGGCGCGGGCCCCGACGCGGCCGGCCGCTGGTCGTGCTCGCGGGACACCTCGACACCGTTCCGGCGAAGGGGAACGGGCGGGCGCGCCGCGAAGGCGACCGGCTCTACGGACTGGGCGCGACCGACATGAAGGGCGGCGACGCGGTGATGCTCGCCCTGATCGAGTCCCTGGACCCGGCGCGCCTGCGCTTCGACCTGGCGGCGGTGTTCTACGACGGGGAGGAGGGTCCGCACGAGGCCAATGGGCTGGGCCGGCTCCTGGAGGAGTCGCCCTGGTTGCGCGAGGCGGTCCTTGCCGTCCTGCTCGAGCCCACGGCTGCGCAGGCGGAACTGGGGTGCAACGGTGTGATGAACGTGGAGGTGCGCGTCACCGGGAAGAGCGCGCACGCGGCGCGGCCCTGGACCGGCGTGAACGCCATCGAGCGCGCGGCGCCGTGGCTCGCGGAGATCGTGCGCTTCCCGGTCACGCCGGTGCTCGTGCAGGGCCTCGAGTTCCGCGAGACGCTGCAGGTCACGGGGCTGAAGTCCGGCGGGGCGAGGAACGTCGTGCCCGACGAGCTCACGGCCAGCCTCAACCACCGCTACCCGCCCGGCCGCACGCCGGCCGAGGCCGAGGCGCGGCTGCGCGCGCTGGTGCCGGCCGGGTTCGAGTTCCGGGTCGCCGACCAGGCCCCGCCCGGGCTCGTGTGTCTGGACCGCCCGCTGGTGCGCGAGTTCGTGACGCGCTTCCAGCTGGAGATGACGGGCAAGCAGGGCTGGACCGACGTGGCGCGCTTCACGGCGGCGGGTGTGCCGGCGCTGAACTTCGGCCCCGGGCTGCCCGACCTGTGCCACGTCGCCGACGAGTATTGCCCGGTCCCGAACCTGGCACGGACCTATGACTGTCTGGCGCGATTCCTCGCGGAGGGGGAGTGATGAGTCCCGATGACCGGAGCGCCGCCGCGGCGGCGCCACCCTTGAACCCGTTGCTCACCGGTGGCGCCGAGTATCCCTTCGTGACGCTGGAGCGCCGCCGGCGCGAGCTCGCTCCGGCGGGCGTCCAGCCCATCGACTTCAGCATGGGCGACCCGCGCGAGGAGACCCCCGGATTCATCCGCGAGGCGCTGCGGGACGCGATCCCCGTGGTCTCGAGCTACCCCGCAGTGGCCGGCCAGCCGGCGCTGCGGACGGCGTTCACCGGGTGGTTCGCGCGCCGCTTCGGCGTAGGACTCGACCCCGACACGCAGGTGCTGCCCGCCAACGGCACGAAGGAGGCGGTCTTCCTGATGGCCTTCGCCGTGGTGGGGCGGGACGAGGCCGCGCGACGCACGGTGGTCATCCCCTCGCCCGCCTATCCGGTCTACGAGCCCGCTGCGCGTTTCGCCGGCGCGGACGTGCACCTGGCGCCGCTGCGCAGCGGGGACGGCTGGCGCTTCGTGCCCGAGCGTGTGCCCGAGGAGGTCTGGCGCCGCACCGCGCTGCTGTGGCTCAACACGCCGCACAACCCGACCGGCTCCATGCTGGACCGCCCGGCGCTCGAGCGCGTGGCGGCGCTGGCGCGCCGGCACGGCTTCTGGGTGGTCGCGGACGAGGCCTACGCGGAGCTCCACTTCGGTGCCGTCCCGCACTCGATGCTGGAGTGCGGGCTCGAGAACGTGGTAGCGCTGCACACGCTGAGCAAGCGTTCGGCCATGAGCGGATACCGCTCGGGCTTCATCGCCGGCGACCCCCGCCTGATCGCCGCGCTGCGCCGTTTCCGCCCCAACGTGGGTGTGGCCACGCCCGACTTCGTGCAGGCCGCCGCCATCGCCGCCTGGAACGACGACGCCCACGCCGCCGGCCAGCGCGCGAAGTACGCGGCCAAGCGGACGCTCTTCCTCGAGTTCTTCGCGCGGCGCGGCTGGCGGGTCGAGGCCAGCGAAGCCACCTTCTACCTGTGGCTCGCGGCCCCGGGCGGTGACGACGTGGCGTTCGTCGAGCGTCTGCTCCGGATCGGCCTGGTGGTGTTGCCGGGTTCGTACCTGGGCGAGACTGGCGCGGGGTTCGTCCGCTTCGCGCTGGTCCCGACGCTGGCCGGCTGCCATGAAGCCATCGCGCGGCTCGAGGCAGCGGGAGCGGGGGTGGAGCCGTGAGCGGGCTGCCGGTCGAACGCTGGGCCGCGGTGGTCGCGGCCGCCTACGAGGGCCGCCGCCCGCTCGAGGACGGCGAGGTGCGCGGCGCGGTCGAGGGCGCGGTCGCCGCGCTCGACTCGGGCGACCTGCGCGTGGCGGAGAAGCGCCCGGCCGAGGGCTCGGCGCCGGCGGAGTGGATCACGCACGGCTGGCTCCAGCAGGCCCTCGCGCTCTACTTCCGGCTGCGCGTCTCGCGCACCATGGAGGTCGGGCCCTTCGAGTTCCACGACAAGGTCCCGCTCAAGCAGGGGCTGGCGGCGGCGGGCGTGCGCGTGGTGCCGCCGGGAGTCGCCCGCTACGGCTCGTTCCTCGAGCCGGGCGTGATCCTGATGCCGGGCTACGTCAACATCGGCGCGCGCGTGGGGGCCGGCTCGCTGGTGGACACCTGGGCCACGGTCGGCTCGTGCGCCCAGATCGGCGCGCGCGTGCACCTCTCGGGCGGCGTCGGCATCGGCGGCGTGCTCGAGCCGCCGCAGAGCCGTCCGGTGATCGTCGAGGACGATTGCTTCATCGGTTCGCGCTCGATCGTGGTCGAGGGCGTGCTGGTGGAGGAGGGGGCGGTGGTCGGCGCGGGCGTGGTGCTGACCGCCTCGACCCCGATCGTGGACGTGACCGGCCGCGAGCCCGTCACCACGCGGGGCCGGGTGCCGGCGCGCGCGGTGGTCATCCCGGGCTCGCTGCCGAAGAGCTTCCCGGCTGGGACCTTCGGCGTGCCCTGCGCGCTGGTCATCGGACGGCGACGCGAGTCCACCGACCTGAAGACCTCGCTCAACGACGCGTTGCGCGAGCACGGAGTCCCGGTCTGATGAAGACCCGCCCGGCGTCGGCGCGGCCGCGACCGCAGAAGGCGCCCGCCGGGGCCGCACGATCCTCGCCGTCCGGGTCGGGGTCGCAAGCGATGGTCCCGGAGCTGCCGGCCGGGCCGCTGGCGGGGCGGGAGCGGCTCGCGGTCCTGGGCGCGCTCCTGCTCGCGTGGACGCTGCTCTTCGGGCCGCAGCTCTTCTCCGGGCGGGTGTTCGTCATCGGTGACGCGCCGGGGTATCGGCCCTACAGCGAGTTCTCCCGCGCGCGCTGGCGCGAGCACCACGAACGCACGTTCTGGAACCCTTACGTGTTCGCCGGCATCCCCGCAGCGGCGAGCCTGGCGGACCCGCGCCCGCAGTATCTGCCCGACCGCCTGCTCGACGCCTGGGACGCGCTGGATCGCGCGCCCGGGGTGCCGCGCCTGTGGGGTCCGTTGCTGGCCCACCTGGCCGGCATGCTCGCGGCCGCGGGACTGGCACGGGCGTTGTGGCGTTCGCGCGCCGCCGGCATGGCGTGGGCGGGTCTCGCCTGGGGCCTGACCCCGAACCTGGTCGTGCCCCTCGCCTTCGGCCACGATGCGCAGTTCGTGACCGCCTCGCTGATGCCGGTGACGCTGCTGGCGTTGCACGGGGTCGTGGCCGCGGCCTCGCGGCGGGCCGCGTGCGCCGCCGCACTCGCCCTGGCGTTCGGCTTCGCGCTCGCCGCAGCGGCTGGCCACCCGCAGTTCGTCCTGTTCACGCTGCTGCTCGGCACGGCCTTCGCCTTCGAGCGCGCGCGCCGTTTCGCGCGGCCGGAACGGCTGGTGCTGGCGGCGGGGGGCGTGGCGCTCGGAGCCTCGATGGCGGCCGCGGTGTGGTGGCCGGCGCTGCTCTACGGCGGGCTCTCGGTGCGCGGAGGGCAGGGGCTCCCGCTCGGTGAGGTGCAGAGCTTCAGCTTCGCGCTGCGCGACTATCTGACGCTGGCCTGGCCCTGGGGAGTGGGCTTCGGCGGGAGCACCTACTGGGGCGGCATGCGTGCGACGGACTACCCCAACTACCTCGGGGTGGTGGCGCTGCTCGCGCTGCCGGCGGCCTGGGCCGCGCGCCGGGACGCGGGGCGCGGAGCCGCCACCGTGCTGGCGGTCGCGGGACTGCTCGGCCTGATGCTGGCGCTGGGCACCCGGCTTCCGCTCTACGAGGTCGCATACCGCTTCGTGCCGCTGGTGTCGAGCCTGCGCGTCGCGGTCGCCGGCCTGATCGTGACGCAACTCGCCGCGGCGCTGCTCTCGGCGCGCGGCCTGGAACGGCTGCTGGCGCGCACGCCGACGCCGCGCTGGGTCCTCCCCGGGGCTGGCATCGCGCTCCTGCTCGCGGCCGCGCTGAGCGCTGGCGGGCCGCTGCAGGGCCTGCTGCGCGATGCGGTGCTGGCCGCGCGGCCGCAACTGGACCCGGAGACAGTGACGCGGGCCGCGGAGTCGGGAGTCCAGGACCTGGCGCTGCGCCTCGGACTGGTCGCCCTGGCACTCGCCGCGCTGGGACTTCCCGGCCGCGCGCGGCCCTGGCGGCCTCTGGCGCTGGCGGCACTGCTGATCTGCGACCTCGCCATCGTGGATCTTCCCCTGCTCGGCAAGGGCAGCGGCTCGCCGGCCGCGCTGGCTCCGCCGTCGCCACCGCCGCTGGCCCGGCTTGCGGCCGCGGATCCGCTGAACCGGGCCTTCCCGATGGACCGCGACCTCTTCTACTCGAACGCCTGGATCGCCTGGCGCGCCCGCTCGGTCGGGGGATTGCACGGAGCGGTGAACCGGAGGTGGGACGACCTGCGCAGGGAGGGGCTGCTCTCGCGCGAGGGCATGCTGCGCGCGCTGGCGGTGCGCTGGTTCGAAGGCAAGGACCTCCAGGCCCAGGACACGGCACGGGTCGAGGCCGTGGACCGGGCGCCCTCGGGCATGACCGTGTACCGGCTGCGCCACCCGCTGCCGCGCGCCTACGCGGTGCCGGAGGTGCTCGGCCTGCGGGCGGACCTGGACGTCATGCGGTGCCTCTACGACCCGGGCTTCGCGCCCGAGCGCATCGCCTACACGACCGAGCCGCGCGCGGCGGGCCGCTACCCGGGGTCGGCCGGGGCCACGTTGGGCTGGGTGCGCGACGATCCCGACCGGCTGGAACTGGACGTGGATGCACCACAGATGGCCTTCGTCGTGGTCGCGGATGCCTGGATGCCGGGCTGGAGCGTGAGCGTGGATGGCGTGCGCGCGCCGCTCTTCCGCGTGGACCACCTGCTGCGCGGCGTGGCGGTGCCGGCGGGCAGCCATCGCGTGACGATGCGCTACGAGCCGCCGGGCTGGGCGGTGGGCGTGCCGGTGACGCGGGCGGCGTCCCTGCTGTGGCTGGGGCTCGCGGCGGTGGCGGGCGTGGCGCTCG
>JANXPZ010000078.1 GCA_025357055.1 Candidatus Eiseniibacteriota bacterium | reverse complement strand
GCTGCTGGCCCGCATCCCGCTCGGGCGGCTGGGCCAGCCGGAGGACGTGGCGGAGGTCGTGGCGTTCCTGACCTCGCCCCGCGCCGGTTACGTGACCGGCCAGACCTGGGCGGTGGATGGCGGGATGGTGATGGAGTAGCCGCCGGGCGCGGACGCGCCCGGGCGGTGTGGGGACGGATAACCCAATCAGGAGGTATGGACCGTGGCAGCATTCTCGGAAGATCGCGTGAAGGAGATCATCGCCAAGGAGCTGGAAGTCGGAGTCCAGCAGCTGTCCCCCGAGGCGAAGTTCATCGAGGACCTGGGCGCCGATTCGCTGGACATCGTCGAACTGGTGATGGCCCTGGAGGAGGAGTTCGGACTGGACATCCCGGACGAGGACGCCGAGAAGATGAAGACCGTCGGCGATGCGATGAACTACCTGAAGGCCCACGCGACCGCGTAACGGATGTTGGACAGCCGGACGCCGGCAGGCGCGGCCGCACCCCGCCGCGGGGGTGGCGCGGGCCGGTGAACCGGGATGCGAGAAGGACGTGACATGGCAGATCATGAGCGCCGCGTGATGGTCACGGGCGTCGGCGTGGTGTCGCCGCTCGGCAATGACGTCGAGACGCTCTGGACGAACCTCCTGGCGGGGGTTTCGGGCGCTGGCCCCATCACCCGCTTCGATGCGTCGAACCTGGACAGCCGCTTCGCCTGCGAGGTGAAGGACTTTTCGACCGAGGGCGTGCTGGACCGCAAGGACTCCAAGCGGATGGACCGCTTCGTGCAGTACGCGGCCGTGGCTGCCCACGGGGCCATGCAATGGGCGCGGCTCGACCTGGACGCGGTGGACCGCGACCGGGTCGGCGTCGTGATCGGTTCCGGCATCGGCGGGATGGAGACGTTCGAGACCCAGCACCGGATCCTGCTCGAGAAGGGTCCCGGCCGGGTCAGTCCCTACTTCATCCCCATGATGATCTCGGACATGGCGGCCGGACAGGTCTCGATCCGATTCGGACTCCGTGGTCCGAACTTCGGCACGGTCTCGGCGTGCGCCTCAGGGGCACACGCGATCGGCGAATCCCTCCGGCTCCTGCGAGCCGGTGACGCGGACGTGATGATCTGTGGTGGCGCGGAGTCCACCATCACACCCATGGCGATCGCCGGCTTCTGTTCGGCGCGCGCTCTCTCCACTCGAAACGACGACCCTCAACGTGCCAGCCGTCCCTTCGATCGTGATCGGGACGGCTTCGTGATCGGCGAAGGCGCCGGTGTGCTCGTACTCGAGACCGAGGCCCATGCCCGGCGCCGTGATGCGCCGGTCCTGTGCGAACTCGGCGGTTACGGGGCCTCGGCGGACGCCTACCATCTGACCGCACCTGCGGAAGATGGGAACGGTGCCGCGCGCGCCATGCGGCGCGCGCTCCAGGACGCGGGCCTCGCTCCCGAAGACGTGGACTACATCAATGCGCACGGGACCTCGACACCCGCCGGTGACCCGGTCGAGGTGCAGGCCGTGAAGTCCGTCTTCCGCGAGCATGCCCATCGCCTGATGATGAACGCGACCAAGTCCATGACCGGCCACCTGCTGGGTGCCGCTGGAGGACTCGAGGCGGTGATCACCGCCCTGGTGCTGGCGCGCGGGATCGTCCCACCTACGATCAACCTGGAAAATGCGGATCCCCGATGCGACCTAGATTTCGTTCCCCATCAGGCCCGAACGCAAAGCGTTCGGGCAGCCGTCTCGAACTCGTTCGGGTTCGGGGGGCACAACGCGACTCTGGCCCTGAAGGCGGTGAAGTAGGCTCCCGCTCACGCCGCGGCGGAGGCCGTGGCCGTCGTCGTCGTCCCCGGCCGCCTCAGACGCAGCCCCGCCGCACGTGGTGGAGCTGGCTCACCGGCCTGTTCGCCCGGCCTGGCCGGGCGGCAGGCGCGCCACCCGCGCGGCGCGGCGGCGAGTCGTTCGACCAGCAGGAGGCCCGCGCCATCGCGGAGTTCTCCCGCCACTTCCGGATCACTTTCCATGATCCGGAGCTGCTTCGGCTGGCCCTCACGCACCGCTCCTACCTGAGCGTGACCGGCATGGGTCCGCGGGAGTCCAACGAGCGGATGGAGTTCCTGGGCGACTCCGTGCTCGGCCTGGTGACCAGCGAGTACCTCTACCGGTTGTTCCCGGACGAGCACGAAGGTCAGCTCACGAAGACCAAGTCGCTCCTGGTCTCGAAGGCCATCCTTTCCCGCAAGGCGCTCTCGATGGGGCTCGGCCGCTTCGTCCTCCTGAGCCACTCCGAGATCGAATCCGGCGGCCGTCAGCGGCTCTCGATCCTGGCCGACGCCTTCGAGTCGGTGGTGGCGGCCATCTACCTCGATCAGGGCTTCGAAGAGGCGCGCGAATTCATCGAGTACTGGCTGCTCCGCGGCTCGCGCGAGATCGTGGCGGACAAGCGCCACCGCAACTACAAGAGCCACCTGCAGGAGTACGTGCAGACCACCTTCCGCACGCACCCCGTGTATCGGATCCGCAGCCAGATGGGGCCGGACCACTCGAAGCTCTTCCTGGTGGAGGTGATGGTCGGGCGGCGGGCGCTGGGTGAGGGCCGGGGCCCGAACAAGAAGGAGGCCGAGCAGGCCGCGGCGCGGGACGCCCTGGAGAGCGTCGAGCGGCCGGGGCAGCCCCCCGGCGAAGCGCACGAAGAACGTGAGCCGCGCCGGGAGTCACGCGAGGTCCGCGAGGAGCGTGAGCCGCGCCGGGAGTCACGCGAGGTCCGCGAGGAGCGCGAACCGCGCCGGGAGTCACGCGAGGTCCGCGAGGAGCGCGAGCCGCGCCGGGAGTCACGCGAGGTCCGCGAGGAGCGCGAGCCGCGCCGGGAGCCACGGGAGGTCCGCGAGGAGCGCGAGCCGCGCCGGGAGCCACGGGAAGTCCGCGAGGAGCGCGAGCCGCGCCGGGAGTCACACGAGGTCCGCGAGGAACGCGAGCCGCGCCGGGAGTCACGCGAGGTCCCGGTCGTTCCGCCGGTGACGGCACGTGAGCCGGTCGATGCGGACCGCGATGGATTCCGCAGCCGTAGAAGTGGCCGCGGCCGTCGCGGACCGGGCAGGGAAGAGGCTGCGAAGGCCGAGTCGGTGGTCCCGAAGCCGGTCCCCCCGCGCGCGCCCGCGGTGGAGCGAGTCACGCGACCTGCGGAGGTCGAGCCGCCGCTCAGCGTCTACGAGGAGGACAGCATCGAGGAGATCGGCCGGCCGGAGGGGCCGCTCGACGAGCGCCACATCGATCCCTTTGGCTCTGGTGCTGCCGGGGAGCCGGCGCTGGCGACAGGGCCCCCCGAGTTCGAGGGCGAGCCCTGGTCCGAGGCGGATCCCGCGACAGCCTGGGAGCCGTCCGATGTCCACACGGAGGAAGTCGCGACCGACCGCTTCGAGGACGAGCCCGCGGCCGAGCCGCAGGGCGGTGATGTGGCCGAGGACGAACCGCCATCTCCCGGGGTGACGCCGTCGGAGGGTGGCTCGGCGTCCGGGCCGCGCTACGGGCGCAAGCGCGCGCGTCGTCGCTGACGGACGGAACAAGAAACAAAGACGGGCGGCGAGGACTCCTGCCGCCCGTCTTTGCTTTCAGCGCCGGGATGATCTTCCGTTCTGGAAGAGCATGAGGGCTGTTCGCTTCCCGGGGGACGTGGGAAGCTGGCCAGTCCCGGCGCTCTGGTAACTATGGAAGCGGGAGGCTCGCGCCCCCCGCTTCAAGACTGTCGCCACGCACATTCAAGACAGGCCCCTCGGATCTTCCGTGTCCGTCATGCGGTGACGACAGAAATTCGACGTATCTGACGACGGAATCTATTGCATCCCGGATGCCAGAATCAGAGTCCGCAGGTACGAATGCCGTATCTTTATGATTGGCAATGGATAATCGGAATCTAGTGGGGCATGCAGCGGTCCCGCAGGCGATGGTCGATGAACGCGCAAACGGGACACGGTGTCTCTTCTTGGAGCCACCGCTATGCAACGGCAAGTCCGATAGTCGTTTCCAGAAGTGGGACAAAATGTATCTGTTAGAGACAAATAGTCCTACTCTGGATCATCTGTGCGCCGCCGCCGTTCGGCCCTCCGGTGGAGGGTCCTGCGCGAGATCCCCAGGATCTGGGCTGCACGGGTCCGGTTGCCCTTCGCGTGGTCGAGGACCCGCTGGACGTAGCGTTCGATCATGGCGTCCAGAGGAACGAAGCCCGATTCCGGGGCGAGGAGCGCCGGGGCCTGCGGGATGCCGTGAAGCCTGGGTGGGAGGGCCTCCGGTGTGATGAAGCCGTGCGTGGACATGAGCACCGCCCGCTCCAGCACGTTCTCCAACTCGCGCACGTTGCCGGGCCAGGCGTAGGCCTTGAGCAGCCGGAACGCCTCGGACGACACGCGGGGCGACGTCTTCCCGGTCTCCTGCTCGTACTCGCGCAGGAAATGCTCGAGCAGCATCTCGACGTCCTGCGCCCCGCGCTCTCGCAGCGGCGGCAGGGAGATCGAGACCACGTTCAGCCGGTAGTACAGATCCTCGCGGAAGAGCCCGCGCTGCACCATCTCGTCGAGGTCGCGGTGCGTGGCGCCCACCAGGCGCACGTCCACCTCGTGTTCTTCGTTCCCGCCCACGGGCTTGATGCGGTGCTCCTGGATCACCCGCAGGAGCTTCGCCTGCAGCGGCAGCGAGAGATCGCCGATCTCGTCGAGGAACAGCGTGCCCCGATGGGCTTCGTCGAAGAGCCCCCGCCGTGCCGTCATCGCGCCGGTGAACGCGCCGCGCACGTGACCGAACATCTCGCTCTCCAGCAGGCCCTCGGGGATGGCCGAGACGTTCACCGCGACGAAGCGCTCCGCATGACGCGGGCTGCGCTCGTGGAGCTTCCGCGCCACGAGCTCCTTGCCGGTGCCGCTCTCGCCCAGGATCAGCACGTTGGTCCGGCTCGGGGCCACGCGCTGCAGGATCTTGTACACCTCGAGCATCTGAGGCGAGGAGCCGATGATCTCCCCGGCCGGCAGGCGCTTGCTGACTTCGCGCTGCAGATGCCTCACTTCCTCGGCCATGCGCTTCTTCTCGATCGCGCGGCGCAGGAGGGCGCCCAGCATCTCGAGCTGGGGCGGCTTCGCGAGGTAGTCGTAGGCGCCGCCCTTGATCGCCTCCATGGCGGTGTCGATGGCGCCCTTGCCGGTGATGAGCACGACCGGGATCTCGGGACTCTCCGCCTGGACGTGCTTGAGCAGGTCGAGTCCACTGCGCCCGGGCATGCTGAGGTCCGTGAGGACGACGTCGAAGGAGTCCCGGGCGAGCCGGCTGAGGGCGTCGTCCACGCTGCCAGCGATGGCGGTCACGTGACCGAGCTCCTCGGCCATGTGTGCGATGACCTGCGCCACGCTCAGGTCGTCGTCCACGACGAGGATGCGGGCCGGTGGGTGGCCCGCGGCGGCGGCCGCCGACCGTGGCGGGATGGAGTCGTTCGCGCTCACAGGGCCCCATGATGCGCGTGAGCCTTCCGTCGCGCAAACCGTGGGTGGGTGGGACACCGCTGGCCGCTGCCGCTCGGCGCATGCTAGGCTCTCGTGGTGATGGTTTCCGTCGCACGCGTCTTCAGCGTCATCCTCCTCGCGGCCGCGACGGCGGGGCTGCCCTCAAGGGCGGCCGAACCCCCTGCCGTCCCGGGCTCAGGCGCAGCCCTGCCCGGTGCGGCGGGCTCCGCCCCGGGCGACCCCGCGGCGCTCGACTGCTATCTCTCCGGGCGGCTCATGGAAGAGCGCGGGGTCGCACCGGAGGCGCTCGAGGAGTACCTGAAGGCCCTGAACCTGGACCCGGGACGGCCCGGGATCGAACTCCGGGTGAGCGAGGTCGCTGCCCGGCTCGGAGAGTCGCAGCGTTCCCTCGAGTACGCCGGGCGCGTGTTGGAGCACGATCCAGGCAATGCGCGCGCTGCCTGGCTCCAGGGCAGCGCACTGTTCAGCCTGGGACGGCCAGCGGAATCCTTGAAGGCGCTCCAGGTGGCTGTGGCTGCTGATTCGCAGCAGGCGGACTACTGGAGGACGCTGGCGCGGGTCGCCGAGTTGCTCGATCAGGTCGAACTGGTGGCCACGGGCTGGCGCCACGCTGTCGAACTCGACGACGGTGACGACGAGGCGTGGTTCCAGCTGGCCGCGGTCGAGGCCCGGCGGGGTCACTTCCAGGCCGCCGACTCCCTGCTGACGGAGGCCGTGTCCCTCAACCCGGTGCGGCCGGGCGCACTGTTCCTCGCCGGCTGGATCCAGGATGGCCTCGGGCACCCCGCCGAAGCCATGGGGCTCTATCGCCGGCATCTGGAGGTCCACGCGGGAGACCAGGCCACGCGCCGGCGTCTGGTGAACCTGCTCGTGGCCGCGGGAAGATATGCGGAAGCCTACGAGGAGGTCGGGATCGTGCGCCGGGCCGAGCCCGACGATCTGGACGCGATCGGCGTCGAGGCGGACCTGGCGCTGCGCCTGGGTCGGGTGGCGCGGGCCGGCGAGCTTCTCGACCAGCTGATCGGGTCGGCTCCGGCCGATCCGGCTCGCGCGGCACAGGTGTCCGGCATCCTGATGCAGCGGGGGCGCGAGCGTGAGGCCGTGGCGCGGGCCGAGGGCTGGGCCCGGAGTCACGCCGCTGACCACCGCGGCCAGATGCTCGTGGCCCAGGTCCGCGCGCAGGCGGGCGATTCGGCCGGGGCCGAAGCGGCCGCGCGGCGCGCCGTCGAGATGGTCCCGGATTCGCTGACGCCCCGTTTCATGCTGGGCGCGCTGCTGCAGACGCACGGCCGATTCGCGGCGGCCGAATCCGTGTGGGCGGATCTGGCCCGACGCGGACGGGCTCCGGCCCGGGCGGGGCTGCAGCTGGCCTATTGCCGTGAACGGCTGGGTGACGTGGAGGGCGCGGTGAGCGCGGTCCGGGACGTGCTCGCCCGCGAGCCGGACAACAGCGCGGCGCTCAACACCCTGGGCTATCTCTTCGCCGATCACGGCCGCGACCTGGCCGAAGCCGAGGATCTCGTGGGCAGGGCCCTGGCGCAGGAACCGGACAATGGCGCCTACCTGGACTCGAGGGGTTGGGTCTACTATCGGCTTGGCCGGCTGGCCGAGGCACGCCGGGACCTCGAGCGGGCGGTCGAGTTGACCAACGGGGATCCGGTGGTAAGTGAGCACCTGGGAGATGTCTACAAGGACCTGAACCTCATCCATTTGGCGAGGGAGCAGTACTCGCGGAGCCTGCGCCAGGACCAGGGCAACGCCAGGGTCCGGGCCAAGCTGACCGGGTTGCGCTGACCACATGGAACCCCATTTCCCGGACGGGGTAGGAACGTTGGGCGAGGAGCCTGTTGGCGACTGACCGCGACGCATCGGCGCCTCCGATCCTGAGCCTCTCGGACGAGGATCTCATGGACCGGGTGGCGGTGGACGACCAAAGGGCGTTCCCTGAGCTCGTACGCCGTTTTCAGGGCCGGGTCACCAATCTGGTGAGCCGGGTCCTGAACGATCGGGAATGCGCCGACGACCTGGCGCAGGAAGTCTTCGTGCGGGTGTTCGTGCACCGCCGAAACTACCGGCACGGGTCGAAGTTCTCGACCTGGATCTTCACGATCGCGGCCAATCTCGCGAAGAACGAGATCCGGCGGCGGGTCCGCAGACGCAACTGGTTCAGCCTGGACGCGCTGGAAGAGACACTGAAGGACCGTCTGATCCAACTCGCGGATTCGACGGAGGGTCGGGAGACGACGCTCGAGCGGGAGCAACTCCAGGACGCCGTGGGGCGGGCGATCGCGACGGTGCCGGAGAAGTACCGGCTGGCCCTGGTCCTGAGGGACATCGAGGGTCTGCCCTACGAGGAGATCGCAGAGGTGCTCGGCATCCCGGGCGGGACGGTGCGCTCGCGCATCAATCGTGCCCGGGGAATGCTCAAGCACAAGCTTCAACCGCTACTCGCGAAAGCAGGAGACCCATGATCTGCGACCGGGCCAGGAGCCTCTTCGGGGCCTGCTGGGATGACGAGCTCACGCAGGCTGAGCGGGACGGGCTCGAGGGCCACCTCGCCACGTGCCCGCGCTGCCGCACGGAGTACGACCACTTTTCGCGCTCACTCGAGTTGACTGCCGCGCTGCCCAGGATCGAGGCGTCCGCTGATTTCCTGGACCGGGTGCTGGTGCGCTCGCGCCGTGCCACGACCGCACCGGACATCGTCCGCGAGGCCGGCTCACGCTGGGCGCCCGTCGCCGTGGCGGCTGCGGTGGCCGTGTTCGTGGTCGCCGCCATGTTCGTCGTGTCCAACCTCCAGTGGAGAGCCCCGGCTTCGAGCCAGGCTCCCCGGATGGTCGGGATCGAGGGGCCGCGGGAACCCCGTTTCGCGCCGACGCCAGATGCGAAGCCGGGGGAGCGCCATCCCGAAGTCGGCCGGGGGAGCCCTGATGGCCTGTTCGATCCGGACAAGAACGTCGAATTCGTGCTGGGCTCGGCCGCGGTGGATGGCGGCCGCGTCAAGCGTGATCCCGAGGGACAGCAACCGATCATCACCTTCTAGAAGAAGGCATCCGCTGGGATGACTACGCAGGGCCATCGCGCGGCGCGCCGGGCGGCCTGGCTGGCCGGCGTTTTCGTGTTGCTGTTCGCTCCGGCTGCCCGCCCCCAGGTCGCGCCATCCTCGCTGCCGGCGAGCGTGGAAGCGGTCGCGGACCAGGCCGGGCGCAGCGTGGTCACGGTCTTCGCCCAGCGCACCGTGACTCGCGCCAGGACCGGCGCGAAGGAACCCGTGAGCCGTGTGCACACCCGGGTCGGCTCCGGCGTGGCGGTGGAGGAACACCTCATCCTCACCACTGCAAGTGTCGTGCTGGGTGCCGAGCACATCATCGTGTACACCTCCAATGAGCTCGAGGCAGAGGGGCAGCTGGTGGGCATGGACCTCGTCTTCAACCTGGCCCTGCTCCGCGTGCCCGAACTGGAGCTGCCCTGGTTGCGCCCCGCCGGACGTCCGGCACAACTCGGTGACCGGGTGATCGCCGTGGGGACTTCGTACCGGGCGCAGGCCACGCAGTCGGTCGGCATGGTCGAGTACGTCTACCGGGAGCCTCGCACCTCGCTCCTGCAGCTCACCAACATCGTCTACCCCGGCAATAGCGGAGGCGCAGCGCTCAACGCCCAGGGCGAACTGGTCGGCATCGTGCAGGGGGAACTGGGCTCGCCCAACCCCGGCGTCGGTGGGGCCGCCGGCCGGCGGCCGAACGGCACGAGCTTCGTCATGCCCATCCATCAGGTGTGGCCCGTCTATCAGAGCCTCAAACGCGACGGGCGCATGCGCCACGGCTATCTGGGAGTGAGCACGCGGGCAGAGGTGGTGCGCAGCGAGATCGACGACGCGGAGGTGCCGCTCGGCGCCCGGGTCGAAAGCGTGCAGGCCGGCGGCCCGGCGGCGCGCGTGGGGCTCGGGCCCCGGGATCTCATCGTGGGCTTCGAGCGCGAGCGGGTCGAATACCCGGAACAACTGGCCCGCTGGGTGGCCGAGACACCGCCGGGGACGGCCGTGACGCTGGTGTGGGTCCACGGCGATGAGCGGCGTTCCGGCCGCGTGAGCCTGGCGGAATCGCGCGACTCGCTGCCTGCCTGGGCGATGGGCGGTCTGCGCGGGGCCCCGGCATCGAGTCTGGCGCCTGCCCCGGGTGGTGGCCCCCGGCGCTGACGGTCCGGCGGTGACTCCGCCCGCCGTCGCCCCGCCGCCACCTTGGGCCTTCGCGCCCGCCTCGCGGGGCCCTATACTGCGTCGCATGGCCGATCTGCTGATGCGCTACCCCGTCACCCCCGTCCGCTCGCGGGTGCGCATCGCGCGCGGTGGCCTCGATGGGCTCGGTCATTTCGTGCGTGCGGCCACCGGCGCCCGGCGCATCGTGGTGGTGAGCGACGCTCGCGTGGCGCGGCTCTATGGTGCCCGGGCCCTGCGTTCGCTGCGGGCCGCGGGGTGCGCCGCCGATCTGCTGCGCCTGCCCCCGGGGGAGCGCTCCAAGAGTCCCCGGCGCCTCGCCTGGCTGTGGGAACGCTGCGCGGCGCTGGGACTCGACCGGCGCGGCGCGGTGGTCGCCCTCGGGGGTGGTGTCACGGGTGACATCGCCGGCCTCCTCGCCGCCACGTACCTGAGGGGCGTGCCGTGGGTGGATGTGCCGACCTCGCTCCTGGCGCAGGTGGACAGCAGCGTGGGGGGCAAGACCGCCGTGAACCTGGCGGCCGGGAAGAACCTCGTGGGGGCCTTCCACCAGCCGGTGGGTGTGCTGGTGGACCCCGACGTCCTGCAGACGTTGCCCGTCCGTCAACGCCGGGCGGGGCTTGCCGAGGTCGTGAAGCTGGGGCTGGCGGTGGACCAGCGGCTCTTCGCCTGGCTCGAGCGAAACGCCGACGCGCTCGCGGCCGGCGAGCCTCAGGCGCTCGCCGTGGCCGTGGCCCGCTCGATCCGGGCCAAGGGTCGCATCGTGCTCGCCGATGAGCGGGAGCGCGAGGGGGGGCCACGCACCGCGCTCAATCTGGGGCACACGACCGGCCACGCGCTCGAGGCCGTGACCGGTTTTCGCGCGCTGTTGCATGGAGAAGCGGTGGCGCTGGGGCTGCGGGTGGCCACGGCGCTCTCGGCGCGCGAGGCGGGGTTGCCCCTGGAGGCCCGGGTCCGCCTGGAGGTGCTGCTCGATCTCTTCGGGCTGCCCTGGAAGCTGCCTCCGGTTCCGGTGGGGCGACTGCTCAATGCCATGCGCTGCGACAAGAAGGGCTCAGCGGGGACGATCCGGTGGGTATTGACGCCCCGGATAGGCCATGCTAGCGTCCCACGCTTGATTTCCAGACGGCTGGTGCGTGGCGCGTTGCTGGAGGCCGGAGCCTCGGAATGAGCGCCAAGGTGAAGCGAATCCTCGTCCTGCACGGACCGAACCTGAACGCGCTGGGGACCCGGGAGCCGGCCATCTACGGCCGGGCGACCCTGGGCGATATCCACGGCCTCCTCGAGGCTCTCGCCCGCCAGCTGGGGTGTGAGGTCGAGTGCCGGCAGACCAATCACGAGGGTGTGCTGATCGACGCTCTTCACTCGGCGAAAGGCGGCGCGGACGGGGTGCTCCTCAACCCGGGCGGGCTGACTCACTCGAGCGTCGCATTGAGGGACGCGGTGCTGGCAGCCGGGATCCCCGTGGTAGAGGTGCACCTGAGCAATCCCTGCGCTCGCGAGACGTTCCGACACACTTCACTGATCTCCGGGGCCGCCGTCGGGGTGGTCCAGGGTTTCGGCCCAGCGGGCTATGAACTGGCGCTGCGCGGGCTGATGGGAGTCCTCTCCCGTGACCAAGCCTGACCGTAAGCGTGTCAAGCCCAAGACGATGAAGCTGCGGCCTGCGGACAAAGCCGTGAAGCCGGCACCTGCGGGGGCCGATAACGCCAGTGGTGCCCTGCTGGGCGCGGTGGGGCTGGCGGAACTCCGCCAGCTCATCCGCCTAGTGCGGCGCACCGGCATCGGCGAACTCGAGGTCAGCTCCGGGGACCGGACGGTACGCATCGCCGCCCAGTCTCACCTCCCGGTGAACGTGGGTTTCTCCCCGGCGGCGACTTTCGCCCCGGCACCGGAGAGACCGGCGCCATCGGCGGGGGGGACGGCGCCATCCGCCCCGCAGGCGACCGAGAACCTCGCCGCGATCACGTCCCCGATGGTCGGGACCTTCTATCGGGCTCCAGCCCCGGACGCGGATCCGTACGCCGAATCGGGCGACCTGGTCGAGGTGGGGCAGACGGTCTGCATCATCGAGGCCATGAAGCTCATGAACGAGATCGAATCCGAGCACCGGGGACGTGTGGTGAAGATCCTGGTCGAGAACGCCCAGCCGGTCGAGTTCGGGCAGAAGCTGTTCCTGATCGAGCCCGCGTGAGCCCGGACCGGGCGCACGAAGGGTGCATTTCATGAACATCCGCACCGTACTCGAGAAGATGATCGCGGCCCACGCCAGCGACCTGCACCTCAAGGCCGGGACTGCGCCCGTGGTGCGCGTGGACGGTGTCCTCTATACCCTCGAGGAGAGTTCGCCGTCGGCGCCCGAACTGCGCGACGTGGTGGACCAGTTGCTCAACGACGAGCAGCGCCTCTACTTCTCCACCCACAGCGAGATCGACTTCGCCTTCGGCGTCTCGGGCCTGGCCCGCTTCCGCGCCAACTGTTTCATGCAGCGCGGCACGCCCGCCCTGGCGCTGCGCCACGTGCCGGTCGAGGTGCCGAGCATCGAGGATCTGACGCTGCCCCCGATCGTGCGCGAGTTGGCGTTCTCGCCGCGCGGGCTGGTGCTGGTCACCGGGCGCACCGGCTCGGGCAAGTCCACGACGCTGGCGGCCATGATCGACGCCGTCAACCGGGTCACGACGCGCAACATCATCACGATCGAGGACCCGATCGAGTTCCTGCACCGCGACCGCCTGTCCTTCATCCACCAGCGCGAGGTCGGCCTGGACACGCGCTCGTTCCACGACGGCCTCAAGTACGTGCTGCGCCAGGACCCGGACATCATCCTGGTGGGCGAGATCCGCGACCTGGAGACGATGAGCACCACGCTCATGGCGGCGGACACCGGGCACCTGGTGCTCTCGACCCTGCACACCACGGACGTCGTGCAGACGCTGCAGCGCATCATCTCCTTCTATCCGCCGCACCAGCACGATGAGCTGCGCCTGTCCATGGCCTCGAACCTGCGGGCGGTGATCTCCCAGCGCCTCATCCCGCGGCGCGACGGCGCCGGCCGCGTGCCGGCGATCGAGGTCATGACCGGCACGCCGACGGTGCGCGAGTACATCATGAATCCGGAGAAGACCCCGTTGCTGCGTGCCCTGATCGCCGAGGGCATGACCCAGTACGGGATGCAGACCTTCGACCAGTCCATCATGGGCCTGCTGCGCGAGGGCCTGATCACCGAGGAAGAGGCGCTCAAGAACGCCAACAATCCGAACGAACTGGCGCTCAAGCTCAAGGGCATCGACGCCTCCTCCGACCGCACCTGGCAGCCGGTCCAGGGGACCGCGCCCGCGGCCGGCGCGCCGCCGGCGGGCGGTGCCCCGGCCAGCGGAGCCGCTCCGCGCAGCGCCGTGGTCGTCCCACCCAACGAGGGCTTCCTGAACTGATGTTCCGCAAGGTCCTGGTGGCGAATCGGGGGGAGATCGCGCTGCGCATCATCCGCGCCTGCCGCGAGCTCCGGATCTCGACCGTGGCGGTCTTCAGCACGGCCGATCGCGACAGCCTGCACGTCCGGCTGGCGGACGAGTCGGTGTGCATCGGGCCGCCTCCGCCGGTGCAGTCCTACAACCACATCGCGCGCCTGATCTCGGCAGCCGAGATCGCGGGCGCCGACGCCATCCATCCGGGCTACGGCTTCCTCGCCGAGAACGCGCACTTCGCCGAGGTCTGCGAGTCCTGCGGATTCACCTTCATCGGCCCGACCGCCGAGATGATCCGCCGCATGGGCGACAAGATCGAGGCGCGTCGCACGATGAAGGACGCCGGCCTGCCGGTCGTGCCGGGCAGCGAGGGCGCGGTCCCCGACGTGGACGAGGCGATCTCCCTGGCGCGCGGCATCGGCTTCCCGGTCATCATCAAGGCGGCCGCGGGGGGCGGCGGGCGGGGCATGCGCGTGGCCTGGGACGAGAAGCAGTTGCGCCTGGGTTTCGGCGTCGCGCAGGCCGAGGCCGGCTCGGCCTTCAGCAACAACGTGGTCTACCTGGAGAAGTACATCGCCCGGCCGCGCCACATCGAGTTCCAGCTGTTCGGCGACACCCACGGCAACCTGGTCCACCTGGGCGAGCGCGAGTGCTCGGTGCAGCGCAACCACCAGAAGCTCGTCGAGGAGTCGCCCTCGCCGGTCATCGACGCCGCCACCAGGGCGCGGATGGGCGCGCGGGTGAGCGCCGCGGTCTCGGCCATCGGCTACGCCGGCGCCGGCACCATGGAGTTCCTGCTCGACGGCGCCAGCGGCGAGCTGTTCTTCATGGAGGTCAACAC
>JANXPZ010000073.1 GCA_025357055.1 Candidatus Eiseniibacteriota bacterium | reverse complement strand
ACGACTCGTTCTCGCCCGCGCCAGAAGCGGCCATCCGCGAACCCGCGCCACGTCCCGGCCGAGGTCCGACGCGCGGTGTGGCAGCGCGATGGCGGACGGTGCACGTTCGTGAGCGCCGCCGGTCACCGCTGCGAAGCGCGCGCCCGGCTCGAGTTCGACCACGCCGAGCCGGTGGCCCGGGGCGGAAGGGCGACCGTGGCCGGGATGCGGCTGCGGTGCCGGACCCACAATCAATACGCGGCCGAGTGCACGTTCGGTGCAGACTTCATGAGCCGGAAGCGCGGGACGGCGCGGTGCGCGGCGGAAGTGGCGCGCGTTCGTGCGGCCACCGCCCAAGAGACCCGCACTCGCACCGCGACCGCCGAGGAGGCCAGCGCTCGCATCACCGTCACCAACGAGGCCCGGGCGCTGGCCGCAGCCGCTGCCGATGACGCTCGCGCCCTTGCCGCAGCCGCAGCCGAGGAGGCGCGTATGCGCGCAGCGACGGAAGCCGATGAGGCCCGCGTCCGTGCGGCCGCTGCGGCCGAGGTCGTGCCCTGGTTGCGCGTACTCGGATTGCGCGCCGAGGAAGCCCGCCGCGCTGCCGCACGATGCGGGACAGCCCCGGATGCCCCGCTCGAAGAGCGCGTGCGCTGCGCGCTATCGGGTCTTGCGAGGCCTGCGCGTTGCCACGCCGAGGCGATCCCGCGAGCGGCGCCGTGACCGACGCGGGCATCTACACGCTCGGTGTTCCATGAATCGTCCGGGTCAGCCCTACTCCCGCACCATGTAGTACATGGCCTCGGGGTGGTGGACGATGATGGCCGAGGTGCTGGCTTCGGGCACGAGCTGCCAGGCACTGGTCAGCGTCACGCCGATCGCACGCTCGGGCGAGAGCAGGCGGAAGAGCTTCTGCTGGTCGGCAAGGTCAGGACAGGCGCTGTAACCGAACGAGTAGCGTTTGCCGCGCGCCTCTCCAAGCGCCAATTCCGCCCGCACCTTGCGATGGTGCCACTCGGCGAGCCCCTCGGCGGCGGAGACCCCGAGGCCGTGCGTGAAGAGCGCCTCGGCGTATTCACCCGCGGCGTTCAGGCGTTCGCCCAGCTCGTCCACCCGGCCGCCCACGGTGACGACCTGGAACGCGACCACGTCGAAGCGGCCGCTCTCGACCGGCAGGAAGTAGTCAGAGAGGCAGAGCCCCTCGCGGTCGGCCTGGCGCGGGAAGTCGAAGCGCAGCAGTTCCTCGCTCCCGCCCCGCGGTTCGAGCGCGCCGGGAGCGAACGCCGCCGGATCGTAGACGACCAGCTCCTGCCCCGCGCTCTGGCAGGGGAAGTAGCCGTAGGCGGCGCGCGGCTCGAGCCAGCCCTGAGCTTCGGCCTCGCGCTCGAGCCGCAGGCGCCGGGGCTCGAAGTCCTCGCGGATCAGCCGCTCGACCTCCGGGCCGCTGCCGCGCGCGCCCCAATGCAGGCGGTAGAGGGTCTTCAGGTCCATCCCGGCGAACATCCCGGCGAAGGGGACCTCGCTCGTGGGGGTGACGCGCGCGCCCCAGAAGGGCGGCGCCGGGATGTCGGTCCCGCGCGAGACCTTCACCCGCAGGCCACCCTGCTGCGCCGCCGCCGCCCGCGCCTCGAGCCCGGGGGCCTTCGCGCGGAACTCGAGCGCCTCGCGCCGCACGCGCTCGACCAGCGCGTCGCGCTGCGCCGGGTCCATGAGCGCATTCATGGTGTCCAGACCTTCGAAGGCGTCCTTGCAGTAGTACACGCCCGGCTCGTAGACCTGCTCCTCGCCCACCAGTGCGGCGCGCCGGGCGAAGTTGCGATGGATGGCGGCGCCGCCGATCAGGACCGGGTAGCGAAGCCCGGCGCGGTGCAGCTCCGCCACGCAGGCGGGCATCTGCTTGCTGGTCGAGACCAGCAGGGCCGACAGGCCGATGGCGTCGGCCCCCACCTCCTGCGCCTTCGCGAGGATGGTCTGCACCGGCACCTGCTTGCCCAGGTCGATCACCGTGTAGCCGTTGTTCGAGAGGATGGTCTTCACCAGGTTCTTGCCGATGTCGTGCACGTCGCCGTGGACCGTGGCCAGCACCACGCGGCCCTTGCTGACGTCGGCGTTCCGCTCCAGGTAGGTCTCGAGCCGTGCGACGGCCTTCTTCATGACCTCGGCGCTCTGCAGCACGAAGGGCAGGATCAGCTCGCCCGAACCGAACTTCTCCCCCACCTCCTTCATGGCGGGGAGCAGCACGGTGTTCAGCACCGTCACGGCGTCCTGCCGGGACACCGCCTCGTCCACCAGCGCCTCGATCCCCGCCGGCCGCCGGTGGAGGATCTGCTGGTGGATGCGCTGCTCGACCGTGAGGACGGCCTGCGCGGCCTCGTCCTGCCGCTCGCGCGCGGCGGGCGTGCGCCCTTCCAGGTGCGCGATGAGCTTCGAGAGCGCCTGCGGATCGCGGTCGAGGACCAGGTCCTCGGCCAGCCGCCGGTCCTCCTCCGCGAGGTCGGCGTAGGGCGTCAGGTCGGCCGGGTTCACGATGGCCATGTCGAGCCCGGCCTGCACCGCGTGGTAGAGGAACACGGAGTTGAGCACCGCGCGCGTCCCCTTCGAGAGCCCGAAGGAGATGTTCGAGACGCCGAGGCTGGTGAGCACGCCGGGGAGCGCGGCCTTGATGGCGCGGATGCCCTCGAGCGTATCGAGGGCCGAGCGCTGGAACTCGGCGTCGCCGGTGGCGAGCGTGAAGGTGAGCGGGTCGAACACCAGCCGCTCCGCGGGCAGCCCGTACTCTCCGGTCACGAGGCCGTGGATGCGCCGCGCCACCTCCAGCTTGCGCTCCGCGCTCCTCGCCATGCCCTGCTCGTCGATGGTCAGGGCGATGACCGCGGCGCCGTACTTCACGACCAGCGGCATCACGGCGTCGATGCGCTCGCGACCGTTCTCGAGGTTGATGGAGTTGACCAGCGCCGCACCCGGGCAGGCCTTGAGCGCCTCCTCGAGCACGTGCGGCTCGGTGGAATCGAAGCACAGCGGGGCCGGCACCGAGAGCGAGAGCTTGCGGGTGAGCCGCCGCAGCATGGCGGCCTCGTCCGTGCGCTCGGTCAGCGCCATGCACACGTCCAGCACGTGCGCCCCGCCCTCGACCTGGCTGCGGGCGATCGCGATCATGTCCTCGAGCCGGTCCTCGAGCGCCAGCGCCTTGACCTTGCGCGAGCCCTGGGTGTTGAGCCGCTCGCCGATCAGCAGCGGGCGCGGCTCCTGCCGCAGCGCGGTCGCGGTCATGCCACTCGAGAGCGACCAGCCGGAGCGGCCGGGGCGCTTCGCCGGGGCGCGCCGTCCGATGGCGGCGACCATCGCGCGGGTGTGCGCCGGCGTGGTGCCGCAGCAGCCGCCCACCAGGTTGACGCCGAACTCCTCGACGAACTCGCGCAGCACCTCGGCCATCGGGCCGGGCTCCAGCGGGAACACGGTGCGGCCGCCGTCGTTGATCGGCAGCCCGGCGTTCGGGATGACGTGCAGGAAGGTGCCGGCGTTCTGCGAGAGGGTGCGCACCGCGTCGCGCATGAGGTCGGGGCCAGTCGAGCAGTTGAGGCCGATGATCTCGACCCCCATGCCCTCGAGCGTGGCGAGCGCGGCGCCGATGTCGGTGCCGAGCAGCATGCGTCCGGACGCATCGAGCGTGACCGAGCACTGCAGCGGCAATCTACGCCCCGTGGCGGCGAAGACCTCGCGGGCGGCCAGGATCTGCGCCTTCAGCTCGAGCAGGTCCTGGCAGGTCTCGAGGATGAGCAGGTCGGCGCCGCCCTCGACCAGGCCCTGCGCCTGGGGCACGAACGCAGCCACCAGCTCCTCGAGCCCGAGCCGGCCCAGCTCCGGGTCCTCCGACGAGGGCAGGAAGCCCGAGGGCCCCATCGAGCCGGCCGCGAAGCGCGGACGGCCGTCGGCGCGCTCGAAGCGATCGGCCACGCGGCGCGCGATCTGCGCCGCCGCGCGGTTCAGCTCGAACGTCTTCCCGCCGAGTTCCCACTCCTCGAGGCGCACGCGCGAGGCCTGGAAGGAATTGGTCTCGACCACGTCGGCGCCGGCCTCGAAGTAGGCGGCGTGCACGTCCTCGACCACGTCCGGCCGGGTCAGCGAGAGGTGGTCGAAGCAGCCTTCCCAGCGCGCCCCGCCGAAGTCGGCGGCCTTCAGCTCGCGCGCCCCCAGCTGGGTGCCCATGCCGCCGTCGAAGAAGAGGACACGCTCGCGCAGCAGGTCGAGGAATCGGCTGGTCATGGGCAAAGGGCGCTCCCAGGGTTCGGCGGCCGTGAACGGGACTCGCAGGTGACCCTATCGGACGCCACCCGGCGCCGCAACCGGCGCGTCCCTCGCGCCATCGACGGTCCCGGCACACCGCGTGGCGCGCGCCCCGTCCGCGGGCCGCCGATGCCGCGGCGCGGGACCGGGCGGCCGACGCTCATCGGGCGCGCACCCGGGCGCACACCCGCGCGCCGACCCTTGACAACGCCCTCCCGCGCCACGACCCTTCCACCATGGCCCTCACGCTCGACCTCCTCAGGCACGGCATGGCGCTCCCCGCCGGGGCGGGTGGCGACGGCCGGCGCGTCCTCTCGCCCGCGGGCATCCGGGGGCTCGAGTCGCTCGCTGCCCAGCTCGCCGGACAGGCCTGGCGGCCCGACCGCGTCTTCTCGAGCCCGTATGTGCGGGCGCAGCAGAGCGCCGGCATCGTGGCGCGGGCGGCCGCTTCGCCGGTCGAGGTCGAGCTCCTGCCCGACCTCGAGCCCGAGCGCGAGCCGTCCGACGTGCTGGACGCGCTCGCCCGTCTCGGCATCACGGCAGGCCACATCCTCGTGGTCGGGCACCAGCCGCTCCTCGGCCTTCTGGTCCGCCGCCTGACCGGCATCGAGCAGGGCTTCTCCCCCGGGACGCTCGTGCGGGCCCGCTGCCCGCGGGGGACGGACCACGGAAGCGGGCGGATCGTCCTGACCCTCGAACCAGCCTGATCGCGCATCCCGGGGGCATCAGGCGCATCGGAGAGTGACATGGGATTCCTCCAGGGCAAGGTGGCGCTGGTGACTGGCGGCAACCGCGGGATCGGCCGCGGCATCGCCGGGGCGCTCGCAGCCGAGGGCGCGACGGTCGTGCTGACGGCGCGCACGGAAGCCGCGGCCGGGCAGGCTGCAAGGGAGATCGGCGGCGACACGCTGGGCTTCGCCTGCGACGTGCGCTCGCAGGAGCAGGTCGAGCGGCTCTTCGGCCGCATCGACGGGAGCGCGGGCGGTCCGGACATCCTGGTGAACAACGCCGGGGTCGGCCTGTTCGGCCCGGTCGCCGAAATGGATCCCGAGGCCTGGCGCACGGTGATCGAGACCAACCTGAACGGTCCGTTCTACTGCTGCCGCGAGGCGGTCCCGCGCATGCGCAAGCGCGGGGGCGGCTACATCCTCAACATCTCCTCGCTGGCCGGCAGGAACCCTTTCGCCAACGGCGCCGCGTACAATGCCAGCAAGTTCGGGCTGAACGGCTTCAGCGAGGCCCTGATGATGGAGGTGCGCTACGACGGCATCCGGGTCTCGTACCTGATGCCCGGCAGCGTGGCCACCGAGTTCGGGCGAGGTTCGCAGGAGAAGGCGGACTGGGCGCTCACGCCCGCGGACGTGGCGGAGGTCGTGCTCGACCTGCTGCGCTCGCCCCCGCGCGCGCTCTTCAGCCGCGTGGAGATGCGCCCCAGCCAGCCACCGCGCAAGAGTTGAGCGCCGCTGGCACCCGGACCCGCGGGCGGATCGCGGGCGCCAGCGGCGGGCCCATGGACGATCAGGGCGGGTGTTCCTCGCGAGTCAGCGATCCGTGCCCGTGCCCAGCAGCGCGGTGTCGGAGCGCGACCGCTGGATGCGCGTGATCATGGCGAGCACCTGCCGGCGGTCTCCCCCGGCGGAATAGGCGGCACGCACGCTGTCGCGCGCGGCGGACATGCCGGGCGCGAGCACGACGCAGCGATCCAGCGCCTCTCGCGCCCCCGCCGAGTCGCCCAGCTCGAAGCGCACGATCCCGAGCTGCAGGAGAGTCCTGGCATCCAGTGGATCCACGTTCGTGGCGCGCTGGAAGGCGATGCGGGCGGGGTCGTAGCGGCCTTCCATGGCCCAGACCGTGCCCAGCAGGGCGAGGATGTCCGGCGGCATGAAGCCGGAGCCGATGGCCCTCCCGCACTCCCTGCCGGCACCCTCAGGGTCGCCCAGGCGGAAGCGGGCCCACGCCTTGAGCGCCACGGTCTCCGGGATGCGCGGGTCGAGGCGCTCCGCCGTATCCAGCAGATCGAGCGCCTGACGCGGGCGCCCGAGATCGAGCAACTGCGCCGCGGCGTACCAATGGACTCGCGCATCTCCCGCGTTCCGGGCCACGAGCCGCGCATAGTAGGCGAGCTGCGCGGCCTGGAATCGTGCGGAGTCGACCGGCTCTCCGGTGAATCGGTAGAGGGCGTAATAGTGATAGGTCGACAGCTTCTGATGATCGATCGGCACGATCCCCGGCAGCGCGATGCTGGTGTCCGACAGCATCAGGAAGCGGAACCGCATCCGCCCTTCGATGCCCGAGAAGAACAGGTACTCCACCCGCAGGGCTCGCGCGTCGCGCACCAGACCGAGGAGGGAGGCGGCGTCGGACATCGGCACGTGTTCCATCCCCGCCAGGAAGGCGACGTGCGGCTTGCGCGCCATCACCCGCGCACCGGCGGGCCCCATCCGGCGGAGTGTCTGCGCAGCCAGGCTGGCCTCGGCGGGCGCGGAGGCGAACGAGGCCCGGAGGCCCCGGATCGCGCCGACGCCCGACACCACGAGCATGAGCACGGCAAGGCCCCAGCCGAGCGCCCGGGTGCCCGTTCGCACCGCTGAGCCCAGCGGCGCGATGCGGGCCGGCAGCGAGGCGTGGAACAGCAGGGCGCCCGCGCCCATGAGATAGAACGGGATCAGGTAGAGGAAGAAGCGCTGCGCGTAGAACACGCCGGCGAGCACCAGGTAGGCGAACAGGAAGTGTGCCGCCACCGCGAGCGCGCCCCGGCGGCGCGGCCAGACCAGCGCCATGCCGAGCAGCGCGGGGACACCGATCCAGACCGGGACCAACTGGCGGACGTCGGTCCACCAGCGCGATCCGACGTTCCCCCCCAGCACGCGCGCGACCTTCACCGGATCGAAGCGCAGCACGTCGAGCAGGGAGTGGAAATGCCCCGAAGCCACCTTCCAGTACGGCTCCCAGCCCATGTTGCGGCCGTAGATCTCGTAGGCCACGTTGAGGTAGTTGAGATTGCGCAGCGGCTCGCCCGCCAGCGCGCGGCCGACCACGGCCCACAGCGCGACCGGGAACGCGAAGCCGACGGCGTAGAGCGCGAGGCGCGCCGCAGGTGAGGCCACGCTCCCGCGCGCGTCCGCCGCGGACCGCGCGACGGGCGGGCGCATCGTCACCAGCGCGATGCCTGCGGCCAGGGGGAGGAACACGGCGTTGTACCGGGTGAGAAGCGCACCTCCGGCGATCAGGCCGGCCGTCAGCCACGCGACGCGACCGCGCCGCTCGAGCACCAGCCAGGTCGCGGCCATCGAGAGAGCGAAGACGGGCATGTCCGTCCCGGCTTCGACCGCGCTCCCGAGCCACACCGGGTTCAGGAAGAGCCCGAGCATGACGAACGCTCCTGCCGCCGCTCCCAGGAAGCTGCGTGCGATCACGAACGCGAACCATGCGCCCGCGGCGGCGCTCACCAGGTTGAGGCAGCGCGCCGCCCACCAGTAGTCCCCGCCGCACAGCGCCCCGGAGACGGCGAGCAGCAGCGGATAACCCGGTCCCTTGAACTGGAAGTGGACCGCGCTGAAGTGGCCGGCCCGCAGGGCACGGGCGGCCGGCACGAGGTCCCCGATCAGATCGGTCTCGACCCCGTAGAACGGCGTGTCGTGGAGCCTCAGCACCACGAACGCCAGGGCCAGCGAGGCCGCGAGCAGGGTCCAGGGCGCCCACGACAGAGGACGCGCGGGCGGCGCGTGAGTCACGGAAGCTGCGGCGCGGCGCCTGGACTTCATCCCTGCATCCTAGCCGAGACGACTCAGGAGAGCCACGCGATCACGCCGGAGCGCCGCGCTCGGGACGGTCGCGAGCACGTTTCGCGGAGGGTCACGACGGCAGGCCGGAGCCGGACTCCACCGACCTGCCCGCCTCCCCCGCCGGCACCGTCCCCGCCAGCTCGTCGGCGTGGAAGGACGAGCGCACCAGCGGCCCGCTCGCCGTCCGCTCGAAGCCCAGCGCGTCCGCGCGGGATTTCCAGGAGGCGAACTGGTCCGGATGCACGTACTCGACCACCGGCAGGTGGTCCGGGGTCGGCCGCAGGTACTGGCCGATCGTGAGCAGCTCGCAGCCGTGCGCGCGCAGGTCCACGAGCGTCTGCTCGACCTCCGCCGCGGTCTCGCCCAGGCCGAGCATGATCCCCGACTTGGTCCTGATCCCCGTACCGCTCCGCTTCACGCGCTGCAGCAGTTCCAGCGAGCGGGCGTAGCGCGCGCTCGGGCGCACCGTCGGATGCAGCCGCTCGACCGTCTCGAGGTTGTGGTTGATGACGTCGGGCCGCGCCTCGATCACCCGCTGCAGGTCCTCCGCGTGTCCACGGAAGTCGGGGATCAGCACCTCGATGGCGGTTTGCGAGCGCTGCCGGATCTCGCGGATCGCCATCGCGAAGACCGTGCTCCCGCCGTCCTTCAGATCGTCGCGCGTCACCGAGGTGACGACCGCGTGCCGCAGGCGCATCGCAGCCACGGCCTCGCCCACGCGCCGCGGCTCGTCCCAGTCCACGACGCCGTCGGGCCTCCCCGGGCCCACGGCGCAGAAGCCGCAGCGCCTCGTGCACCGTTCGCCCAGGATCATGATGGTGGCCGTGCCGCGCTCCCAGCAGTGGCCCAGGTTGGGACAGCGCGCGTCCTCACAGACCGTGGCCAGGCGCTGCGTACGCAGCAGGGCGCGGGTCCCGG
This sequence comes from Candidatus Eiseniibacteriota bacterium, assembly GCA_025357055.1. GTDB lineage: Bacteria > Eisenbacteria > RBG-16-71-46 > RBG-16-71-46 > RBG-16-71-46 > JANXPZ01. The sequence goes on along the minus strand of JANXPZ010000073.1, from coordinate 4,809 downwards.
CGTATTCGCCCCGGCCCGGCAGGGTGCTCTTGAGCCAGGGCGGCAGCCGGCGGAAGCCGGTCTCCGTGGCAACCCCGGCGGGCGCCTCCGGCTTCACGGGCTCACCGGCCACGCTCAGTCCCTCGCCATGGGGCCGGGCGTGCCGGAGCCCTTGAGGCTCAGCATCCGGTCCAGCGCCACCTTCGCGTAGTGCCTCACGGTCTCGGGGACCTGCACGACGTTGACGAGGTGGCCCTCGAGCAGGTTCTCGAGCACCCACAACAGGTGCGCGGGGTCGATGCGATTCATCGTGACACAGGGGCAGACGCTCTTCTGGAGCGACCGGACCCGCTGCTCCGGGTGCTCGAGCGCGAGGCGGCGCACCAGGTTGATCTCAGTGCCGATGACCCAGTGCGTGCCGGCCGCCGCCTGCCGCACCTGTTCGATGATGAACTCCGTCGAGCCGGCCAGGTCCGCGCTGCGCACCACGTCGAACGGGCACTCGGGATGGACCAGCACCTTCACCGCCGGGTCCTCCGCGCGCGCCTCGTCCACCTCCTGCTTCGTGAACTTCGTGTGCACGGAGCAGAAGCCGCGCCACAGGATGAGGCGCCGGTCCGCCTCGTAGCAGGGCGCGTTCGCCCCGTCCAGGTCCTCGCTCCGCCAGTCCCACTCGGCCATGTGCGCGAGCGGCACGCCCATGGCGAAGGCGGTGTTGCGGCCGAGGTGCTGGTCGGGGAAGAAGAACACGCGCGACTTGCGCTCCCAGGCCCATTCGAGCACGGCGCGGGCATTGGACGAGGTGCAGACCACGCCCCCGCGCGCCCCGCAGAAGGCCTTCAGCTCGGCCGTCGAGTTCATGTAGGTGACGGGCAGCAGGGTGTCACCGTGCGCCGCGACCAGCCGCTCCCAGGCCTCCTCCACGTCCTCGCCGCCCGCCATGTCGGCCATCGAACAGCCGGCCCTGAGGTCGGGCAGGATCACGCTCTGGCGCGGCCGGCGCAGGATGTCGGCGGACTCGGCCATGAAGTGCACGCCGCAGAAGACGATGAACTCCGCCTGCTGCTGCAGCGCGGCCAGCTGCGAGAGCTTCAACGAGTCGCCGCGGAAGTCGGCGAACTCGATCACGCTCTCCCGCTGGTAGTGGTGTCCCAGGATGACGAGTCGCGACCCGAGCGCGCGTTTCGCCGTCCGGACGCGCTCGCGGATCTCCGCCTCCGGGAGCACGGCGAAGTCCGCGAAGGGCCGCGCCTGCGGTCCGGCATCCTGGATCCCGCTCAAGGCCTCGTCCTCAACCGCAGGAGGAGCAGCCGCCCTCGGGGCTCGCGACGGCGTTCGGGTTCTTGATGGTGAAGCCCGAGCCGTCCGGCGTCTCCACGTAGTCGATGGCCACGCCCTCGAGGAACGGCGCACTCTCGGGGTCCACCAGCACCTTCAGCCCGCCGAACTCTCCCTCCCAGTCGCCCTGCTCGGCGCCCTGGGCCAGCGACATCCCGTACTGCGCGCCCGAACAGCAGCCGGGGGCGGCGCTCAGGCGGAGTCCGTAGACCTCGCCGCCGTGCTCGCTCTGCTGGCGGATGACCTCGGCGAGCTTCTGGCTGGCGGCTTCGGTGATGGTGACCATGCGTGTTCTCCCTTTCAGCCGGGATCCTGTGCCCCGGCGGTCATGGCGCCGCCTCAGGCGGCGTGGTGCGCGGTGGTTTGTGCGGCCCTGCTGATTTCGATGCTGGACACCAGGTTCCGGACCTCTTCGGCCGGCACCCCGCGGATCCCGTCGTAGCCCCGGCGGTCGGCCAGGAGCTCCGCCACCTCCTGGCGGGCCCGGTCCAGCGTCGGGGCGGATGCCCCAAGTCTCGCGGCTACCGATGTCATCTGGATGCCGCGCAGCCCGCAGGGATGGATGAGTTCGAAGAAGCCCAGGTCCGGCGCCACGTTGAGGGCGAATCCGTGGTAGCCGACCCAGTGACGCACGGCGATCCCGAGCGAGGCGATCTTCTCCTCGCCCACCCAGACCCCGGTACGGCCGGGCACGCGCCGGGCGGGGATGCCCCAGCGCTCGAGCGCCAGGATCAGGACCTCCTCGAGGTCCCGCAGGAAGCGGTGCAGGTCGCGCCCGCGCTGCTCGAGGTCCATGATCGCGTAGCCCACGAGCTGCCCCGGACCGTGCCAGGTCAGGTCGCCGCCGCGGGCGACCTCGAACCACTCGATGCCGCGCTCGGCGAGCGACTCCCGGCTCACGCGCAGGCCCTGCCCACTCCCGCCCCGGCCCATGGTGAGCACCGGCGGGTGGTCGGGGAAGAGCAGCCAGTCCGTCGCCTCCGCTCCGCCGGGGTCGCCGTCGCGGGCCGCCACGCGCCGGCGCACCAGCGCCTCCTGGAGCGCGATTCCCTCGCCATAGGGCGTGGGCCCGAGATGACAGACCGAAAGGATCCGTTTCACGCGTAGAACCAGAGCAGTTCCGGCCTCTCCAGCAGCTCGCAGACGCGGCGCAGGAACTTCACCGCCAGCTCGCCGTCCACCACGCGGTGGTCGAAGCCGATCGCCACGTTCATCATGGGACGCACCACCACCTGCCCGCCGCGAGCCACCGGGCGCTCGGCGATCTTGTGCACGCCCAGGATCGCCACCTCGGGCACGTTGATCACGGGCGCAGAGTTGAGCGCGCCGTAGACACCGGCGTTGGTGATGCTGAAGGTGCCGCCCGCGATGTCCTCGGGCCGGAGCCGCTCGGCGCGGGCGCGCGCCGCGAGGTCGTTCACCTCGCTGGCGAGTTGCACCAGGTTCTTGCGGTCGCAGTCCTTCAGGTTGGGGACGATCAGCCCCTTCTCCTCGCGCCCCACGGCGATGCCGATGTTGTAGTAGCGCTTCACCACCATCGCCTCGCCCCGCACCTCGCCGTTCACCCAGGGAAACTCCTTCAGGGCCAGCACCGCGGCCTTGATGAAGAACGGCATGTAGGTGAGATGCACGCCCTGCGCCTCGAGCTTCGGCCCCCACTCCCGGCGCAGGGCGACGATGGCGCTCATGTCCGTCTCGTCGAAGCAGTGCGTGTGCGCGGCGGTGTGCTTGGCGCGGACCATGTTCTCGGCGATGAGCTTGCGCACCTTGCTGAAGGGGATCACTTCCTCCCGGGGGCCGCCCGGCACGGCAGGGGCCGCCGGGGCGAACCCGGGCAGGGCAGCAGCAGGCGCAGGTGCCGCAGCCGACGCGGGGGCCGCGGTGGGAGCCAGCGACGCAGGCGGCGACCCGGCGGGCGCGACCCCGGCCGGAGCGGCGCGGCCCTTCAGGTACTCGAGCAGGTCGTCGCGCGACACGCGGCCGGCGAGGCCCGTGCCGCGGATGGCGGCGATCTCCGACATCGCCACGTCCTGCTCTCGCATGAGCTTGCGCACCGCGGGCGAGAGGTTCCCCTCGCGCGCCGAGTCCCCGCCGGCCTGCGGAACGACCGTGCCGCCCGCGGGAGCGCTCACCGGCGGCACGGCCCCGGCAGGCGCGGGGGCGCCGCTCGGCGGGGCGACGGCCACGGGCGCTGCCATCGCCGGCGCGGGCGCGGCGACCGCAGCAGACACCGCCGGGGCGGCCGCGCCATCGGCGGCCAGGCTCCCCAGCACTCCGATCTCGGTGCCCACCAGCACGGTCGTGCCCTCGGGCACGGTGATGGCTTCGAGCACCCCTTCGGCCGGCGAGGGCAGCTCGACGTTGATCTTGTCGGTCTGGATCTCGACCAGCGGCTCATCCTTGCGCACCCGCTCGCCGACCTGCTTCAACCACTTCGAGACGGTCCCCTCCGCGACGCTCTCGCCGAGCTGGGGCACCACGATCGAGATGGGCATCGGACCTCCGGGAGCGCGGCCGCCAGGGCAGGGGGCTCAGCGTCTTCGGGTGGCGGAGAGAAGAGACGAACGGACGGGAGCCGGCGGATCGCGATTCGCAAGTGCCGGCACGAGCGCTGGATTATAGGAGCGCTCCGAAGGAAGGTGCAATCGGGTGGCCGCGGACTTCACCGCCCCCGGGGCGCGGCCCGGTCGGCACTCCACGCGGCCCCACCCTCCCCGCAAAGCCGACGGCCGGGCCTCCGAAGAGACCCGGCCGTGCGGGTGAACCGGATGCGGCTACTTCAGGCTGATGGTGCGGAGGTTATAGGTCTCCGAACCGACCCGGAGGCGGACGAAGTAAACGCCCGCGCCGGCGCCTGCACCGCTCCACTCACGCATGTAAGGCCCCGCGGCCATGGAACCACTGGCCAGCGTGGCGATCTTGCGTCCGGACAGGTCGAATACCGACAGATCCACGTCGGCCTGCTTCGGAAGCGAGAAGTTCACCTTGGTGACGCGCGCCGGATTGGGGTAGGCCGAGAAGGTGACCTTGGCCGGGGTCGTCCCCGGCACGCCCAGAATACCGAGCACCGTGATGTCGGAGCTGTTGCGCGGCAGGATGCGCGGCACTTCGGTGTCGATGTTCAACACGCCGTTGACGTTCATCAACTGGTTCACGACCGGCGTGAAGTCGGTGTAGGTACCGCCGAGGCTCGACACGAGGATCGTGTCCGCCATGGCGGGCAGGGCGACGACGCGGAACGAACCACCCGTCGACGGCAGCACCGGATCGGTGTTGAACGGAACCACCTTGACGTTCTCGACCCGCACCAGCACGCCTTCGTAGTCCTCGGCGTTGGTGATGTTCTGCAGAGGATCGCAAGCCGCGCTATTCAGCACGCCGACCGTCTGAAGCTGGGGCGCCGGGACCGCGACCACACCCTCGTCGATGAGGGCCGCGGGGTTGGACAACTCGGTCATGCCGTAGAACTCCTGGACGCGGCAGGCCAGCAGG
>JANXPZ010000066.1 GCA_025357055.1 Candidatus Eiseniibacteriota bacterium | reverse complement strand
GCATGATCGAACAGTTCCACCGGCCGACCACGATCCGCGAGGCCCTCGCCCTGAAGCGGAGATACCAGGGGCGGTCGGTCTTCCTCGCGGGTGGGACGTACCTCAACTCGAACGCCTGCGCCAAGTGCCCCGAGCACCGTGCCGGCCTGGCAGGCCTGGGGCACGATCGAAGTGAACGGAAGCAGGGTGCCGCGGTCACCCGGTCCCTCTGCTCGAGTGCCTGCGCCCTGCGCCCCGGGCACTTCATCAGCCTCGCGGGACTGGGGCTCGATCACGTCGCGGTGAAGCCTGGCGTCGTGGCCATCGGGCCCCTCTGCACGCTCCAGCGGCTGGTCGACGACCGGAGGATCCCGGCGGGCCTGCGCGCGGCGGCCGCGCAGATCGTGAGCCGGAACGTCCGCGAGATGGCGACGCTCGGTGGGCATCTCGCCAGCAACCCGCCCTACAGCGATTTGATCCCGATGCTGATCGCGCTGGGCGCGAAGCTCGGGCTGTCGCGCCCGGGCACGGCGAAGACGATGCTCGTCGCGGACTACGTCGCGAAGCCCGCCACGGGCCTCGTCACGAAGATCCTCCTGCCCCGGCCCGGCGCCGTGCGGGCGGCCGCGTGCCGTAACGCCCGGGCCTCCGCCAACGCGCGCTCGATCGTCAGCGCCGCCGTCTCCATGGCGGTCGTGCGGAACGTCGTGAAGCGCCCGGTCATCGCGCTGGGCGGCGTGGCAGGTCACGTCCTGCGGCTGACCACGGTCGAGGACGCGCTGCACGGCAGGCCTCTGCCCGCGATGGATGAGTTGCAGGCGCTGGCCAGCCGGGCGGTCCGGCCCGTGGCCGATCTCTCGGGCAGCGCCGCGTTCCGCAGGTACCAGGCCGGGGTGGTCGTGGCGCTGGCGCTGCGGGACGCCCTCGGACAGAAGCGGGGGCGGTCATGAGGATCTCGGTCAAGCTCAACGGGACGCTCCGGGAGTTCGAGGTCCAGCCGGGAGAGCGTGTGCGCGACCTGCTGCGGCGCGAGCACCTCCTCTCGGTACGCAACGGCTGCGACGGCCAGGGCAGCTGCGGCGCCTGCTCGATCCTGCTCGACGGGCGCACGGTCAACTCCTGCCTGCTGCTGGCGCCGCAGATCGACGGTCGCGAGGTCCAGACCGTCGAGCACCTGGCGAAGAACCGGGAGCTCTCGGCGATCCAGACGGCATTCATCGACACGGGCGTGGTGCAGTGCGGCTACTGCACGCCGGCCATGCTGCTGGCGACCGAGGCGCTGCTCTCGCGCCACGAGCACCCGACGCGCGAGCAGGTCCGTGACGCCCTCTCGGGGGTCTTCTGCCGCTGCACCGGCTACGAGCAGTACTTCGCCGCGGTCGAGCTGGCGGCGAAGCGGCGCAAGGATCCGGCGCACGCGGCGGCGCGGGGGCAGGAGTTCCGCGACGACCTGCGCATCGTGGGCAAGCCGGGACGCAAGGTGGACGGCCCGCGCCTGGTGCGGGGCGAGAAGGCCTATGTCGAGGACATGGCGGCGGGCGACGCCTGCCACCTCAAGATGCTGGGCTCGCCGCACGCGCACGCCTACATCAAGTCCATCGACACCAGCCGCGCCGAGGCGCTGCCGGGGGTCGTGCTGGTCCTGACCCACAGGAACTGCCCGGAGGCCTGGTACAACACGGCCGGGCAGGGCTTCCCCGAGCCCTCGCCCTACGACCGGAAGATGTTCGGCGAGAAGCTGCTCCACGTCGGCGACCGCGTGGCTGCGGTCGTGGCGGAGACCGTGGAGATCGCCCGGGAGGCCCTGCGGAAGATCAAGGTCGAGTACGAGGTGCTCGAACCGGTGTTCACGGTCGAAGCGGCCGCGGCGCCGGGCGCGCCCGTGCTGCACGGCGGTGTGGTCGAATACGTCGTCGGCGCGCCCGCGGACCTCGACAACCGCGGGGCCGATCCCCGCGACGGCAAGGTCATCTACCAGTTCCCCATCCACGGCGATCCGCGCCGCAACCTTGCCGCCAGCGTGCACGGCGGCATCGGCGACGTCGAGCGGGGGCTGGCCGAGGCCGAGGTCGTGATCGAGCGCGAGTACGAGACCTCGCAGGTCCAGCACACGCCGGTCGAGCCGCACGTGGTCTACACCAGGATCGAGGACGAGCGCCTGGTGATCCACGCCGCCACGCAGGTGCCCTGGCACGTGCGCCGCATCGTGTCGCGCATCCTGGGGATCCACGAGAACCAGGTGCGCGTGATCAAGGAACGCGTGGGCGGCGGCTTCGGCGCCAAGCAGGACATGGTGCTCGAGGAGGTGGCCGCGTACGCGACCTGGGTGACCGGCCGGCCGGTACTCTACCGCTTCACCCGCGAGGAGGAGTTCATCGCCTCGCGCACGCGCCACCCGATGAAGATCAAGGTCACGCTGGGGGCGAAGCGCGACGGCAGCCTCACGGCCGTGAAGATGGACGTCCGCGCCAACACCGGCCCGTACGGGGCGCACTGCCTGACGGTCCCGATGAACGCCTGCTCGAAGAGCCTGCCGCTGCTGCTCTGCGAGAACGTGCACTTCGACGTGAGGACCTGGTACACGAACATCCCGCCCGCCGGGGCCTACCAGGGCTACGGCGCGCCGCAGGGCTCCTACGCCCTGCAACTGGCCTGTGCCGAACTGGCGGATGCGCTGGGCATGGACCCGCTCGCCTTCCTCGAGAAGAACCGCGTGCGGGAGGGGACGATGCTCGAGATCCTCAAGTGCCTGGGCGAAGGGCGCGAGGGCACGCCGCAGGAGGTCTCCAGCTGCGGGCTCGGGCCGGCGCTCGAGCAGGGCGGCGCGATGATCGAATGGGGCACGGCGGCGGCGAGCGACGACCCCGATGTGCGCATTGGCAAGGGCGTAGCCATCATCCAGCAGGGCTCCGGGCTGCCGGGCATCGACTCGGCCAACGCCTCGGTCGCCCTGCTCGGCGGCGGCACCTTCATGCTGCTGAGCGGCGGGACCGACATGGGCACGGGCCTCGACACGCTCGTCGTCAAGCTGGTGGCGGAGTGCCTGTGCACCGGGATCGGCGACGTCTCGCTGATCGTGGCGGACACCGACGTCACGCCCTACGACGATGGCGCCTACGCCTCGAGCGGGACGTTCTTCTCGGGCAACGCCGCGCTGAACGCGGCGCAGGGGATGGAGCAGAAGCTGCTCGAGACCGCCGCGCGGATCCTGGGCGAACCGGTCGAGGGCCTGGCGCTGGCGTACCCTTCCACGGTGTCGGGCGGCTCGCGCCCGGTCTCCTATGACGAGATCTCGCGCTTCACGGTCTCGGGAACCGGCAGCGGACAGCTCATGAGCTCGGCGTGCTACACCACCGACAAGGCGGCGTTCCCCTACGGCGCGCACTTCTGCCAGGTGGCGGTCAACACGCGCACCGGGGCGGTCAAGGTGCAGAAGTACTACGCGCTCCAGGACTGCGGCACGCCCATCAACCCCGAACTGGCCCAGGGGCAGATCTACGGCGGCGTGCTCAAGACCATCGGGCACTCGCTCTTCGAGGAGATGCTGCTGGACGGGCGGGGGAGGTGTCGCAACGCGAACCTGCTCGAGTACAAGGTTCCGATGATCCACGACCTGCCCGACGACTTCCGGGCGGTGCTGGTCGAGACCACCGATCCCTTCGGGCCCTACGGCAGCAAGTCGGTGTCGGAGATCGCCTGCAACGGGGCGGCGCCCGCCATCGCGGCGGCGATCCACGACGCGACCGGCGTGTGGATGCGCGGCTGGCCGTTCAGCGCGGAGAAGATGCTGCGCGCGCTGGGCCGGCTGGACGGGGAGGCGAAGCGATGAGCGCGCCGCGATTCACGCTCTGTCGCGCGGAGTTCCTGCTGCCGCTGGCCGCGCCGGACCGGGGCGAGCGCATCCAGGACGGCTACCTGCTGAGCGAGGGCGAGACGATCCGCGAGGTCGGCCGCTACACGCCCGAGATCGGCACGCGCATCCGCGGGGCCTACGGCGCGGCGCTGCACGTCATGGGCGATCCGCCGCCGGGCACCGAGGTGCCGCGGCAGCGCGCCGTGCTGATGCCGGCCTTCGTCAAGGCGCACGGGCACGATCACGAGCAGCCGCTCATCGGCATCGCCAAGGACGAGCCGCTGACCGACTGGCTCGACCACGCGGTGAACCCGTTCACGAGCTTCATGAACACCCAGCAGGAGCGGCTCTACCGCGAGCTGGGGGCGTCGCCGCACCTGGTGACCTACCGGCTGGCCCGGGTCTGCGACATCCACTACGGCATCACCACGAGCCTGGTCCACCACTGCAACTTCAACAAGTTCCACGTCGGCGAACTGGCGCAGGCGAACGAGGCCGCGGGCACGACCATGATCGTGGCCATCGGCGGCCAGGACCGCAACTACGTGAAGGAGGCGCTGGACCGTCCGGAACAGGCGATCGCCCGGCTCGACGACGCCCTCGCGCTGCCGGACCTCGCGCGGACCTCCTTCTGCCCGGGGCCCGACCAGTTCTTCTCGAACAGCCGCGAGATGCTGGTGCCGCTCAAGCGCTGGGCGCGCGAGCACGGCACGCTGTTCCACATCCACAGCGCCGAGGAGCCGCGCACCACGCGCTGGTTCAGCGCCGAGATCGAGCCGGGCCTGAGCGAGGTCGAGTTCGCCGAGTCGATCGGCATCCTCGACGCCGACACGATGCTGGCGCACCAGGTCAACTGCGGCCCGCGCGACGTCGGGATCCTGGCGAGGACCGGCACGCAGGTCGTGCACAACCCGCTCGCCAACACCATCCTCGGCTCGGGCATGCCGCCGGTGATCGAGATGCTCACCGCCGGCGTGCCGGTGGCGATCTCGACCGACGGCTCGGGCTCGGGCGACAACCAGAACATCCTGGGCGCCGCACGGCTCGCCGCGCAGTACCAGAAGGCGCTGCACCAGGACGCCACGCTGCTGCCCTCGCAGAAGCTGCTCGAGATGATCACCAGCGTGCCCGCGCGGATGCTGCGGCAGGAGCAGGGCGAGCTGGCGCCGGGCCGCCGCGCCGACTGGATCCTGCTCGGCCTCGACCGGCCGAACCTGACGCCGACGCGCCTGGACAACCTGATGGAGAACCTCATCTGGGCGGCTGACGGCAGCGAGGTGGAGACGGTGGTCGCGCGCGGACGGCTGCTCAAGCAGGGTGGCCGCGTGCTGCCCTTCGCCGACGGGACGAGCCCGGAGGCGATCATGGCGGCCGCGCAGCGGCTCTCGGAGCTGTTCGCGGAGCATCGCAGGACGGCGCCCGAGTTGAGGGGCACCGGGGCCCACCGGTAGCCCGATGCGCGTCGTCGCCATCCTGCTGGCCGCCGGCTCGTCCACCCGGTTCGGCGGCGAGAAGCTGCTCGCGCCCTGGCGGGGACGACCGCTCTACGAGCACGCGCTGGACGCCCTGCTCGCGTCGCCCGCGGTGGCCGAGACCATCGTCGTCCTCCAGCCTGGCTTCGCCGCCCCGCCGGCGCGCCCGCGCTGCCGCTTCGTCGTCAATCCGGACCACGCCGAGGGCATGGGCGCCTCGCTGCGCGCGGGCGTGCGGGCCGCGCCCGGGGACGCCGAGGTCTTTCTCGTCGCCCTCGCGGACATGCCCCGGATCACGCCGGCGCTGATCGCGTCGCTGATCGCCTGCCCTGCAGTGGTCGGCAAGCCGATCGTGGTCCCGGTCTGCGGTGGCCGCCGCGGGCATCCCGTGCTGATCCGCGCCGGGTTGCGCGAGACGCTGCTTGCGGTCACGGGCGACGTCGGGGCGCGCGAGATCATCCGTGCGCATCCGGAGTGGGTCGTGGAGCTCGAGACCGGGGACGAGGCCGTGCTCTTCGACGTGGACCTGCCCGCGGACCTGGCGGCGGGGGAGAACGGCGCGTGAGGCCCCTGCGAGAACACGCGCGCGGCCCGGTTGCCGCGGAGAGCGCGGCGTGAGCGGCGGGCGCGAGAAGGTGCTCGTCAAGGGCGCCGGCGAGCAGGCCTCGGCCACGGCGCACCGCCTCTTCCGCTGCGGCTACCGCGTGGCGATGACCGATCTCGAGCAGCCGACCGCCATCCGCCGCACGGTCGCCTTCTGCTCCGCGATCTACGAGGGCGAGATCGAGGTGGAGGGCGTGCATGGCGTGCGCTCGACGGTCGAGGCGGTGGCCGCGCTTCCGCCAGGCGAGTGGCCGCACATCCCGGTCTGCGTGGATCCCGGATCGCGGCTGGTCGCGCTCTGGCGCCCCGAGGTGATCGTGGACGCGCGCATCCTGAAGGCGAACCTGGACAACCGCTGCGGCGACGCGCCCCTGGTGATCGGCCTGGGTCCCGGGCTCGTGGCCGGTCGGGACGTGCACTACGTGGTCGAGACCATGCGCGGACACGACCTGGGCCGGATCATCTCGAGCGGGCCCTCGTCGCGCGACACCGGGGAGCCGGGCGAGATCGGCGGCTACACGCATGAGCGCGTCGTCCGGGCCCCGGCGGACGGTGTCTTCACGAGCCAGCGCAGGATCGGCGAGCAGGTCGCGGCGGGCGATCTGCTCGGGAGCGTGGCGGGGGTCGAGCTGAGGTCCCGGATCGCGGGTGTGCTGCGTGGCCTGTTGTGGCCCGGTCTGTCCGTGACCGAGGGCTTCAAGGTGGCGGACGTGGATCCCCGCGGCGACGCCTCCATGTGTCACACGCTGTCGGACAAGGCGCGCATCATCAGCGGCAGCGTGCTCGAGATCGTGGTGGCCCACGCCGGCCGGTGGTCCCCGCGTGATCCTTGACGCGTTCGGACTGCGGGAGCGGCGCTACGTCCACCTGATCGGCGGTGGCGGAAAGACCACGCTGATGTTCGCCGCCGCCCACGCGCTGGCCGCCGAAGGGTGCTCGGTGCTCACGACGACGAGCACGCGCATCCTGTACCCAGAGCCTGCGCAGTCCGGATGCGTCGTGCTGGGTTCGGACGCCGCGTCCCTGGTGGAGCGGTTGCGTGTGGAGTTCGGCGCCCACCGGCACGTGTCCGCCGTGGCGCCGGACCCGACCGGCGGGCGGAAGGTCGTTGGACTCCCGATCATGACGCTCGATGCGCTGGTGGACGCGCACGTCACCGGGCACGTGCTGGTCGAGGCCGATGGCGCCGCGGGGCACCCGCTCAAGGCGCACGCGGACCGCGAGCCCGTGGTCTCGCCGCGCGCCGACCTGGTGATCGCGGTCATCGGCGTGGGCTGCCTCGGCGCGCCCATGGACGACCAGCACGTGCACCGCGCGGCGCTGATGCGCGAGCGGCTGGGGCGGCCGGCGGGCGCGGTCGTGACGGCTGAAGACGTCGCAGGCATCGTGCTGCACCGCCACGGCTACCTCGCGCAGGTCGCGCGTGTTGCCGAGGTGGTCGTGTTCGTGAACCAGGTGGTGACGCCGGCGGCACGGGACGGTGCACGGAGCATCGCGGAGGCGTTGCGGCGGGCGGATTCGGAGCGCCGGCTCTCACACGTGATCATCGGTGACGTGAGGGCGGGGGCGTTCGCGGACGCCGGGTAGGGAAGTGCCGGGTAGCCGCGC
>JANXPZ010000061.1 GCA_025357055.1 Candidatus Eiseniibacteriota bacterium | reverse complement strand
GCGTCGCCTGCGGCGGCGCGCGCCTGCAGCCGCTGGCGCTGGTCTACGAGTTCCACGGCTCGTTTCCGCTGGTCGAGTGCGACGACTGCGGGCTGCGCTTCCTGCGCGTGCAGCCCGCGGCGGAGGGCCTCGCCGCGCTCTACTCGGCCGCGTACTTCGAGAGCGATTTCCGTTGCGGACGCAGCGAGGTGGCCTATTCCTCCGAGGAGCCGTTCCGCGCCGAGAACACGAGCCTGCTGGAAGCGTTCGAACGACTCGGGCCGGCCGGCCGGCTGCTCGAGCTGGGCAGTGCCGGCGGCTGGCTGCTCAAGCACGCGCGCGAGCGCGGCTGGGAGGCGCAGGGCGTCGAGTTCTCCGTCGATGCCGCGGAGCGCTCGCTCGCGTTGGGGCTCGAGGTGTTCCAGGGCGACCTGCTCGCCGCCGCGCTTCCGGCGGAGTCGTTCGACCTGGTCTACATGGGCGACGTGCTCGAGCACGTGCCCGACTGCCTCGCGGTGCTGGTCGAAGCGGCGCGCCTGCTCAAGACCGGCGGCCACCTCTACCTGCGCGGGCCCATCACCACGAACTCGCTCGCGCGCCGGTTCGCGCTGGCCTTCTACGGCGCCCTGGGCCGCCCGATCGTGCTGCGCGAGCCGCCCTACCACCTCTGGGAGTTCACGCCGGGCCCGCTCGAGCACCTCTTCGCCTCGGCCGGGCTGGACGTGATCCAGGCGCGCCAGAGCAAGATCCCGCCCGGCCGCGCGCACGGCGAGAAGTCGGTGCTCCAGCGGCTGGCGATGGGCGCGGTGGACGTGCTCAACCTGCCGCTCACCCGCCTGCTCAACACCGCTGGCGACCGCATCGTGATGGTGGGCAGGAAGTAGGCGCAGTCGGCGGCGCTCCCCGGGTGGCTCCTGCCCGCCCGGCAGGCCAGGCCTACGTCCCATGGGTCGCCCCCGCGCCCGGAGGCCATGTCGCGCCGCGGGAAGGACGCCTGCAGATCGGCGTTGACACCGCCTCCGCAGGAGCGGAACATCGACCCATCCGACCCATGACCGGGTCGTCCTCAGCGGTCGCCGCGGGGCCCATCGGGCCGACGGCTCCGACCAGACAGGTGAGCCATGAGACACGCCCTCCGCATCGCCCTCATCACCCTGGCGCTGGTCCTCATCGGCCTGGCGCTCACGCCCAAGGCCACGCCGGCGCAGGATCCCGGGACGCTGCCCTACACTTCCGTGATCCGGATCGGCCCGCCGCCGCCCTGCGACGGCTGTCCGCCGCGCATCTGCCCCGGTGAGCCCATCCCGTTGCGGATCGCCGGATGGTTCCCCAACGGGTGCTTCCGCTTCCGCAGCCTCGAACTGCTGCCCTCCCCGATCGTGGGCCCGGGCCCGGAGCCGCCGATCGTCCGCGTCCGCGTGGACCGGCACGACTGCGATGTCTGCACACTCAACGTGCCGCCCTGGTCCGCCGACACGATCCTCGCCGGACTGCCGCCGGGAACCTACGGCCTGACACTGCAGATGGTGGTCACGAGCCTCTGCGACTCGCTCGCCCCGGACTCGACGATCTACTACGCGAGCCGGTCGTTCACCGTAAAGGACTCCTGCCTGGTGCCGCCGGGTGGGACGCTGCCGTTCGTCACGAGGGTCGTGATCGGCCCGCCGCGGCCCTGCGCCGACTGCGCGCCGCGCATCTGCCCGGACGTGTCCATCCCGCTCGTGATCTCCGGGACGACGCCCTCGAACTGCTACCAGTTCCGGGGACTCCAGCTGCTGCCCTCCAGGTTCGTGGGGCCACGCCAGGAGCCTCCGATCGTGCGCGTCGTGGTGGCGCAGAACGACTGCATGGGGTGGCCGTGCGACAACGTCACCAGGCCCTGGGCGGCGGAGGCGCTGCTGCCCGGCCTGCCCTCCGGTGGCTACGAGCTGCCGATCGAGCTCGCGGTCGTGAGCTGGTGCGACTCGGGCAAGGTGGACACGACCTACTACGCGAGCCGGTCGTTCACCGTGAAGGACTCCTGCCTGGTGCCGCCGACCGCACCCTGCTTCATCGCGGACTGGGACCACCAGGGAGGCTTCGGAGCGTGCGATGCGACCGTGGCCCCCGGAGGGCAGGCGAAGGTGGGCATGACCATCGCCACCCAGATTCCGCTCGCGGGGCTGCAGGGCAGGCTGTCGTTCTCCCCGCCCGGGCTGCGCATCTCGCAGCTCGTGCCCATGGGGCAGGCCGAGGGCATGCACATCGCCTGGGAGCCGGTCGAGGACGGTGCGGAGTTCATGATGTTCGCCGAGCAGGGGGCGCCCATCACGCCGGTGCGCTGCGACTCCAACCAGCGCTGCATCCCGCCGCCGGCGCTGGGGGTCGTGCTCGAACCGGTGGAAGGCGCGCTGCTGCCGCGGGTCACGCACCTCTCCGTTCACGATCTGCTCGGCTCCGACTCGCTCGGGAGCGCCGTGCCCGCCTGCCGGATCATGACGCTGGTGGTGGTCGAGTCGCGGATCTGCGCCGGGCCGTCTTGCGACTTCAACCTGGACGGCAGTCTCGATGTGCGCGACCTCGTCTCGATGGTCCGCTGCGTGCTCGGCAACGGGCCATGCCCCGACACCTCGCTCGCGGGGCTCGATTGCAACGGGGACGGGCGCCTGGGCGTGGACGACGTCCTGTGCTGCGCACGCGACATCCTGCATGGCGGCGAACGCGACACGTCGCGCGGGCGGCCCGAGCCCGACGTGGCGGTCGTGATCGGCGAGCCGGCGTGGGAGTCGAACGGGCTCCGGGTGCCCATCCAGGTGCTCGCCGCCGACCGCATCGGTGCCGCGCGCCTGGCGTTGGCCCTGCCCCTCGATCGCTACGAGGTCACCGGCGTGGAGACCGGAACGGGCGCCGGGCAATGGCTCGAGCTGCACGAGGCGGTGGACGGGCGTCTGGTGCTCGGGCTCATCGGGCTGGGCCCGGATCTCCCGGCCGAGGAACCCATGACGCTCGACCTCACGCTGCGCCTCGCCCTGAAGCCCGGGCAGAGCGCGGGCGGCGACGTCGGACTGGCCGACCTGCAACTCTCCGGACGCGACGGGGTCACGCTCGAGGTCACGACCCTGCCGGCCCCGGTGCCCCTGCCCACGCCGGCAGCGCTGATGCTGTCGGCGGCGCGGCCCAACCCGTTCACGCACGAGACGAGCTTCGCGCTGAACCTCGACCGTGCCACCGACGTGGACCTCGCCGTGCACGACCTGGGTGGACGGCGTGTCGCGACGCTCTATCGGGGCGCCCTCGGCGTGGGGCCGCACGAGTTCACCTGGCGCGGCGCGCGCAGCGACGGCTCGCCCGCCGCGAGCGGCATCTACTTCCTGCAGGCGCGCGTGGGCGGCGCGCGGCTCGCCCGCAAGGTCATCTTCCTGCGCGGGAACTGAGAGAGCGGGGTCCGCGACGCGGGCGGGGTGGCTGCGAGGCCGTCCCGCCCGTCGCGTTTGACACTCCCCGGGGCGCTGCCTAGCTTCGGCGGACCCATGGCTCCCGACGCTCCGCAGAACCCGCCCGCGGTGGACGTGCGCGGGCTCACCCGCACCTTCCGCGCCGCGCGAGGAGGAGGCGAGGTCTGCGCGCTCGGCGGCGTGGACGTGCGCATCGAGCGCGGCGAGATCTTCGGGCTGCTGGGCCCCAACGGCGCCGGCAAGACCACGCTCATCAAGATCCTCACGACACTGCTCTTCCCGACGGCGGGCGAGGCGCGCGTGGCGGGCTTCGACGTGGTCCGCGACGCCCAGTCGGTGCGCAAGCGCATCGGCCTGGTCTCGGGCGGCGAGTCGAGCGGCTACGGCATCCTGACCGTGCGCGAGTGCCTGTGGATGTTCTCGCAGTTCTACGGCGTGCCCGGGAAGATCGCCCGACCGCGCATCGACGCGCTCATCGAGACCGCCGGGCTCGGCGAGCAGGCCCGCACCCGCATCAACCGGCTCTCGACCGGGCAGCGCCAGAGGATGAACTTCGCGCGTGGCTTCGTCAGCGACCCCGACGTGGTGTTCCTCGACGAGCCCACCCTCGGGATGGACGTCAACGCCGCCCGCGCGATGCGCGAGTACGTGGCCCACTGGGTGCGCGAGCGGCCCGGCCGCACCGTGCTGCTGACCACGCACTACATGCGCGAGGCCGAGGAGCTCTGCGACCGCATCGCCATCATCGACCACGGGCGCCTGCTGGCCTGCGACTCGTTCGCGGGGCTGCGGCGCCTGGTGGAGGGCGGGCAGCACGTCGAGCTCGAGGTGCGTGCCTCCGACGGTGACACGCCCGCGTTGCCGTCGCTCGCCGCCGTGCCGGTCGCCTGGGGCGCACCGCATCCCGAGCGCGGCACGCGGGCGTTCAAGTTCCGGCTGCCGCCCGGCGGCTCGCTGGCCGACGTGCTGCGCGAGCTGGAGGCGCGCGGGGGACGCATCGAGGCCATCGCCACGCGCGAGACCTCGCTCGAGGACGTGTTCGTCGCCCTGGTCGGGCGCGGGCTCGAGGAGTCAGACGAGCGCGAGGACCACGGGGCCGCGCCCTCCGGGGCGCCGTGAGCGCGCTCGCGCTCAACCTGCGCGCGACCTGGGGGCGCGCCTACGGGAGACTGGTCGGATCGTTCCGCGAGCCCACCTGGCTCATCACCGACGCCATCCTGCCGAACCTCGGCATGCTCGCCTTCGTCATGCTCTACCGCGCGCTCGGCGCGCCGCGCTCGTTCGAGGCGCTGGCCGTGGTGGGGGGGCTGCTCGCCACCTACTGGATCAACGTGCTGTGGGGGATGGGCGCGCAGTTCTACTGGGAGAAGCAGAGCGGGCAGCTGCAGTTGTACTTCGTCGCCCCCTGCTCGCGCATGGCCATCCTCTCGGGCATGGCGCTCGGCGGCTTCCTGCTGACCACGGCGCGCTCGGCGTTCGGGCTGTTCCTCGGCTTCGTCGTGATGGGCGTGCGGGTGGAGCCCTTCAGCCTGCCCACGCTGCTCGGCGTCTTCGCGCTCACCATGGTGGCGCTCTACGCGCTGGGCATGGTGATGGCCTCGCTGTTCCTGCTCTGGGGGCGCGAGGCGTATCACCTGAGCAACGCGCTCTACCAGCCCGTCCAGTTCCTCTCGGGGCTCTACTTTCCGCTCCGGACGCTCGGGCCATTCGGCATCGTCGCCGCCGGCGTCGTGCCGCTCGGGCTCGGCGTGGACGCGCTGCGCCAGGTGCTGCTCGGCGCGGGCGCGCACGCGCTCATGCCGCTGCGCTTCGAGATCGTCGCCCTGGTCGTGCTCTGCGCGTTCTTCCTCTGGCTCGCGCGCGTCGCGCTCGCCCACCTCGAGTCGCTCGCCAAGCGCGAGGGCCGCCTGACGCAGAGGTGGCAATGACGACCCGGCAGGCGAGGCGGGCGCGCACGGGCCGTGCGGCGATGGGCGAGGCGGGGCGATGAGAGCGCTGGTCGCCCGCCTGCGTGCCTCGGCCTGGCTGGGGCTGCAGATCGAGTCCAACTGGACCGACCCGTTCCTGTTCACCGCCTACGCCATCACGCACCCGCTCGCCACCGCGCTCATCCTGGCCGGCATGTACTGGGCGGTGGGCGGCTCGGCCCAGGGCGCCGACACCTTCCGCGGCCTCTACCTGGGCAGCGCGTTCCACAACTACGTCGTCATGGTGCTGGTCGGCATGGGCTGGATGATCGTCGAGGAGCGCGAGGAGTTCGAGACCCTCAAGTACGTCTACACCTCGCCGATCGGCATGTTCAACTACCTCGCCGGCCGCTCGCTGGTGAAGCTCGCGCTCGCCACGCTCAGCACCACGCTCACGCTCGCGGTGGGCTGGTTCCTGGTCGGGCTGCGCTGGGACTGGGCGGCGGTCCACTGGCTGCCGCTCATCGCGGCACTCGGGCTCGGGGTGTTCGCCACCGTCTCGCTCGGCTTCTTCGTCGCCGGCTTCGCCATGGTCATGCCGCGCGCGGCGTTCACGCTGAACGACGGCATCGCGGTGGCGCTCTACCTGCTCTGCGGCGTCATCTTCCCCGTGGACCTGCTGCCGCGCGTGTTGCAGTGGGTCGCGCTCGCGCTGCCCTTCACCTGGTGGTACGAGGCGCTGCGCCGCTTCCTGCTCGGCCACGGCTCGAGCACGCTGCTGAACGCGTGGTCCGACGGCGCGCTGATGGCGTGGCTGTTCACGACCACGCTGGTCTTCAGCGTGGCCGCGCACCTGGCGTACCTCGCGCTCGAGCGCCGCGCGCGGCAGCTGGGGCGGCTGGATCAGACGACGCTGTTCTGAGACAGGGACGCCGCCCGACGGCGGCGGCGCGAGACTTGCCGCACGATTTGTCATTGACGTCCAGCGGGTTGGGAGTAGACTGCGGCCCATCTCATTCCATGGCGGAGGCCGCATTGTGATGGACACCGGCCCCTGCCAGCGCCAGTATTGACCATCTACCAGCGTCAGCAGTCATGACCGCACCACCGTTGTGCCGCCGATGCCATTCAGTCATCGCATCGAACCGGGAGGCATCCAAATGGGCCGCGCTATCCGTAGGGCATTCCGTGCGTCGAGGTTGCCGGGACAACCGCTGTTGGTCGCCATCGCCATGATCCTGACGGCCTCGGCGGTGCAGGCTGCGGAGACGGACTATACGTGGCTGTTCAATGGCTCAACGAATGGCTGGACCGCTTCTTCGGGCACCAGCGTGAACAGCGTCGGTGGCAGCCTGCACGTGGTGTTCGCGACCGGCGGGGGCATCTACACCCCGGTCATCAACTACATCCCCGGGCAGGACATCTACCACCGCGACTACATCCGCTTCGGCTATCAGATCGTGAGCGGCACGGTCGGACGGCTGCAATTCAACTTCTCGACGGATACACGGCCGAACTTCAGTTCGACAAACCGCGACCTCTCAGGGCTGATCCGCGACGGCGGTTGGCACTACGTCACCTTCCGGCTCGACGACATCGGAGACTGGCTCGGCAGCAATCGGATCACGCAGATGCGCTTCGTGGCAATCGGCTCAGGTGGTGGGGGCGCCAGCGGTACGATGAACTTCGACTTCATGGCGCTGCGCGAAGACGACAAGCTGCCCCAGACCTATAGCTGTCCCCGCGGCACCGACATTGTCTCGATATCGCCGGCGGGGTGGACGAACGGGTCCATCGCAGTGACGGTCAGGGGAAACGACCCAGGGCCGTACCTTTTTCCTGAGTGCGGACCCACGCCTCCCGACCAGTATGGCTCGGGCGTCGCTGTCTTCCGATATGCTGTGAACGGCAACTGGTCGGGCGTTGACTACACTGACCAGGACGGCCAATGGCCGACTGGGTGGTCGCAGACCACGATTGTGGTGCCGCCCGGCAGCATGCGGGCGGGGGCGAATGCCTTCCTGGTGCACGCAAACGATCGCGTCGGATTCCAGGCCACTTCGTCCACGGCCGCCACGCTCTACTACGACGGCACGGGGCCGCGCGTCTCGTTCTCCCAGCCGGCGGCAGGCAACTACAGGACGGACGAGGGCATCGGCTTCTCCATTGCCGACGACCACAGCGGCGTGAGCGGCTTCTGTGCCCAGTGGGACAACGCGACTCCGCCGGCCTCTGCTTGCGTCGGACAGGCGAGCGGATCCACGCGCATCAGCGCGGCGGGTGGCTACTACGCCTGGCACACGCTCTATGTTCACGCGTACGACGCCGCGGGCAACATCACGACCGCGTCGTCGGGGCCGTGGATGTTCAGCCCCAACCGTGCGCCGTCGGCGTCCTGCCCCGGGGCCCAGCGCGTGAACGAGGCGTCATCGCTTGCCTTCACGGTGACGGGTTCGGACCCCGATGGTGATCCGGTGACCCTCAGCGCCAGTTCCATGCCAACGGGAGCGACATTCGACGGAGCCACGTTCCGTTGGACGCCTTCCTACACGCAGGCTGGTGACTACCAGCCGTGCTTCACCGCCTCGGACCCTTCGGTGACCGGCAGCACATGCTGTGTGGCGATCCACGTCGAGAATGTGAATCGTCCGCCTGTCATCAGCTGCCCGGAGAGTCAGACGGGGAGCGAGGGCGCCCTGCTCACGTTCACGGTCACCGCTTCCGACCCGGATGCCGACGCGGTCACGCTCGCTGGCCAGGACCTGCCGCAGGGCGCGACGTTCGAGGGCGGCGTATTCCGCTGGACGCCCACGTCCAGCCAGGCCGGTGACTACCTGCCACACTTCACGGCATCCGATTATCAGCTGAGCACTTCCTGCGACGTGCCCGTGCATGTGACCGACGTGCCGGCGCCCGTCGTCCAGGTCGTCTATCCGAATGGGAGCGAGACGCTGATGGCGGGCACGACGGAGACGCTGCGGTGGACGGCCACCGGATCGCTCCCCGTGACTGGCGTGGACCTCTACCTCTCTCGCAACGGACCTGCGGGGACCTTTGCTTCACTGGCCACGGGGATCGCGAACAGCGGCGCCTACGATTGGACCGTCACGGGCCCGGCGAGCAGCAACTGCTACCTGAAGGTGGTCGCGCACGATGCCAACGGGAACCCGGGCGAGGACCGGAGCGACATGGCCTTCGCCATCGCGGTGGTCCGCGACGAGATCGTCTGGTGCGCGGAGCAGCGCATCACCTACGACCCCCTGCGCTCCGAGGCTCCCGACCTGGCCGTGACGACCGCGGGGGTCCATGTGGTGTGGCAGGAGGCGCCCGAGAACGGAACGAGCTGGGACGTGCGTTACACCAAGGGGACGGCGCACTGGCCGGCCGACACGCTGACCTGGCAGCCGCCAATGACGCTCTCCAGCTCTCCCTCGAGCCACAGTCCGAGCATCCTCGGCGATTCGTGGGACAGGCTCCACGTCGCCTGGGCACACGAAGGGGAGCCGCTGAACGAGCCGCTCTTCTACCGCAGGTGGGACGTGGTCTGGCATGCGCCCGAGGGCTGGCGGCCCGGGCAGAGCACGGTGCGCGATCCCTCGTTCACGGTCGACCGCAACGGCGTCCCGCACATGGTCTGGTCGGAGGACCTTGCGGGTCAGGGCACGATCTACCACACGCGCTGGTTCTCGCTTCCACCGTCCGGGTGGATGCAGGAGGAAATCGTCTCGCAGGGAGCCAGCCGGCTCCACCCGGACCTTGCGGGGGACTCACAGAGCCGGCTTCACGCGGTCTGGCTGGGCAATGACGGGGGCGTCCCTGGCATCTACTACAAGTCCTGGGAGAACGCCTGGGGGGCGGAGGTCCAGGTGAATTCCGCGCCGGTCGATTCCGCGTCGCCCAAGGTCGCCGTCGATGGCCTGGGCCGGGTCCACGTCGTGTGGGCGGACACTCGCTCCGGCCATTCGGAGGTCTACTGCCGCTCGGGCGACGGGACCACCTGGGATCCCGAGTTCGCCGTGAGCCCGCTCGACGAGAGCAACTCCGTGGCCCCGGAGGTGGGTGTGGATGGCACCGGGCGCGTACACGTCGTCTGGTCTGACACGCGCGATGGCAACGCCGAGATCTACCACCGCATCTGGGATGGCGCCTGGTTGCCCGTCGAGCGGGTCACGAACGCCGCGGGGAACTCGTCGGCCCCGCGCATCGTGTGCGCGAGCGACTACATCTACCTGGCCTGGACCGACGACCGCGATGGCAATCCGGAGATCTACTGGCGCAAGGGCACGGTCTGCCCGAATGGCATCTGCCAGGACCTGCCCACGCCGGCACTGGCCTCGCTGGTGGACTCGCGCGTCGAGGGCGGCCGCGTGTTCCTGCGCTGGTACGTCAGTGGCTCCGAGTCCGGGCGCGCCGCCGTCTACCGGACGGGTCCCGACGTGGATTGGACGAGGCTCGGCGAACAGAGCCCGGATGGTTCCGGCTACGTGGTCTTCGAGGACGACGGGGTCACTGCGGGCCGCCGCTACGGCTATCGCCTGGGGTTGCCTACGGCCCAGGGCGAGGTGATCGCGGGGGAGACCTGGGTGGAAGTGCCGGCGCTCGGCTTCGCGCTGCAGGGAGTGCGGCCGAACCCGGTCGAAGGCGGCGTGCTGTCCGTGCACTTCACCTTGCCCAGTGCGATACCGGCATCGCTGGCGCTGTACGACGTGTCCGGGCGGCAGGTGCAGAAGCTCGACGTGGGCGCCCTCGGCGCGGGTGTCCACGTGGTGGAGTTGAGGCCGCAGGCCAACCTCGCCGCGGGCGTGTACCTCCTGCGACTGGCGCAAGGCTCACGCGTGGAGACCCAGAGGGTCGCGTTGGTGAGATAGCAATCTGTCGGGGCGCGGTAGGGGAGACTGCTGGGCAGACATGGGTTGGACCGGAACAGCCCGGTCGATGTAGTGTCGGGCACGGCGTTGATGGCGGAATGGTGAGGGTCCAGGTAGGCAACAGCAGGTGGAGGGTAAAGCATGTTCAGGTCGCTGAGCTTGTGGGGAGCACTCATCTGCGTTGCTGGTGCCACCGGGTGCGTAGCCGTGAATGCAACTCAGCTTGGGGTGGCTCGGCAACGGCCTGCAGTGCCCGCCACTGAGGTCGTGCTCTACAGGACGGCCGACCAGGTGCCGGGCAAGTACGAAGAGGTCGCGCTCCTCAATGCTGAGGGGAGCACGAGCTTCACAAGTGAGAAGGGAATGTACGCAAAGATGCAGCAGCAGGCCGGAAAGCTTGGGGCGAACGGCGTGATCATGGACGCGTTGTCTGAGCCGGGCCCCGGCACGAAAGTCGCCGCAGCGATCTTCGGCGTGGACGTCAATCGGAAGGGCCGGGCGATCGCCATCTTCCTGCTGCCCGCTGCGAGTTCCCCGAAGGACAGCACGACCGCGAAGTAGCCCAACACCGTACAGCATCGCGGTTCGATGGGATCGAGCCCCACGGAGGCGTCGCGCCGTGGGGCTCGATTGTTGGCAGCGACCAACCGGCCCCTCTCTGCCTCTCAAGGTCGTCTTCAGCTGTCGGGCGTGAGGAGTCCACTGGACGGCGTGCCGGATGACGCGCCGCTCGCGCACGCGCTACACTGCCGCGCATTCGGCGGAACAGCTGGGCCCTTCGGAAACACTGGACCATGCAGCAAGGCCGGGGGTCGACATGAAGGTCACGCTCTGCGCGATCGGGTCGTGGGGGGATGTGGGTCCGTTCATGTCGCTCGGTCGCGCGCTCCGCGAACGCGGGTCGGACGTGGTCCTCGCCGCGCCTCCGGAGTTCGCCGACGCTGCCGCCGACGCGGGTCTCGACTTCCGTCCAGTGGCACCCACGTGTACGCCGGTAGTCGAGGCAGCCTCTGCGACGACGGGCACGCCACTCAGCGCCATTCCGCTGCTGCTGCGCGC
Source organism: Candidatus Eiseniibacteriota bacterium (assembly GCA_025357055.1). Taxonomy (GTDB): domain Bacteria; phylum Eisenbacteria; class RBG-16-71-46; order RBG-16-71-46; family RBG-16-71-46; genus JANXPZ01. Next base: position 15,039 of record JANXPZ010000061.1, on the reverse strand, counting down.
CACGAGGATCCTCACGGAGGAGACGCTTGTCGAACTACCGGCCATCGCCGCCGGCTCGCAGGTGCTCGTGGCCACGGGGATCGCGTACGCGGCACCACACGTGGCCGAGGCGCTGGGTATCGCCTATCGCGCGGTGTCAGCCTGCCCGAGATGGTACCCGTCGGCGCACCATCCGCCCGCAACCGACAGGGCACCCAGTCGGCCGAAGCCCATCAGCTCGGCCGCATGGTGGGCAACGGAGTGGGCCACGGACGTGACGCTTGATCGAGTAGTCAACCGTTGGCGGCGTCAGCAGAGTCTGCCACCCGCCACCGCCCTCTACGGTCGGATGATCGGACTGCCGGGCGAACGACTGCTGGCGGCCGATGAGGAACTGGCGCCGCTGCCGCCGGACGTCAAGGGGACGAGACGCGTGAGGGCGATGCAGGCGTTCCAGGCAGACTCTCTTCCTGCGGACGTCGAGGACTTCCTCGCTTCCGGCGATCCACCCGTCTATGTCGGGTTCGGGAGCATGCGCGCGACGGACGCGGGCCGACTGCTCGACGTCGTCTTCGAATCCGCGGCCGCCATCAACGTTCGCACGATCGTTCCGAAGAAGTGGGTGGAAGCCGCCGGCAGGAGCAAGCCCGAGGGCTGCCTCGCGGTCGGTCACGTCCCGCACAGCAGACTCTTCCCACGCCTCGCGGCCATCGTGCATCACGGAGGGGCCGGCACGACGACCACTGCGGCTCGAGCGGGTGTGCCGCAGGTGGTGATCCCTCACGTGATGGACCAGCACTACTGGGCTCATCGTGTGAGCGAACTCGGCATCGGACCGGCGCCGCCAAGCTACAAGCGGCTCTCTCCGCGGACCCTCACCTCGGCGCTCCGCGAGGCCCTCGGGTCGTCGGCCATGGCGGCGAAGGCGCGCTCGCTCTCCCGCCGGCTGGACGGTCGGGATGGAGCGGTGGAGTTGGCCAGGGTCATCTGCGACGACCTGTGCTGAGCACCTGCGACATCCCTGTCGTCCGCGTGCGAGTGGCGCGACCGGTGCGGCGGGGGCGACGAGCACGGACGGGAGGAGAAGTGATGGCGCTGTGGCCCGCGCAAACCGGGGCCGGAAGCCGGTTTGAATCGTCCCGGCCGAGCCGCTATAGTCCCCCGTCCGCGGGCGATTCGGCCTTCCTTGCGGAGGGATGGCCGAGTGGTTGAAGGCGGCGGTCTTGAAAACCGCTGAGCGAAAGCTCCGTGGGTTCGAATCCTACTCCCTCCGCCAGTTAGTTTGGAGAGGTGGCCGAGTGGCTGAAGGCAGCCGCCTGCTAAGCGGTTGACTGGGTAAAACCGGTCCGGAGGTTCGAATCCTCTCCTCTCCGCCAGTAACGGGTCCAGAATCAAACGCGCGCCCTTAGCTCAATTGGATAGAGCATCTGACTACGGATCAGAAGGTTGGGGGTTCAAATCCTCCAGGGCGCGCCATCCCACCTGTGGACCTGAAGGAGTCGTCATGATGCGTCGCGTCGGCTTCGCCGCGTTGATCGTCCTCGCCGTCCTCGCCTCGCTCGCCCCGTCCGCGTCTGCCGCGAAGAAGAAGGGCAGCAAGACGGACCTCGTCACGACCGTGCCGGACTTCGCGTCCTACGGTGTGAAGAGCATCGCCCTGCTCCCGATCGTCACGTTCGACCGGAGCCTGCCGGCCGAGCGCATGGTGGCGGACCTGTGGGGTCAGAACTTCAGGGGCACCGGCTACCGCTGGATCTCGGCCCCGACCGCGCGCGAGATGCTCCTGAGCAGCGTGGGCGACTCGACGGTGAAGGCGGTGCGCGAGCAGATGCTCAAGAACGTGCGGGTGGACTCGCTGCAGGCGTCACTGCTCTGCGCGAAACTGCGCGCCAGCGCGGTGCTCTGCGTGCGGGTGGACCAGTGGGAGCAGCGCCCGATCCTGTGGAACCAGTCGGGCCGGCCCATGACCTCGGTGCAGCTCAAGGCGGCGCTGGTGGATTCGTCGGGGACGCTGCTGTGGAGCGCCTCGGGCAGCGAGACGGGCGAGGGGCCCTACCACGACCCGACCACCAACCCCATCGGCGTGAGCTCGACCAGCCTGGAGAGCACGCCGATCACCGGCCAGGGCGGCCCGCCTACGTTCGAAGACGTGCTCAACCCGCTGCTCGCGCGCTGGACGCCGCAGTTCCCGCTGCCCGCCGCGGCGGGCGAGCCCGCGAAGTAGCCAGCCGTCCCGCGCGCGCCGGCCACCACGTGTTCATCCTCAGCGACGAAGACGGCATCCGCGCCGCCCTGCGCGACGCGCGGGCTGCGGCCGAGGCCGATGAGGTGCCGGTGGGCTGCGTCGTGGTGCACGACGGGCTGGTCATCGGACGCGGCCACAACCAGACCGTGACCCTGCAGGATGCCACCGCGCACGCCGAGATCATCGCCATCGGCGCGGCCTCGAGCGCGCTGGGCTCGTGGCGGCTGCTGGACTGCACGATGTACGTCACGCTCGAGCCGTGCGCGATGTGCGCGGGCGCGATCGTCCTGGCCCGCGTGCCGCGGCTGGTCTACGGCGCGTTCGACCCCAAGGCCGGCGCCTGCGGCTCGGTGCTCGACGTCATCCACGAGCCGCGGCTCAATCATCGCGTCGAAGTCACACCCGGCGTGCTCGCCCCGGAGTGCGGCGAGCTGCTGCGCGAGTTCTTCGTGAGGAAGCGCCGCAAGCCGGACGGTGGCAACGGCGGCGGCCCGGAGAACGGCCCGGCGGACTGAGTCGCGTCCTCCGCGGCGCCCCGCCCCGGAACGCCGTCCCGCCCCGAAACGCCGTCCTGCCCCGGCGCGCCGCCTCCGGAATGCCGGCCCGGGGGCGGCGTATCCATGCCGGGACGGGAGGACCGCCCGGGGCGCTCGACCATTTGCCTGTAGACACCCGCGCTGGACGGCGGGACAATCAAGGCAGGACGAACGACCGGCGCGGAGGTCCCCCTCTGGCCGGTCTTCGTGTCTGAAAGAGGGGAACGGGACCGGGAACGAGCAGCCGTCATCCAATGTACCGGGAGACCGGGGACAGGAGGTGGCTCATGACCCGCACCGTTGCGTTGTCCCAGTTCATGCCCTACGGGGCGCCCGAGCTGCAGAGCGTCGCCCGCCCGTACATGGTCCGCGCGTTGTTCGTGAGCAGCGCGATCGGCACGCTGCTCTTCGCGGCCCTCGGCCTGTTGCGCACGTTCGTCGGCGAGGTGTCCGTGGCGCCGCCGCCGATCGTCTTCATGCTGGTCGACCGCCCGCCGGTGCCGCCACCCATCGCTGCGGTCGCCCCGCCGCAACCCGTGGTCCCGGCCGCGCTCCAGCATGCGACCGCCGGCGTCGCGCTGCCGGTGCCCGATGACCAGGTGCCGGTGGAGAGCACCATCGCCAACGCCGACGAGTTGCGCACCGCGCTGCCGGGTGCCGGGACCGGCGACCTGCCGCTGGTCGTCGAGCCGCCTGCGCCCGCCGAGACACTGCCCCTGCTCGGGGAGTACGTCGATGTCGAGCAGATGCCCGTCGCCGTCAAGAGCGTGAGCCCCGAGTACCCGTCCATCGCGAAGGAGGCCGGGGTGAGTGGCGTGGTGGTCGCCCACCTGCTCGTGGGGAAGGATGGGCGTGTGCTCGACGTGCGGATCGACGAGAAGCACAGCATCCTGATGCTGAACGAGGCGGCCATCCTCGCGGCGCGCCAGTGGGTGTTCACGCCCGCGTTCTCGAACAACCGGCCGGTCGCCGTATGGGTCGCCGTGCCGTTCCGCTTCCTGCTGCAGTAGGGCGGCGGCTCGTCACCCCGCCGCGAGACGAGACGCCCGCACGGTCATCCGTGCGGGCGTCGGCTCAGACCAGCAGGAGGCTCAGGCGGCTTTCGCGGCCTCGGCGATCGCGAGTGCGTCCGCGGCCGGGCCCAGCTTGACCTCGCGCGTGGCGTGGGCCAGCACGTAGATCCGCAGGTTGTTGTTCGAGGGGTCCGCGGGCGTGATGAAGTAGCCGGCGCGATCCGGCATGTAGGTCAGCGTGTAGGCGAAGACCAGCTCGCCGTCCTTGAAGCGGATCGCGATCTTCTTGCCGCGGCTGATGTCGGTCGTCGCCTGTTCGAAACCGCGGGCCTCCTTGCGCTGCGGATCGCCGGCGAAGTCCCTGACGAAGAACACCGCCTTCAGGTCCTTGCAGCGGATGTCCAGCACCTCGCTCACGCCGAGCGGGCGCAGATGGAATCCGGGACGGCTGGGGAAGAAGTCCTCGGTCGTGCCCTTCAACACGCGACCGTCTGCGAATCGCACGACGACCTTGTTCGTCTCGCTCATGGTGTTGCCTCCGAGGACGGGTCCGCACTCGGGTCCATGGGGTGATCGCGTAGACGTGGCGGAACCCGGACCGACTAGGTCATCGGCAGGTTGGGACGGGGACTTGAGGGGGCGGGTGACGGGCCCGCAAGCACGCGCCCCGCGGGCGGAAAGGCCCGCGGGGCATGGGTGCCGCTTTCGCCGTGGCAGGGCGTTAGAAGCCGATGTCGAGGCGCGCCGTGGCCAGGTCCTCGGTCGGATCATCGCTGGCGGGCGTATCGAGTGTCCGCCGCGAATACTCCAGGTGCAGCGCCAGGTTGTCGGCGAAGTAGTAGCGTCCGCCGCCGGTCAGGCGGGTGATGTCCTCCTCATTCGCTGCGGGGCCGTTGACCAGGTCGTAGCGGGCGAAGGCCACGCACTCCACCAGCGGCTGCCAGCTCAGCTCCGCGAAGAAGCCGGACCAGCACGCGTCGTCCGCGAACCCCGGACCCCAGAGCGCCTTCGGGTCCTGGCCGTAGAGCCACTGGGCCGCGAGGTTCACCTGCTTGAGGTTGAGGCTCGCGTCCACGCCGAGCCGGCTGTAGGTCTGCAGATCGGTGAGGCCTTCCAACGGCCGGGCCCGCCCGAGGTAGCCGGTCACGCCGATGCGCTGGCCCGCGGTCTGGCCCTCGCCGGCGCCGATGACCATCGATGCGCGCGCGTAGGCGTCGGAGGGTCCGTCGCTGGACCGGTTGGTGGCCGAGCCGTTCAGCAGGCCCGCGGCGTAGGCGAAGCCACGGCTGCTGCCCGTCACCTCGATGCCCTCCTGCGTCTCCGAGAACGGCGAACCGCCCGGGAACGCGTAGTCGTAGATCTCGTAGGGCGTGATGCTCAGGTGACGCTTGACGCTGAATGCCGCGTAGGCCGGTTCGAAGCGTCCGGCCCGGACGTTCAGCCAGGGCGAGCCGAGGCCGCTGAACACGACACTCGCCATCTCGATCGTGCCCTCCTGCCCCTGGACCCCGCGCGATTCGGCGAGCTGCGGCGGATAGACCATCAGGTAGCTGACGTGCGGCGCGATGACGCCGGCCGACAGCACATCCAGGCCGTGTACCCGGAAGCCGCTGGCGTTCGTGCCTTCGGCGCCGTTCTCGAAGCGCTCGTAGGTGTAGCCATGGCTCGTCCGCAGGGCGAACGGCGGAGGGCTCTCGAGGACGGTCTTCTCCTCGTTCTCCCGGTCCGGCAGCCTGTAGCCGTTGGCGCGGAAGCGCTGGCCCCAGTCGTTCAGGCGCGGGAAGCCGGAGTGACAGTTGGTGCAGTTGAGCCCGTACTTGCGCGCGAACACCGGCACGGCACCGGTCGGGTCGGGCCGCAGGGCGAGCAGCGTCGCGGCCGCGATCGCGGCGGCAAGGGCGATGCGGAGGGTCTTCATCGCGAGCCTCCTTCCTGCGCCGGGCCGGCTTCGGGCAGCGCCGGGGGGGTGATGTTCGGCTGGGTCCCGGTGAGGGCCTCGAGGAACGCGACCAGGTCCGCCTTCTCGCGCGACGTCAGGTTGAGCGGCAGCATCAACGGGTCGAGGTTCGGGTTTGCGATCCCGCCGCGGTCGTAGTACGCGATCACGTCAGCCAGGGTCTTCTCGGAGCCGGTGTGCAGGTAGGGCGGAGTCAGCGCGCAGTTGCGCAGGCCCGGCGTCTTGAAGCGGCCGCGGTCGCGCGGATCCTTGGTGACCACCTCGCGGCCCAGGTCGGGATCCTTCCTGTCCATCCCGGCGCCGATGTTGTGATAGCCCTGATCGGAGAAGGCCGGCCCGCTGTGGCAGGGCGAGCAATGGCCCTTGCCGTTGAAGAGGTTCATGCCGCGCACCGCCGCAGGCGTCATGGCCGACTTCTCGCCGGCGAGCCAGCGGTCGTAGGGCGCCGGGCCCGTCACCACCGTGCGCTCGAAGGCGGCGATCGCCTTGGCGATGCCGTCGGGGTTGGCGTCAGTGCCGAAGACGGTGTTGAACTGCGCCCGGTAGCCCGGGATGCCGTTGAGCTTGCGCACCACGTTCTCGAGCGTCTCGCCCATCTCGATCGGATTGTGGATGGGCCCGACCGCCTGCTCCTCGAGCGTGGCTGCGCGACCATCCCAGAACTGCACGCGCATGTAGGCGGCGTTGAGGATGGTGCCCGAGTTGCGTCCGCCGACCTGTCCGCGGATGCCCGTGTCGGTGGGATGGGGATTGGACCAGCCGGTCTTCGGGGCATGGCAGGTCGCGCAGCTGATGGTGTTGTCCGCGGAGAGCCGCGTGTCGAAGTAGAGCTGCGCGCCGAGGCGGACCTTCGCGTCGGTCTGCGGGTTGTCGGGTGGTACGGGGACGGGCGGCAGCGGCCCGTTGGCGAGGAACTGTCCCAGTGCCCCGGTGGACCACGTCAGCGTGAGACTCACGAGGATCATGGCCAGCAGGGATGCGGCCCAGCGTCCTTTCATCGTGCGGCTCCTTTCGGTTGGGGTGACCGTTAGCCGAACCTGCGGGAGTGTCGCGCTGGGGTTGCCTGAGGTCAATAGCCCGGTGGCGCGAGACACGACGACCACCCCCCGAAGGGAGTGGTCGCCGGTGACGGGGCCTGTCGTCGCTGAGACTTAGCGGTAGATGGCCTTGAGCGAACCCCAGCTGCTCGGCTTGGCCGAGGTGTAGCAATCCTGGGTGACCGTGACCGTGATGGAATTGAAGTTCCACCAGGCGCCCAGCGTCCGCGTCGCGGCGCAGGCGGGATTCAGCAGGGCCGGGAAGTCGGGCGGGAACACATTGCCGAGATCCGTGGTTCCCACGCGGCTGCCGTTGCCGATCGAGAACGCCATGCAGAGGCTCGGGTAGTTGTCGAAGTGCGCCGCCGACTGGACGTTCGTGACCGCCGAAACGGGAACCCAGTTGGAGTACTGCACGGTCTCGTACTCGACGTAGCTGTCGAACACGCCGGCATAGTCCGGGTCACCGTTCGCCCACGGGCCGGTGCCGCTCAGCCAGAGCGTGCCGCCGCTGTAGGGGATCATGAACGTGCGGTTGCCGTTGCCCTGGGGGTTGACATAGCCGCCGATCTGAACGGCCGGGCTCAGCGCGGTGCCGCAGGTGTACTTCCACACGCCGCCCAGCGTGCTGCCGTCCCAGGATCCGCAGTTCTGCGTGTTGCCGGTCAGGAGCGCGCTGCCGCCCGCATCCCAGCCCTCGGTGTAGCGTCCGGCCGGAATCGTGCCGCCGATGTCCGTGCTCATGTAGTTGCCGGGCAGCGGCGCCGCGGCCAGAGTCACGGACGCCGTCAGGGCGAGGGTCGCGAGGATCGCGAAGATCGTAGCCAGTCTCTTCATCTGCAACCTCCTTCAACGGGAGAACCGCTGCGTGGACCAGGGAGTCAGGTCGTCCAGCCTGCCGTAGAGTCGCGGTCAGTGCCAGTCCCGATTCGTCACTCTCCCAGGCAATCTGATGGCCTCCGCGGCCTGCCGCGCGGACCTCGACGGCGCCCTGCGCTGCTCGGAGATGAGGCCGATAATAGCGCCTGAAAGGCCTTTCCACCATGCCGCCGGTCAAGTTTCGACTTGACCGCAATCAAGTCACTTGGGGGGCTCTCCAGCGACCTGGTGCAGCAGGGCGTGGTCCCGGATGCAGATCCGGTCGCGCGCGAGGGTGACGATCCCGCGCTGGGCGAAACCACGCAGTACGCGCGAGAAGGTCTCAGGCGTGGTGCCGATCATGCGCGCCATGTCCTGGCGGCGGAGGTGCTGCGAGCGGAGGATCGTCGGTTCGGCCGCCCGCTGGTTGTCCTCGAACAGGTTGAGCAGCAGGCGTGCCGCGCGCTGGCGGATCGGACGGTGGATGAGGTCCATCATCAGGTCCTCGGAGAGCCGCAACTCGCGCGCCAGCTTCGCCAGCAACTCGAGCGCCAGTCCGGGGACGTCCCGCATCAACTCGCGCACGGTCGCCGCGGGGATGATGCAAAGCGTGGAGTCCTCGACGGCCTCGGCTCCGGCGACGTACGGCTCGTTCGCCAGCAGCGGGCGGTAGCCCAGCAGCTCGCCCGGACCGAGCAGGCGCAGGACCTGCTCCTCGCCGCCGCGCCAGGTGCGGAAGACCTTGACCCGGCCGGAGCGGACGACGTAGAGCGCCTGAGCCGGTGCCCCGGCGTAGAAGATCGGCTGCCCGCGCCGAAAGACGTGGGTCGTCCTGTCCTGCTCTAGTCGGTCACGGGCACCCGTGCTGAGGCCACAGATGAGTCCGGTAGACCGCGACTTGCAGACCGCGCAACGGTCGGGGGAGGTCTTCACCATCGCGGCTCAATGGTCCCAGATTGGGCCTCGGGGGCGCAAGGCGCGGGGACGGATGCATCCCGGGGCGGAAGGCCCTCGCGCCCGGCGCGGCTTTCTCGGAGCCGCTCTCCGGCGGCACGGTCGCTCGTCGCCAGCGCAACCCCTTTCGTCCGGCTGCGAGGGCCGCTGGTCGCATCGTGATGGTGGCGCCAGCCGCGGGTGAGGCAGTGTGACGAGGTTCCGGGCACACGTCCCTCACCACGGAAGAGACGCCATGAAGACGACGACCGCCACCCTGCTGTTCCTCGCGCTGGCTTCGGTCGCGGTGGCCGCGGGCCCGACTCCGGGCGCCGTCGAGGTCCGCGCGGTCCGCGCGAATTCGCCCATCGCGATCGATGGCGTCGCCTCCGAGAGCGCCTGGCAGTCGGCACCCGCGGTCTCCGGGCTGCGGCAGCAGAGGCCGAACGAGGGCGCCGACCCCACCCAGCGCACCGAAGTGCGCGTGCTCTATGACGACCAGGCGCTGTACGTGGCCGCGCGCATGTTCGACGCGCACGCCGACTCCATCGTCAGGACGCTGGCGCGGCGGGACTACGGCATGCGGTCGGACGTCTTCATCCTGTTCCTCGACCCGCAGCACGACCGCCGCAGCGGCTACTTCTTCGGTCTCAGTGCGGCCGGCACGCTCTACGACGGGACGATGCAGAACGACATCGAGCGCAGCTCGACCTGGGACGGCGTGTGGGAGGGGCGGACCCGGGTGGATGGCGAGGGTTGGACCGCCGAGTTCAGGATCCCGTTCTCCCAGCTCCGCTTCGCCCGGGCCGACGTGCAGGAATGGGGCATCAACTTCGCGCGCTCGATGGGGCGCGGGTTCGAGGAGATCTACCTCGTCTACACCCCCGGCAACGAGAGCGGGTTCGTCTCGCGCTTCCCGGTCCTCGCCGGGCTCGAGAAGGTGAGCCCCGGCAGCGCCATCGAGATCATGCCCTATGGCACCTCCAAGGCCGAGTTCCTGCAGCATGACGCCCTCGATCCGTTCCACGATGGCTCGCGGCTGGCGGAGACCGTGGGCGGCGACCTGCGCATGCCGCTGGGCAGCCGGCTCACGCTGAACACCACGGTCAATCCCGACTTCGGCCAGGTGGAGGTGGACCCGGCCGTCGTCAACCTGAGCGACGTCGAGACCTTCTTCCCGGAGAAGCGGCCGTTCTTCGTCGAGGGCAACTCGATCTTCAACGCCGGCCAGCAGGGCGCCAGCGGCTACTGGAGCTTCGATTTCCCCCAGCCCACCTTCTTCTATTCCCGCCGCATCGGGCGCGCGCCCGCGGGCAGCCTGCCGGACGCGGCCATGTTCGCCGATGTCCCGAACGGGACGACCATCCTCGGCGCGGCGAAGGTGAGCGGCAAGCTCGGGTCGGCCGCCAACTTCGGCACGCTCCACGCCGTGACGGCCCGCGAGCGCGCCGACCTCCTGAACGGCGACCTCACGCGGGTGGATGGCTTCGAGGTCGAGCCCCTGACGTACTACGGCGTCGGCCGCGTGCTCAAGGAGTTCCCCGAGCGGCGTCACGGGATCGGCGTCATCAGCACGCTGGCGGCCCGCAGCTTCGAATCGCGGCGCCTCGAGGACGAGTTCAGTCGCTCGGCCCTCACCACCGTGGTGGACGGCTGGCACTTCCTCGACGCCGGCAAGGTGTGGGCGCTCTCCGGCTGGGCGGGCGGCACGCACGTGACCGGCAGCCCCGCGCGCATCGCGTCCATCCAGCAGAGCTCGCGGCACTACTTCCAGCGCCCGGACGCGAAGAGCTACGAGGTGGATCCGACCGCCACCTCGATGTCGGGGCTGGGCGGGCGCCTCTGGCTCAACAAGGAGAAGGGCAACTGGGTGAGCAACAGCGCCATCGGGTTCCTGAGCCCCGGCCTCGAGATGAACGACCTCGGCTACCTCAGCCAGGCCGACCTCATCGGCGGACACATCGCGTCCGGCTATCGCTGGACCAAGCCCACCCGGAACGTCAAGAACCACAGCCTCGTGGGCGCGATGTTCGGCTCCACCAACTTCGATGGCGATCTCGTCAGCGCCGGCGCCTTCACGGAAGCGTTCTGGTGGTACACGAACAACTGGTGCCTGGACCTGAGTGGCACCTATAACCCGGAGACCGTCAATCCGCGACGCAGCCGGGGAGGGCCGCTGATGCTGAGCCGGCCCGGCTACTCGGGCTACCTGTTCATGGACACCGATGGCTCGCGGGTCCGCTACTACTACCTCAACCTGTACGGCGGCGCGCAGCCCGCGGGGGACTCGTGGAACTGGGGCGTCTCGCCCGGGATCACCTGGAAGCCCGCGTCCAACCTGCAGTTCTCGCTAGGCCCCGATTTCAATCGCTCGCGTGACGACGCGTACTATTTCGCGACCCTGGACGACGCCGCGGCCACGGCCACCTATGGCCGCCGCTACCTGTTCACGGAACTCGAGCAGACGACGCTGGGGGCGACCCTGCGGGCCAGCGTCTCGTTCACGCCCACCATGAGCCTGCAGTTCTACGGCCAGCCGCTCATCGCGACCGGCTCGTACCGGAACGTCAAGGAGCTGGCGCGGCCGCGGAGTCTGGAGTTCGTCGGGCCGGGCGCTGGCGCGTGGACCTACGATCCGGCGACCCACCTGTTCGACCCGGACGGAGCCGGTCCCGCGGACGCCTATTCGAGGGACTTCAGCTTCAAGTCGCTGCGCGGGAACGCCGTCTTCCGCTGGGAGTACCGCCCCGGCTCGACGCTCTTCCTCGTCTGGACCCAGGAGCGCTCGGACGTGGAGTTCAATTCGGATTTCAACGTCGGGCCTTCGTTCCGCCGTCTGGTCAGCGCCGATGCGGACAACATCTTCCTGGCGAAGGTGACGTATTTCCTGAACCTGTAGGCGGAGTCCCGAGTCGCGGCTCGCGTCGCTTCAATCCAGGATCACGATCCGCCGCGAGAGCTCGTGTCCGCCGGCCTTGAGCCGCGCGAAGTAGATCCCCGAGGGGACGCCGGCCGCGTGGCTGTCCCAGCTCCGCTCCAGGGGGCCGGCGGGGAACTCGCCGTCGGCCAGCACCGCCACCCGCCGGCCGGCGGCGTCGTAGAGCGAAAGCTCCACCTGCGCCGTGGCAGGAAGGTGGAGGCGCAGGAGCACCGGCCCGGTGGCAGGGTTGGCCCCGACCAGCGCCAGGGAGAGCTCGCCTTCGGCATCCGGCACGTGCGCCGTGTCGGCCGCGTCGCCCTTGCCCTGGATCACGTCCACCACGCGCTGGGCGAAGAGTGGCGCGACTTCAACGGCGAACGCGTTGTTCGGATGCGAGTCGTTGGTCGCGAGCGCGTGAGCGGGATTGAGGTACATGCCGCCATCGGTCTCCAGGTTGTAGAAGTCCCAGACGTAGATGTTGTCGCCCGGTTCGTCCCAGACGGTCTTCACCCAGTCGAAGAACTGCTTGGAGCGCGTGGCCATCGCGGGCGTCGTGCTCGCCTCCAGAAGCGCGGCTCCCGTCCAGACGATGAAGCGTTTCGACGGGAACGAACGCAGCTTGGTCTTCAGCGCCTCGTACTGGAGCTGGTAGTTCTCGAGGGTCTTGACCGGGGAGGTGATGTCGGGAGACCCGGTGTCGGGCCCGATGCTGCTCGCCGGGAAACAGTGCTTGAACACGATGACGTCGTACTGCGGGGTGAGCAGCTCGAGCGGAGGATTCGTCAGGTAGAGCGAGCCACCCGCGTGGTTCACCCAGAGGTTCCAGTAGTCGTACGGATAGTTGTCCGACGGATACGGACTCCATGGATACGCCTGCCCCGTGATGGTGTAGGCGGTGCCGTGGGCCGTGTTGTACGCGGCGAACCACTCGGGCACGCCACCGTCCCAGATGACGCCGCCCGTGCTGTGATGAAGGAAGACGACCCTCGCGTCCGTCGGCATCGGCGGGGCATCTGCGGCGGAGCAGGCCGAGGCGAACGCGCCGGACAAGAGGAAGAGGAGAAGGCAGCGGGACGAAGCGCGTCGGAACGAAGTGGCCATCAACATGGTGTCAGCGACTCCCGTAGGGCCGGGTCGGCGAAACTAGGCTGTTGCGGCACGCCCACCATACCGCTCCGGGGGCGCGGGGGCCAGTCTCGTGGTTGAGCTCGCCCCCGCCCTGCGCCGACCCCGCCAAGCGCGGTAGACGCTGACTCCGTTCAGAACTCGACCCCCACATGGAGGCCGGGCTCGAACAGGAAGTAGGACGGCCACTTCCTGTCCAGCGCGGCGAAGCCATCAGGCACGTTGGTCGACACCGGCCATTGGTTGAAGGCGATCGACGGTTCGAGGAACACCCGGTCGAACACGTCGATGTGGTAGCCGAGCCGCATTGTCAGGAACAGCTGAAAGCCGTTGCCGATCTCCTGGTCCTGTGAGTCGTAGTACCGCCGCAAGAGGGGGAGCGCTTCCAGGGAGGAGTAGAGCCCGTTCCACAGGAAGCGCTGATACGCCACTCCGACGCCATACTCACGCACGTGACCCGGATAGGTCTCCTGGGGCGAGGCGAATGAGGGCCCATAGGGAATCCCCAGTGGATGGTAGTACCTCCAGGTGACTGCCTCGACCGAGAGCCTGTCCCTGGGAGTGATCATGTAGCCAGCGTTCAGCTGGTAGAACTTCGGCGGATAGTCGTCGTGCGCGAGGTTCGCGAGCATGAACAGCGAGCTGCCTACGTAGCAGCGGCGCGATCCCGAGGCCGACCCGCCAGCCGGGCCGGAGTGCTCAGCAGGCGCAGCCGTGGCCGACGCCGAGCAGATGAGCAGCGAACAGATGGCCGAGGCCAGGGCGACTCTGATCATGGACTTCGATGAACTCATGCGTACACCGTACACGCGGCCCTCCGGTTGGATTGGAAGTGGTCAAGCCACCCATCGCGCACACCTGCAGTGGTAGCGCGGTAGTCGTCCGACAGTGGCGCCTGCGAAGGCGCCCGGGACGCATTGATCGCTTCTGTCTGTCGGGCACGTCCGGCAGCAGACAGCCCGCTGCCGCGGGAGCCTGACGGGCTGACGCGCTACGCCAGCGTGATGCGGTGCTTGCAGCGCGCGTGGCCCAGGAGCACGGACTCGAGCAGCTCGACCTTCAACGGCCGGCCGAACACGCGTTCGTGCAACTCCTGCACGTGGCCCACCGAGCACCAGCAGAACGTCGGCGTTATCGTCTTCGAGCTCTGCGCCTCGACCGCCGGGCAGCCGCACACGTTCGCGGGCCACTCCTGCCCAGGGCCGCCGATGTAGCTGAGGACCACGGCGTCGCCGTCCATCGAGTAGCCGCGCTCCTTGCTTTGCGCGTTCACCCACTTCGCGATCTTCTCCGGGCTCGCGGGCTCGGCCCGGCGTGGCTGGCCGGGGTACTGGGCGGCGAAGCACGCCTTGCCGTTGGCGGCCATGAGGCGGCGGCGTGTCGGCTCGTCGAGTTGCTCGTCCACGATGGCGAAGAAGCGCGGCACCCAGGCGTCCACGAACTCCATGCGCTTCGCAGCGCGCGCCGCCGACTTCTCGCCGATCTTCGTGGGCGGCAGTTCGGTCGCCGCGGCGGCCGTCGGGGCCTCCGCCGCGAACGCCGCGCGTGCGGCCAGCGCCGACGCGCACAGACAGCCCCCGAGACCCGCGCGCCCCAGCGTGGCCATGAACTGCTTGCGGTCCATCCGGTCACCTGCCATGCGAACCTCCTCCAAGGTCGATCGACTCAACGTTCGGAGGGAGGTTCCCACGCCGCGGGCGGGCTGCAGAACTGAGTCTGCCCGCCGCGGCACGCGGGCGACGGGCGCAGCATCGCGCTGCACGGCCGCGTCCGTGTTTCCCCGGCCTGGCGTCCCCAAGCCTCGAGACTTCGACCCGGCTCCTCGGCTGGGTCCGGGAGATGGAAGGGCTGCGCAGGGCGGTCGAAGACGTTGCCGAAGGGCCCGCCGCTCCGGGACTGTGACTTGCGGGAAGGCCCGTAAGTCGTGTAGAAACAGAGGCGGAGAGGTGCTGGAGTGGTTGAACAGGACGGTCTCGAAAACCGAGATCGACTCATTCCATGCTCCAGTCGTAAGTGGTGTCGCTGCATCACAAACGGATGCGCCCCAACGGGTATTCCCCGTGGGGCGTTTTGTGTCTTCTTGCACTCATTCCTCTCCTCTGCGATGCCATAGGCGCGAAATCGGGGGACAAACGGGGGACGCGCGGCGGGCTGGTTTCTGCTCGCTCGCGGCCCCCGCGAACCCCGCTCAAAGTGAGCTGAGAAGCCCATCATCGTGGGCGCTGCGGCCCGGGTCGTGCGGCTGTTCGAGCCTGACTGCTTGCCGCGTTGTGGCCCGGGGTCCTGCACTCGATAGCCAGAGGGCGGCGACGTGAACCGCGGGCCATTCGCCAAGGTCTACCGCTCGCTCTGGGACGGCACGCTGGCACGCATCCCAGAGGCTTGGACCGTGTTCGTGATCATGCTCGCCCACTGCGACGCCGACGGCGTCATCGA
>JANXPZ010000091.1 GCA_025357055.1 Candidatus Eiseniibacteriota bacterium | reverse complement strand
CGACGAGATCATCGACGGCATCCTCGCGCGCGAGGGCGGGTACGTGAACCGGCCGGAGGATCGGGGCGGTCCGACCAAGGTCGGTGTCACGATCTCGACACTTTCGTCCTGGCGTGGACGCCTGTTGACCGCGGACGACGTTGCCGCGCTCACCGGGGAGGAGGCCCGCGAGATCTACAAGAGCCTCTACCTGGAGCGCTCCGGCCTGGCTTCGGTCAAGGACGTCCCGCTGCGGGCGCTGCTGCTGGACTGTGCGGTCAACCACGGGCCCCGGGACGCCGTGCGGTGGCTGCAGGCCGCCCTCCGGGTGACGGTGGACGGGGCGTTCGGCTCCCAGACCCTCTGGGCGCTCGCCTCGGCCGATCCCCGACGGGTCTACCTGCAGGTCTGCGCCTCCCGCATCCGCCGCTACGGGGACCTGATCACCCGGCGGCCCGGGCAGGCCATCTTCGCCTCCGGTTGGATGAACCGGGCCGCCGAGTTCGTGGAGACCGCGCCATGACCGCCCACGGCCCGTCCGGGTGGTTGGATGAGCGTCTCCAGAAAGAGACACCCCAGGGCGAGGCGGACGTCCTGCACCTGGTCCGCCGGCGGGACTACCCGATCGCCTTGTGCGGCCGGGTGGTCCACGACGAGTTCAACCCGCACCGGACCGACACAGCTGGCCGGGACCGCTGCACTGACTGCCTCATCGTCCTCAGAGACCTGCGCAGGAGGGAAGCATGAGCACGACATGGAAGGGGATCGTCGGGACCGTCGCCCCGGCCCTGGCGACTGCGCTCGGCGGGCCGCTCGCCGGCGTCGCGGTGCGGGCCATCGCGGAGAAGGTTCTGGGGAAGCCGGAGGCGAGCGAGGCGGACGTCGCGGCGGCCGTGGCGGGGGCGAGCCCTGAGCTGCTGCTCAAGCTCCGGCAGGCTGACCAGGACTTCGCGCGCGCCATGGCGGACGCCGGCATCAAGCTCGAGGAGATCGAGGCGCAGGACCGGGCCAGCGCCCGGGCCCGGGAGATCGCCACGAAGGACTGGGTGCCGGCGGCGCTCGCGATCACGAACGCGCTCGCGTTCTTCATCCTCCTCTTCATGATGCTCTCGCAGTCGATCCCCGAGACCAACAAGTCGGCCTTCGACATCCTTCTCGGGATGCTCGCCGGTAGCCTCACCACCGTCATGACCTACTACTTCGGCAGCTCGCGCGGCAGCCGGGAGAAGGACGCCATCCTGGGTCGGGCGGTGAACCGATGACCATCCCGCTCTCCGAGACCCTGCTCATCGTGATCGTCTCGAGCGCCGGCACCGGTGGGGCGGTCTGGGGCCTGCTGAGGTCCGACGTCACCCGGGTGCTCACGGACATGACCGCGGTGAAGAAGGCGCTCGGGCTCGAGCCCTCGAACGGGGAGATCAAGACCGCGTTCGTCCCGCGCGCCGAGTGCCGGCTGAGGGAGGAGGCCGCCGGCAAGCGGATCGAGGCCTGCGAGGAGCTGTTGGGTGACCACGAGCACCGGCTCACCGCCGTGGAGACTCGGACGATGGGGAGGTCGTAGTCGCGGTCCGCCGTGTTCCACGGAGCCGGGGAGCTTGGCAAATGCCTTCTCGGGGAACAAACTACCTGATAGCCTCTATGTGTGCCGCAATCGACCAAACCCGAGTTTCCCCCTCTTCTCGCCCCGGGCTTCCACGAGGTCTCGGCTTCCGAGCTGCGCCAGCTCTGCGTGACCCCGTTTCCCGCTTCCCTGACCCGGGCGACGATCATGGACGGCCTGGAGAGCGTTTTGGCCCGCCTGACGGAAGTAGGCCTACAGGGGGAGCTGTGGGCTGACGGCAGTTTTCTCACTGAGAAGCTCAGCCCCGACGACGTTGACGCGCTCCTCTGCATCAAAGGAGATGTGTACCACGACCGGACTCGGCCGCAGGACGAGGTAATCTCGTGGGTTCAGGGGAATCTCTACGACTCGCTGCGCTGCGACACCTACGTCTTCGTGGACGGGCAGGAGCCGTCCGAACGCAGGGTTCAGAGCGAATGGTGGCGAGCCTACTGGATTAGGCAGTTTGGATGGACGCGTAGCGATCAGATGAAGGGCATAGCCCTCATGCGGCTTTGCGGAGGCACCAGATGAGCCGCCTTCTCGATCTGCAGCAGCTGCTGCTTGAAACCAGCGCTGCGATGGCCAAAGCCGAGCGATTCGCGGTCGAGGGATCAGACCCAGAGAGCCTCAGTGTCAACATCGCGTCGCTCGGGAAGCGATACGCTGAGCTTGAGCGGGACTTCGCTTCCGCTGCGGCAGATCAGGGCTGTGACGTCTGTAGCTACCGTCTGATCCCCGAGGGCGCGCGCCCCACCGTGATGGGCCTTACCAAGGCGCTCGGGACGTTCCAGTCCCTCTTCTCCATCGTCTACCAGGCTCTGAAGGAGGGCCCGAGGCGGCGGGCCCGCCTCGACGCTCGGGTGTTGGAGGAGACGTCGTTTGGCCTCGGCTATGTCTTCCCCGGGTCCATCGGCGTCGTCCTGACTCTCCCCAACGAACGATTGCTTCTAGGTGAGACGCCTCTCGACGCCTCCATTCGGACGATTGCGGAAATCGGCCAACTCACCTCCTCCGAGCAGATCGCGCACTACGCCCAACAACTCGGTCCGGCCTCGATCCGAGCAGCGTTCGCGTGGGCACGGGACCATGCGGAGTCAGCCTTCAGTGCCGACGTGGAGTGGCTTCGTGGCGAACACGTCCGAACCGGAATCCGGATGAACGTCCCGCAGTTCCGAGAATTGCAGCAGATCATCGGCGAGACCAGTGAGCAGGTCGTGGAGGAGATCCTTGTGGCGGGCCTCCTCGTTGGGGCTGACGTTCCGAGGCATGCCTTCCACTTGGTCACAGATGCGGGCGAGATTCGGGGTGCGTTCATCGATGCGATCAGCGAGGCGCACACGGTCGAACTGCCGAAGCGCTACTCAGCGAGAATCAGGAAGACGACGAGCATCGTGTACGCCGTGGAGGAGGAGAAGGTCTCCTACCTGCTCTTGTCGCTCGAGCCGTTGACGTAGAGCGTGCACCCGCCTTCCCCGTGTCGGGGGGCTGACTTGACGGGAGAAGGCGGCCGGCAAGCGGCTCGGCATCTGCGGGGGTCGCGCGCTCCGGCGACATCATCAGGCGGGGGCTGTCGGCAGCGACCTGTTATGCTCACCTCGCCCATCTCTGTGCGAGGCATCTGGTTGACCGCCCTCTGTGGGCGGTACCGGGCGCGCAGCCCAGCCAGCCAGGGCCGCCTCAAGTTTCCTTGACGAACCGCCGAAACCCCCTGTAGCATCTTGAGGTGGTAGAGAGCGACACCTCCTCATCACGCCCATGATCCAAGAAGGCGAAAGCCTCGCGTGATGGGGAGGTTTCTGTTTCTAGTCCGACACGTGGGGGCTGCGATGGCCGACCGTTTCGCGATTCTCCTCGACGGTGGGTTCGTGAAGAAGAAGCTCAAGGAGCGGAGTGGTCAAGACCCCAAGGCAGCCGAGATAGTCGCCATGACCAATCAGCTCGTTCAGCAGCCGCGGTTGGTCGGGCTGAGCCTCCTGAGGGTCTACTACTACGATGCCCCCCCGTTCGACGGCAAGGCGAAGAACCCCCTGGACTCCCGCGTAACCAATTTCGCCATCACCACTCAGGCTCGTGACGGCAAGCAGTTGCTCGAGACGTTAGAACTCGAACCGGACTTTGCCGTTCGGCGCGGGAACCTGATGATGTCGGGGTGGAAGATGGGCAGGTACGCCCTCAAGAGCCATGCGCAAGCCTCGCGTCCCCTGGCACCGCGGGATCTCGTCCCCGACATATCACAGAAGGGCGTTGACCTGAGGATCGGGCTGGACATCGCTCTCATGGCGCTGAAGCACCTGGTCGAAGTCCTTGTGCTTGTCACCGGGGACTCTGATCTCGTTCCAGCCATGAAGTTCGCTCGGAAGGAAGGCCTCCGCGTCTACCTGGACGCAATGGGCCACGGTATCCGCAGAGAACTGAGGGTCCACGCCGATTTCGTCCTCTAGCTAGCCCGGCGCCCTGTGATCTGACCAGCTGACCCGATGTCTCCGCGCGCGCCCTTGACAGAGTCGATCTTCGTGCTACCCCTCCCTTGATGGCATGAGCGGCCTCCCCGTAGCCGACTCGCCGCATGATTCGCTTCAGGGAGGATTCCCCGCGCCATGCAGCGCGATCCCCGCCGTTGGCAAACGCCCTTCGGGCGCTACGTCGCGAGCCGCGGAGTCTCATGGGTTGTAGGCCGGCTCGAGGCCGAGGGCTTTGGCGTCATCCCGCAGACGGTCTATTCCTGGGTGGCCGGCATCAAGTCTCCACGTCCGCCCCTGGCGGGCGCCATGGTCCGCGTCAGCGGCGGCGCACTGACCCTCGACGACATCTACGGGCACCGCGAGCAGCTCTCACAGGGATGCCTCGACCGTGGGGCGTTCAGGCGCGGGGCCCGTCCGCTGGAGAGGTCCACGTGCAGATCAACGTGACCGTGGATTCCTCGCAGTTGCAGGCGTGGTCGCTCCTGGCCGAGAAGAAGCTTGCCTACGCCTCAGTCAACGCCCTCAACGCCACGGCGAAGCGGATCCAGCAGGCTGAGTTCGAGCACGTGCGTCGCGCGTTCCAGGTGCGCACGAACTTCCTGATTGGGCAGAAGGCTGCAGCCACGATCAGCAGGACCGACTTCGCGAGCGTGAAGGCCGGGCGCCCCTGGGTGGAGATCCACGTCTGGCAAGGGAAGCGCTTCCTCTTGCCCTTCTTCGAGGAAGGCGGCGAGCGCCGCCCCTTCACCCCCGGCGCCAAGCATGCGGCGGTGCCGTTGACGGGCGAGGCGGCTCGTCCCTCGTGGCCCGCCTCTGTGCCTGAGGCCCTGAGGATCAAGGCCCTAGCCTTCAAGCGCATGACGCGTGCGCCTGCCCCGGGTAGGAAGCGGAGGCGCAAGGCCCAGGGCATGCCCATCTGGCAGGGCCTGCAGCGCACCTACCTCATCCCGGGTGTCGGCGTCTTCCAGCGTGGCGACGGCGGCTCGAGGCTGATCTACGCCTTCATGGGTGACCTGCGCATCCGCCCTCAGCTCGAGTTCGTGAAGACCGCGCTCGCCGTTGCCCAG
>JANXPZ010000067.1 GCA_025357055.1 Candidatus Eiseniibacteriota bacterium | reverse complement strand
TGTCGCCGTTGGGGATGTAGACCTCGATGTCGTAGATCCGGTAGCGGCCGCCCTCGGTGTAGATGACCAGGCTGGTCGAGCCCGACATCGCCGACGCCGCCGTGGGCTCGGCGCGGACGGTGATCGTGACCGCGAAGTCGGCGGGCTCGACCAGCCTGGTCATCTACACCGAGGGCGGCCGCTACCGGATCTACGACATCGAGGTCTACATCCCCAACGGCGACAAGCAGGTCCTGCTCCACTGCACCATCGCGGAAGTGACGGAGGCCGCCCTCCGCGAGCTCGGGCTGGACGGGGTCGGCGCCGGCAGCTCCAGCGTGCGCGGGCTGGATGGGACGCTGCTCGGCGGCGTCTTCAACAGCAAGATCACTTCGGGTGAGTACGCCCCGCTGGACCGCACGAAGCCTTTCGCCTTCGAGAGCACGACCGACATCATGATGCGCTACCTGCGCAACGACGGCCGCCTTGGATTCGAGGCGGCGATCAAGGCCCTGGAGCAGAGGGGCGACGTGCGCACGCTGGCCAATCCGTCGCTGCTCGCGACCAGCGGAGAGAAGGCGACCTTCCTCTCCGGTGGCGAAGTCCCCTACCAGGCCGTCACCGGCACGGGCGTGGGGGCCGCGGTGACCATCGCCTTCAAGGAGTTCGGCGTGCGTCTCGAGTTCACCCCCTTCGTGCAGGAAGACGGCTCGATCCGACTCAAGGTCGCCCCGGAGGTGAGCGAGCCCGACTATTCGCGCTCGATCCTCGGCGTGCCGCCGCTGAACAGCCGGAAGGCCTCGACCGTCGTCACGCTGAACTCCGGCGAGTACCTGATCATCGGCGGGCTCAAGGACACGAGGACGAACAAGCTCAAGCGCAAGGTGCCCATCCTCGGGGACATCCCCCTCCTCGGGGCCCTGTTCACCTACGTGCGCAACGAGACCTCGACCAAGAGCCTGATGGTCATCCTGTCGCCCGAGCTGGTCGAGCCGTTGAGCCACATGCCGGCGCTGCCGACGGACAAGCCGGAATCGACCAGGTAGGCACATCCAGCACCAGGGAAGGAACACATGGCCACCCCGATCCCCATCGTCCTGGTCCACCGCAACGACCTCGAGCGCACCGCGCTCAAGGCCGCGCTCGAGGCGCTGCCCCACGTTCAGATCGCGGGCGAGCGCTCCGAGCTGCGCGCCGGCCTCGCGCTGGCGCACCAGACGAGGCCCACCATCCTGGTGCTGGAGCTGACGGTCCCGGTGGAGGACACGCTCGGCACGGTCGCGCAGTACAAGATGGACCACCCCGATGTGGCGATCTTCCTCTACAGCGACCTGCTGGACCCCGACACCCTGCTGCGCGCCATGCGGGCGGGGGTCTCCGAGGTGCTGCGGCGGCCGCTGGACCGCGGCGCCGTGGGGCAGGCCGTGGAGCGGGTGGCGGCGCTGAGCGCGCGATCCAAGGGGGGCGGCGTCGTCCGCCACGTGTTCACCGTGTTCGCCAGCAAGGGTGGCCAGGGCGTGAGCACGATCGCCACCAACATCGCGCTCGGGATCCGGCACGGCACGCGCCGCGAGGTGGCCCTGGTGGACTACGACTACCAGTCCGGGGACGTGGCCTTCATGCTGGGACTCAACCCCAGGCGTTCGCTGGGCGACGTCATCGCCGCTCCCCGCATCGAGTCCACGACGCTGCAGGACGCGCTGGTGAAGCACGAGAGCGGCGTGTTCGTGCTGGCGCAGCCCGAGCAGCTCGACCGGGTGGAGGGGCTTACGGCCAACCAGGTCGGGAGCGTGCTCGAGATCCTGGGGTCCACCTTCGACGTGGTCGTGGTGGACGCCCCGCACGTGATCAATGAGATCACCCTCGAGGTCTTCGACCGCTCGAGCACCATCCTGCTGGCGGTCGAGCCCAGCGTGCCCTCGGTGCGGGCCGCCCGGCGCTCCCTCGAGATCTTCCAGAAGCTCAACTACCTGACGATCCCCGACCGGGTGCGCCTGGTGCTGAATCGGCGCATGGACCGGGAGGCCATCACCGTGGCCCAGATCGAGGACACGCTCGGTCTGCCGGTGTTCGCCAGCGTCACGAACGACTACGCGGTCGTGAGCCAGGCCATCAACATGGGGAAGCCCCTGTGCGGTGCGGCGGTCCCCGAAGGCCGCGCGGGCCGCGACCTTGCCGAGCTCGCGCGGCTGCTCCTGCCGACCGGGGAGTCCGACCAGTCAGCGCCCACCGAAGAGGCCCCACCCCGGCGATCCGGCGGGCCACGCTTCTTCAGAAGGGGGTAGGTCACCATGAATCTCCGTCAGCGTCTGGGCCGCGAGAAGGAGAACGGCGCCTCCAGGCCCGGCTCGCTGCTGTCCGGTCGGCCGAACGAGACCCAGCCCGACCGCTTCCAGGTCATCAAGAAGCAGCTGCACCGCGAACTCATCGCCAAGCTGGACCTGGCGCAGCTCGAGACCCTGGACGACGCGGAGCGTCGCACCCAGGTCGAACGGGTCGCGCGCCGGCTGCTGGTGGAGACCGAGATCCGGCTGCCGCGGGGCGACGAGGAGCGGCTCATCGGCGAGCTGCTGGCCGACACCTTCGATCTCGGCCCGATCACCCAGCTGCTGCTCGACGACGAGATCAGCGACATCCTGGTGAACACCCATCGCCAGGTCTACATCGAACGCCTCGGCAAGCTCGAGCTGACCTCCATCGCGTTCCGGGACGAACAGCACCTGCGCCTCATCATCGACCGCATCATCTCGCGCGTCGGACGGCGCATCGACGAGTCCACGCCGCTGGTGGACGCGCGCCTGCCCGACGGCTCGCGCGTCAACGCCATCATCCCGCCCGCGGCGCTGGACGGCCCGATCCTGTCGATCCGCCGCTTCCGCCGCCGGGCGCTCGCCATCGACGACCTGCTGGGGCTGGGCTCGCTCACCGCGGAGATCGCACAGTTCCTGACCTGCGCGGTGCGCGCGCGGCTCAACATGATGATCACCGGCGGCACCGGCTCCGGCAAGACCACGCTGCTCAACATCCTGTCGCGCTACATCTCGGACGACGAGCGCATCGTCAGCATCGAGGACTCGGCCGAATTGCAGCTCCAGCAGCCCCACGTCGTGCGGCTCGAGACCCGGCCGCCCAACATCGAGGGCAAGGGCCAGATCACGCAGCGGGACCTGGTACGCAACTCGCTGCGCATGCGTCCCGACCGGATCGTGGTGGGCGAGGTCCGCGGCGACGAGGTGCTGGACATGCTGCAGGCCATGAACACCGGTCACGACGGCTCGCTCACGACCCTGCACGCGAACAGCGCGCGCGACGCGCTCCACCGGCTCGAGAACCTGGTGCTGATGGCCGGTCACTCGCTGCCCGACCGCGCCATCCGCGAGCAGATCGCCTCGGCGCTCGAGATCCTGGTGCACATCTCGCGGATCTCGGACGGCTCGCGCAAGGTCCTCTCCGTGCAGGAACTGCTGGGCATGGAAGGGCCGGTCGTGACCATGCAGGAGATCTTCCGCTACGTGCCGACCGGCATGGACGAGGACGGCGGGGTGAAGGGCCACTTCGAGGCCACCGGCATCGTGCCGCGCTGCTGTGACCGGATCCGGGTGACCGGGCTCGACCTGCCCTCCGACCTCTTCGAGCGCGGCCGCCGCTTCCCGGTGGAGGCCAGGAAATGATCCTGCTCTTCAGCGTTCTCCTGTTCCTGGCCGTGACGCTGGCGGTGATCGGTGTCATGGTCCACCGCAGCGGCGCGACCAGCCGCGCGCTCGACCGGCGGCTGCGGGGCCTGGGCGCGCCGGAGCGCTCCCTGCCGCGGGTCGAACTGGAGCGCGACGAACGCTACAGCGCCATGCCCTGGCTCGACCGGCTGCTGCGCGGCCTGAACCTCGGCGAGCGGCTGGAGCTGCTGCTCTACCAGTCGGGCCTGAACTTGAAGGCGGGCGTGCTGGTGCTGCTCGTGGCGGTCTTCGCGCTGGCCGGCTACCTGCTCGGCGTGGGCGTCACCCGCCAGCCGCTGCCCGGGTTGCTGACCCTGGCGATCGTGGGCCCGCTGCCCTACTACTACGTGCTCATGCGCAAGGGACAGCGCATGAAGGCCTTCGCCCAGGAGTTCCCCGATGCGCTCGACCTGCTGGTGAGCGCGTTGCGCGCTGGGCTCTCGTTCTCGGCGGCCATGCAGATGGTGTCCGAGGAGTCGCCCGAGCCCATCCGTGGCGAGTTCTCCGTGACGGTGGAGGAGCAGGCGCTGGGCCTGGACTTCCGCGAGGCGCTGGTGAACCTGACGAGGCGCGTGGACTCGCTCGACCTGCGCTTCTTCGTGACCGCCGTGGTGCTGCAACGGGAGACGGGCGGGAACCTCGCCGAGATCCTGGAGAACACGGCGCGGCTGATCCGCGACCGCTTCCGCGTGCTGGGCGACATCCAGACCTTCACCGCGCAGGGACGGCTCACCGGGGCGATCCTCACGCTGCTGCCGCTCGCCGTGGCGCTGTACACCTACGCGATCGACCCCGAGGGCTTCAAACCGATGCTCGAGACCGGGGGCGGGCGCACCGCCCTGATGGTGGCCGGCGCGATGCAGGTGCTCGGCATGTTCGTGATCCGCAAGATCGTGACGATCAAGGTATAGCCATGTTCCTCCTGATCTTCTCCGTGCTCATCTTCGCCGCCATCGCGCTGGGGGCGTACGCCGCCTACGTGGACTCGGTGACCACCCGGAGCCCGGTGGCCGTGCGACTGCGCGAGCTGCGCTCGCAGCGGACGGGCGGGGCCGCGAGCTACGGCGACCGGCCGCCCCTGCTGCTGCGGCTCGTGGCGCAACTCGGCGGCTTCATGCCCGCGCAGGACGGGCGCGACGCCCTGCGCACGGGGCTCACCCGGGCGGGGTTCCGGGGCCGCGAAGCCGTGCTCGCCCTGCTGGGCTTCAAGATCATCCTGGCGGTCGCGCTGCCGCTGCTCTGGCTCGTCGTCGCCTCCTCCAGCGGACAGCCGGCCGGCCGCGTGGTCCTCGGGACCATCCTCGGCGCCGTGCTCGGCTTCTACCTGCCGACGATGTTCATCGCGATCCGGCAGGGCGCCCGCCACGACGAGGTCCTCACCTCGCTGCCCGACGCGCTCGACCTGCTGGTCGTCTGCGTCGAGGCGGGGCTCGGCGTCGCTGCCGCGCTCCAGCGCGTGGCGGTGGAGTTGCGGCTCGCGAGCCCGGTGCTGGCGGGAGAGCTCGTCCTCGTGAACCAGGAGATGCAGGCCGGCATCTCACGCACGGACGCCCTGCGGAACCTGGCCGAGCGCACCGGCGTCGACGAGGTGTACTCTCTGGTGGCGATGCTCATCCAGACCGACCGCCTCGGCACCAGCGTGGGCCAGGCGTTGCGGGCGCACGCCGAATCGATGCGCACCAAGCGGCGCCAGCGGGCGGAGCAGATGGCCCGGAAGGCGACCGTGAAGCTGGCGTTCCCGCTCGTGCTCCTCATCTTCCCTGCGTTGTTGCTCGTGCTCCTGGGCCCGGCGGCGTTCCGGTTGATGCAGGCATTGACAGCCTCGTAGAGGAAGTCACGGAGGAAGGGAGGGAAAGCCATGTCGTCCATGATGTCGTACGTGTTCTTCGGCGTTGCGGTCGTGCTCCTCGTGCTCTGGGTGATGCGCCGTTCGTCGAACAAGCGGCCGCGGGGGCGCTGAAGTCCCGGCTCGCGCGCCCGGCTGGCGTTTCATGAATCGTCCGGGCTAGAGTGCCGGGGCCATGACGCCCCGTTCGACGTCCCTGCGCGGCCTGCCGGCCGTCGAGATCCTGCTGCGGCACCCCACGCTCGCCGCGGCCGGGACGGGCATCCCGCGCCTGCTCTTGGTCGAATCCGTACGGGCCGAGCTGGCCCGGGAGCGCGCGCGTCTCCGGGCGGGGGCGGGTGGGCCCGTGACCGCCGGCGTGCTGGCCGAGCGGGCCCTGGGCCGGGCCCGCGATGCCGTGCGCCCGCAGTTGCTCCGGGTGCTGAACGCGACCGGCGTGGTCCTGCACACGAACCTGGGCCGCGCCCCGCTCGCGCCCGCGGCACAGGCGGCCGTGGCGGCGGTGGCGGCCGGCTACTGTTCGCTCGAGTACGACCTCGCCTCCGGGCGGCGCGGGGAGCGCGGGGCGGGGGTCGAGCGCTGGCTCACTCGCCTCACCGGCGCGGAGGCGGCACTCTGCGTCAACAACGGGGCGGCGGCGCTGCTGCTCGTGCTCTCGGCGCTGGCCGCGGGCCGCAGGGTGCTGGTCTCGCGCGGGGAACTGGTCGAGATCGGTGGCTCCTTCCGCATCCCCGAGATCCTGCAGAAGAGCGGTGCCAGGCTGGTCGAGGTGGGGACCACCAACCGCACGCACCTGCGGGACTACGAGCGCGCCCTCGAGCGCGAGGCGGACGTGGCCGTCCTGCTGCGCGTCCACAGAGCAACTTCCGGATCGAGGGGTTCACCGCGCGCCCCGGGCTCGCCGATCTGGCGGCGCTGGCCCGCCGGCGGCGGGTGGCGCTGGTCGAGGACCTGGGCAGCGGGGCGCTCGTGGACCTGGCGCCCTTCGGGCTCGAGCACGAGCCGACCGTGAACGAGAGCCTCGCCGCCGGTTGCGATGTCGTGACCTGTTCGGGGGACAAGCTGCTGGGCGGCTCCCAGGCGGGACTCATCCTCGGGAAGCGAAAGTGGATGGCGTCCGTGAAGAAGGACCCGCTGGCCCGCGCGCTGCGGGTGGACAAGCTCACGCTGGCAGCGCTCGAGGCCACGCTGCCGCTCTACGCCGACCCCGGCGGCGCGGCGCGCGAGGTACCGGTGCTGGCGATGCTGCGGCAGACGCCCGGGGAGCTCGAGCCGCGCGCCCGCCGCCTGGCTGCGGAGCTGGCGGCACGGATCCCCGGTCTGCGGACCGTGGTCGTCGCGGGGCACGGTGAGGTGGGTGGCGGCGCGCTGCCGCTGCAGCGGTTGCCCGGCTGGGTGGTCGAGGTCGAGCAGCACGGCCGCGATGCGCGCGAACTCGAGCGGCGCGCGCGCGCGGCCGACCCGCCCGTGATCGGCACGCTGCGCGCCGGCCGCTGGAGGCTCGACCCGCGCACGCTCGGCGCGGCCGAGCTCGACGAGGTGGTCGAGGTTCTTGCCCGCGCGTTCGCGCCCGGCGGCTGAGCGGCGGAAGCGGGCCGCGTGCCCGCCCGGGGCGCCCGCGATCCGCTGCGGGATTTGATTGACCCCGCCCGCTCTCGCCCGTAATCTCCACCGCTGCGGGTCACCGGCCCTGCCCGGCGCCCCCTGAGACAGCGCTCACGCAACCTGCTTCCCACCGAAGTCTCGGACACGTTCGCACTCGGATACGCCCCGGCCGCCCGCCCGCGGGGCGCCGCGCGAGAGGGGAACAAGGATGTTTCTGCACCGGCTCGAGATCCAGGGTTTCAAGTCGTTCGTCGACAAGACCGAGCTACTGTTCGGCGAGGGCATGACCGGCGTCATCGGGCCCAACGGCTGCGGCAAGACCAACGTCTCCGACGCCATCCGCTGGGTGATGGGCGAGCAGAGCGCCAAGCAGCTGCGCGGCGACTCGATGGAAGACGTGATCTTCAACGGCTGCCCCTCGCGCAAGCCGCTCGGCCTGGCCGAGGTGCACCTCACCTTCAAGAACGACCGGGGCATCCTGCCGACCGAGTTCTCGGAGGTCACGGTCTCCCGTCGCGTGTTCCGCTCGGGCGTGAGCGAGTACTCCCTCAACAAGACCCCGTGCCGGCTCAAGGACATCCGCGACCTCTTCTTCGACACCGGCATGGGCAGCCACGCCTACTCGGTGATCGAGCGCGCCATGGTGGACCACGTGCTCTCGGACAACTCGGGGCACCGCCGCTTCCTGTTCGAGGAGGCCTCGGGCATCACCAAGTACAAGGCGCGCAAGAAGGAGGCGCTCAACAAGCTCGACGCCACCGAGACCGACCTGGTCCGGCTCAACGACATCGTCTTCGAGCTCGAGCGCGAGCTGCGCTCGCTCGCCCGCCAGGTGGGGAAGGCCCGCCGCTACCAGCGCTGGCGCGACGAGATCCGCGACCTGGACCTGACGCTCACGGCGGGCCACGTCGAGGCCCTGAAGCAGAAGGAAGCCGAGGCGAAGGAGCAGTGGGAGGAGGAGTCGGTGAGGCGCGTGGGCGTGACGGCCTCGCTCGACGGGCTCGAGGCCACGCTCAACGACCGCAAGCTCGCCCTGCTCGAGCTGGAACGCGAGCTCTCGACCGGGCAGGGGGGGCTGCGCGACCGCGAGGAGGCCCGCACCCAGGCCGAGCACCAGGTGGTGCTGCTGCGCGAGCGCGCGTCGGGATTGAAGCGCCGGGCCGACGAGGCGGTGACCGAGGCGCGC
>JANXPZ010000064.1 GCA_025357055.1 Candidatus Eiseniibacteriota bacterium | reverse complement strand
GCGCGCCTCGGTCACGAGCGAGTTGATCCTCGAGGACGTGTTCGTGCCGGAGGAGAACCGCCTGCCGGGCGTGCGGGGCCTCAAGTCACCGCTGGCGTGTCTCTCGCAGGCCCGCTACGGCATCGCCTGGGGAGTCGTGGGCGCCGCGATGGCCTGCTTCCACGAGGCGACCGAGTACGCGAAGACCCGCGTCATGTTCGGCAAGCCGATCGGCTCGTTCCAGCTGGTGCAGGAGAAGCTGGCGGTGATGCTCACCGAGATCACCAAGGCCCAGCTGCTCTGCCTTCAACTCGGCCGGCTCAAGGAGCAGGGGAAGGTCACGCCCGCCCAGATCTCGCTGGCCAAGCGCAACAACTGCGAGATCGCGCTCGACATCGCCCGCGAGGCCCGCGACCTCCTCGGTGCGAACGGCATCACCGCGGAGTACCCGGTCATCCGGCACATGTGCAACCTGGAGTCGGTGAAGACTTACGAGGGCACGCACAACATCCACACCCTGGTGCTGGGCGAGCACATCACGGGGATCGCGGCGTACCGGTAGCGCATGGCCGGGCGGGCGAACCGGCGGCCTGCGCTTCGCGGACACTCCGCACGGACCACCCCACCCGTACCAAAGAAACCGTCCGGCTTCCCGTGGGAAGCCGGACGGTCGTGTGATTGCCTGAAGACTACTTCTTGTCCCAGAGGTCGAAACCGAGCTTGACGCCGATCTCGCCGGCCTTGGGGATGATGACTTCCTCGCCATCCTTCCCCTCGGCGAACATGTCGTAGCGGACCTCGGCACGCAGCCGGCCACAACCATTGCCCATGTGGTGCGCGATGCCGACGCCGCCGCCGAAGAGCATGGAGGAGGTGCTGACACCAGTACCCGTCTTGGGCTTCTGGCCATACATGTCGATGCCGACACCAGCGGTCAGGTAGGGAACCGCCGCGCCCTTCATGTCGAAGTTGAACTGGTAGTTGCCGCTCACGATGAAGTCGTGGACCGATCCCGCGTCCTCATACGACACGTAGGAGAGGTTGGTCTCGAGGTAGACTTCGTGCATCGGCTTCTCGCCCGTGAAGCTGAACCGGAGCCCACCGGTCGGCCACCCGAACGTCGTGATGGCCTTGTCGGCCGGCGCGTACTTGCTGTCGGGCGTGTAGATGTTGAAACCGAGATTCGCGCCCACGCCCCAGTTGAGACCGGCGGCCGAGGCGACCGGAACGACGACGAACGACAGGCAAGCGAGCGCAGCGAGAACGATTCCGAGCTTCCGCATCTTTGTTTCCTCCACTTCTGGGGTCAGACTTGGCGGTCGGACCGGCTTTGGGGCCTGCGTTCCGCCACCACTT
The DNA here is from genome assembly GCA_025357055.1 of Candidatus Eiseniibacteriota bacterium. Classification (GTDB taxonomy): domain Bacteria; phylum Eisenbacteria; class RBG-16-71-46; order RBG-16-71-46; family RBG-16-71-46; genus JANXPZ01. Next base: position 17,493 of record JANXPZ010000064.1, on the reverse strand, counting down.
CGAGGAACGACCAACTCACCTCTAAGGTCACCAGGGCCTTTGCCGACGACGGCCGGGCGGCCCACTCCGACCGTCAGGACTACCACCGGGGAATCTCACCCCGGGCCGAACGCCTTGGACACAGCCAAGGCCTAGCGATGTTGGGAAGGGATCGTTTCGCCGGGCCGGGATGTACGCGGGACATGGTCACCCTCCCTGGTCTCGTTGCGCGGCCCCTTGGCTGCAGGCCGTCTGCCGTCCTCGGCCGCCCCTCCATGGCCGCCGCTTCCGATGCGGAACCTACCGAGCGGACTCGGCCGAAGTCAACCTTTCAATGTACGGGCAGTAGCAACGCAAGCCCGGTTCCAGAGCTGCAATCGATTGCAGCACAACGAAGCGTTCCACATCTGGACGCCCAGCAGGACTCCGCCGAGGCTTCTTGCCGGCTGCAAGAGGCACTGTTCCGCTCGTCCCGACAGCCTGCCCTGCCTCACTACGATCTAGCTGGCTCCATAGGCAGCGTGCCGCCGCCGGGACATGAGCACCATGTACCAGCCCAGGCAGGCCAGCAGCGCCCGGTCAGTGGGCGGAGCGGCGGCGGACTCGAACTCCACCCGGGTCCTGCTGCGCGGCAGCGCGAACCGCCACTGGAAGCGCACCACGGCGGTGCCGTTGGTGTCCTCGAACCGCCACGAAGGGCTCCAGAATGCCTGCCGCCGCCAGACGAACTCCCTGCCGTCCTCGAAACGCAGGACACCGCGCCGCCAGTAGCGCTTCAGCGTGGCCACCGGAGTCTTGCCGTCCGCGGCCAGGACGCGAACGTTCTGGTGGAAGAAGCCCCGGTGGAGGAAGTACCAGTTGCCATCGCCCGACTGCGCCTCCGCCGGCGCCTGCATCACGAACCCGGCGCGCCAGACCAGCGTGGCGTAGGGTTCGGCGGCGCCCGCCTCCGGGTCCACCAGGTCGCAGGTGCGCGACAGCAGGCCGCGGGGCTTCCAGATCAACTCGCGCCCGACCGCCTCCTGGAGGGATCTCATCGCGACCTCCGGTCTCGTCCCCCCCGCGGTCAGGCCGCGGGCTCCTTCGCCAGCTCCGTCATCCGCCGCTTCTCGGCCAGGCTCAGGAAGTAGACCGCGACCAGGATGAATCCCACCGAGACCCAGTCCTGCACCGACGGGAACTTGGCCTTGAAGACGAAGAACATCAGCAGGGTCGCCGCCGTGCCGGCGAGCAGCGAGGTCAGGCGGTTCACCAGCCCGGCGAAGGTGGCGGTGCGCCCCTTGAACATGAAGATGAAGACCGAGAAGAACGCCAGCGCGCCGTAGGGCAGGCCGGTCAGGAACGCGCCCAGGCTGGGCTGCGTGACCGCGGCACGGAAGTCGACGATCGGCTTGGAGGTCCAGCCGAAGGCCGGCGCGCCGAAGAAGAACAGGGCCACCATGCCCGCCATGGTCAGGCTCGCGGCGATCTGCTCGACGCCGATGAAGCCCTGGTTGTCGAGCGGCACGCCCTTGGCCCGGGTGTTCTTGAAGTAGTTCATGATGTAGATGCGGATGGTGTAGGCGGTGATGTAGCAGCCCATGATGGTCATCGCCTGGGGCGAGCGCAGGAAGTCGAAGCTACCCGCCAGCGCGCCGGGCTTGAGCCCCAGCATGCGCGAGGCCTCGATCCCCTGGCCCTCGAGGTAGGTGACCACCGGGCTCAGCACCACGTTGGTGGCGACCGCCAGCAGGGCGAACAGCACCGCCCAGTTCTCCTCGCCGTAGACGCGCTTTTTGAGGATGCCCTGGTGGATCTGCACCGCGTCGATCAGCCGGCTGATCACGATGATGCTGCCCCGCATGATGACCATGGCCACCATGACGGAGATGGGCAGCGTGTACATCAGCGTGGTGGTCGGGATGACGACGGCCGTGCAGATGCCGGAGGGGATGATGTAGGCGGCCTCGGAGGGGACGGTGAATGGGCCCCACTTCTCCAGGCGGTTGGACTTGAGCTTGTACCAGCCCAGCACGAAGACCACCAGCAGCGCGATGGCGCTGCCGCCCAGCGTGTTGTTGAAGAGGTAGGCCATCTCCGGCATCTTGTACGGGTAGCCGCCGGTGAAGACCTTGGCGGCCATGCCGTTGAGGACGTAGAGGGAGAAGTAGCCGAGGCAGAGCTGCAGCAGGCGCCCGGTGCTGCCGGACGAGGTCTTCCACATGGTCACACGCTCCGTGGCGAGATTCCCGTGCGAATCGGTCGAGGCGCCGGGATCCTGGATCGCGGCGCGCGGGCCCTCCCGACGCGTCCAGCGCGCGGGGTCGATTGACGGCGACCTAGCCTACTACCGTCGGCCCCTGCCGTCACGTCGGACGCGCCGGAAGAGCGGAGAACGGCGCAGGCGCCCGACGTGCCCGGGGCCGGAGCCCCCGCCGCTCAGACCTTGGGGTGGATCGTGCGCACGGCCTCTCCCCCGTCGGGCAGCGGCACGCGTTCGTAGTCCGAGAAGAGCGCGGGCGACTCCTGCCGCATGAGGTCGAGCAACTGGAGCGCCACCTTGCGGATCTCGACGTCGGCCGCGGCCGAGCCGCGCATCTCGATGAAGTGCCTCAACGCCCGCGCATTGGCGGTGACGAAGATGCGGGTCTCGGTGGCGTTCGGGAGCACCGAGCGCGCCGCCTGGCGGGCCAGCTTGCGGCGCAGCGTGGCGTCGGGCTCATCGGCGTAGTGCCGCTCGAGCCCGGCCACGAGCCGGTCGTAGGCGCTGCGCGCCTCGTTCACCGCCCCGGTCCAGATGGCGTGCAGGGCTGGATCGTCCGCGATGACGTCGGGCTCCACGTAGGGCGACTCCGACTCGTTCACGTAGCGCTGCGAGAGCTGCGAGTAGGCCCAGCCCGCCCGGTGCCGCACCAGCTCGTGGGTGAGCGAGCGCGACACGCCGGTGATGACGAAGCTCCACACGGCATGTTCCAGCACCGAGCCGTGCCCCACCTCGATGAGGTGGTCGAGGAACTCGCGGTTGGTCCTGCGGCCCTTGCCGTAGGACAGGTAGCAGAGCCGCCCGGCCATCTCGGCCAGCGCCTCGGCGCCGACCTCCGTGTCGGTGGTCCAGGTCAGCTCGTGTACCGCGAGGAAGCCCTCGATGGCTCCGGGGTCCGTCACCTGGCGGCCCACCAGGAAGACCTTCGGCTCGCGGATGATACTGAGGGGCCGGGCGGCACCGGTCGAGTCCATGGCTGGGCCTCCTGCTGCGTGGGTCGTGGCAAGTCGAGGGCGGCAATGTAGCAGAGCGTGAGATCAGCGCTCCAGGCGGCGGACCTCCTCGCGCACGCGCCGCATCACCTGCTCCACCTCGTCGTCGCTGGTATAGAAGTGCGGCGCGAGCCGCAGGCCCACGCCCGGGCGATGGTCGAGCAGCACGTCGCCCGCCAGCAAGGCCTGGCAGACCTCGGCGGCGTGCGGCAGGTCGAGGCACACGGTGCCGCCGCGACACTCCGGAACACGCGGCGAAGCCACGCGGAAGCCGTACTCGTCGGCGAGCGCGATCATGCGCCCGGTCTGTCGCAGCGACTTCTCGCGGATCGCCGGCACGCCGATGCGGGCCACGATCTCGTAGCCCGGCCGCGCTGCGGCGTACGCCACTACGGAGGTCGTGCCCGTGTAGAAGCGGCGCGCGCCCGGGTCACGGCGGATCGGTCCCGGGTCGAAGACGAAGGGCTCGGCGTGCGCGAACCAGCCCGTCACCGCGGGCTCGAACCGGTCCCGCAGCCGCGGGCTGACATAGAGCCAGCCGGCGCCCGGACCGCCACACAGCCACTTCACCGAGCCGCCCGTGACCAGGTCCAGGTCGAGAGCGGCCACCTCCACGGGCACGGTGCCCACCGACTGATAGGCGTCCACCAGCACCAGCGCCCCGCACTCGTGTGCGCGCCGCACGACCGGTTCGAGGTCGAGCAGTTCCGCCGTGCGGAACAGGACGTGCGAGAGCGCGACCACCGCCGTGCGCTCGTCGATCGCGGCGACCAGGTCCGCCACCTCGATGTGCCGCGGGGCCACGCCCGCGGGCGTGCCGGGCGCCGGCTTCGCCTGCACGCGCACCACCTCGGCCCCGCGCCGCGCCAGCCCCTCGTAGAGGTAGAGCACCGAGGGGAAGTCCTCCGCGGTGCAGACCAGGCGGTCGCGCGGGCCGGCGAAGTCCACCCCCGAGAGCGCGACGGACTGCGCGGTCGTGACGTTCTCGAACATCGTCACCGTGCCGGGCTCCGCGGCCAGGATCGAGGCCAGCACGCCGGCCGTCTCCATGGGCAGGCGGAACCACTCGTCCTCCCACGCCCGGATGCCGCGCGTGCGCCACAGCAACGCGTAGCGGCGCAGGGCATCCTCCACCCCGCGAGGCATCGCGCCGAGCGTGTGCGAGGCGAAGTGGAGCGTGGTCTCCACGGTGGGGAATTCCTCGCGCCAGGCGAGGAGCGGGTCGTGGGCGGCGGTGGTGGGGTTCATCCCGGTCTCCGAGTCGGGCCGCGGGCGGTGGCCGCGGGGTTCAGGCGCTCGGCGGAGCAGCGCCCTCGAGCGCCAGCCGCGCGGCCTGCTCGGGCGTGTCCGCGAGTTGCACGTAGGCGAACAATTCGGGCAGCACCAGGCCCGGCTCGCGCTGGGCCTCGAGCCAGCCCTTCCACGGCGCGCCGAGCAGCACGAGCGGAGCGGCTGGATGCCCCTTCGCCATGAGCAGGTTCCAGGTCAGGAAGATCTCGGCGAGCGTGCCCACGCTTCCCGAGAGCGCGATGAACGCGTCCGCCCGGCCGATGATGGTGCGCAATCGCTCGAACAGGTCGTTCGTGTGGACACGTTCCTTCACCCAGCGATTCACCGGGGCCCGGCCCTCGAAGAGATCGACCGTCACGCCCACCACGTGGGCACCCGCTTCGTGGGCGCCGCGCGAACAGGCGGCCATGGCGCCGCCGTAGCCGCCGGTGATGACGTCGGCCCCGGCCACGGCGAGCCGGCGCCCGAGTTCCTCGGCCTCGCGGGACTCCGGGCCCGACTCGCGGATGGTGCTGCTGCCGAAGACCGCGACCAGCGGTCGGCGGTTCATCGGTGCTCCGTTCGCACGCTCAATCCCCCGGGCGGTTCACGTTGCGCGTGATCCCGGCGTCGCGCACGTCCAGGTAGCCCACCAGGCGGGCGCTGCGACGCACGGCATCGCTCAGGTGCCCGGCCTCCTTGTCCTTCACGATGGCCCGCGCGAGCGCGCTGGTCAGCACGATGGGGTGGCCGCGGCGGCCGCGCAGGCGCGGCACCAGCGCGTAGGAGAACGGGGCGCGCCGGACCACCGGCTTGCGGACCGGGCCGCGCGCGGCGTGGATGGCCTGGGCCATCACCGTGCCCAGGTCCAGCACCGTGGCGGGGCGGACCGAGGGATGATCCACGGGCAGCACGAAGAGTCCCGCCGGCGCATACTTCAGGGCGGCCTCGAGACCCACCCGGGCCGAGGAGTACATGCCCTGCTTCCAGGCGCGGTTCACGACGAAGCGCACCTCGAGCTTCTGCGCCTTGTGCCGGTGCGCCGCGTGCAGCTCCTGGTCGAAGCAGCCGGTCTCCACCAGGCGCACGAACTCCTCCTCGGTGCGCTTGCGGATCAGTTTCGCGTTGGCTCCCAGGACCACGACCACCGTGTCGCAGGCGCACCACAGGTTGCGCACGCCATGCGCGATGTAACTCTCCTGGCTCGTCTTCCTGCCCGTCTTCGCGAGCGCCTTCGGCCGCCCCATCCGCGTCGAGGCGCCGGCCGCCAACAGCACGCCGACCATCATGAGCCTTCACCCTCCTTCGTGGCCGGATCCGCGGCACCCGCGCTCTGCGCGGGCCGGATCACGGCCGGGTCCACTTCCTCCCCCGCCGCGGGCACGCCCGAAGGCGACTCCCAGCCGGGCTCGATCGAGACTCCCCGCCGCACCGCGATCAACTGCGCGAGCACGCTCACGGCGATCTCCTCGGGCGTGGCCGCACCGATCGCCAGCCCCAGCGGCGTGTGCAGCCGGGCGATCTCCTCCTCACTGTGGCCATGCCCGCGCAGGCGCTGGATGAACTTGCGCTGCTTCGCCCGGCTCCCGATCATGCCCAGGAAGCGCAGCGGGCGGCGGATCAGGATCTGCACCAGGCGCTGGTCGAGCGCGTGGTCGTGCGTCACCACACAGGCGTAGTCGCCGGGCACGAGGTCGAGCGCGCGCGCCGCGTCCTCGGGATCCTGGCAGCGCACCGCAGCGCCGGGGAAGCGCGCCGGATCCGCCCACTCGCTGCGGCCATCCACGATCGTGACCTCGAAGCCGCAGGCCGTGGCCATGGCCACGAGCGGCTTGCCGATGTAACCCGCCCCGAAGACGAAGAGCCTGGGCTTCGGCTCCACGGCCTCGATGAAGATGCTCATCTCCCCTCCACAGCACATGCCGAGATCCTGCGACAGGTGGCGCCGGAAGAGCGCCGTCCCGCCCCGTGCCAGCACCGCGCGCGCCTGCTCCAGCGCCTCGTATTCGATCGCGCCCCCGCCCAGCGTGCCGACGCTCTCGCCGCCCTCCGCGAGCAGGACGTGGGCGCCGCTCTTGCGCGGCGTCGAGCCGCGCGTGTCCACCACCGTGAGCAGGGCGAAGCGCCGGCGCTCCGCGCGCCAGCGGGCCAGCGTCGCCCACAACAGCCCGTCGTCGTCCCCGGGCCCGACCTCGCTGTCCACCCCCACGGGGGGCGCAGGCAAGGGCGGCGGCGAGTCTTCGGCAGGGACGCTCACGCGGGCTCCTCGATGGTTGGACGTACGGGACCGCCGCGATTGAAGCGACTCGGTGTGGCGGTGTCAACCGCATGGCCCATGGGACCGCCTGGCGGACGACGGGCGGCTGGTCTGACGCGCCTCGCGCACCCTCGTCCGCCGTGTAGCAGCGCATCGGCGCATGAGGCTATACTGCGGCCGACTTTGCGCAGCCCACGGACCCTTTCGGCGCCGTGGCCCGCATTCACTTGCCACGGCCGCCGTGCTCGCACAGGAGACCAGAGACCCATGGAACTCAAGAGCCTCGAAGAGATCCGCCACGCCACGGCCGCCCTCGCGACGGGCAACCACGACGCCCTTGACGGACTCGTCTGGACCGGGGTGTTCGGCATCGGGGAGTTGCGCGACCAGGCGCGCACTGCGGTGCTGAAGCAGGCCAGCGCGGCCGGCATCTACCCGGCATCCATCCATGGCCTCTACTCCGCGCGCGGCCGGCGCGAACTGCCGGCGAGCTTCACCGTGCCCGCCTTCAACATCCGCGGCATGTCCTATGACACCGCACGGGCGCTGATGCGTGCACGCAAGGCGCTGGACGCCGGTGCGGTGATCTGCGAGATCGCCCGCTCCGAGTGCAGCTACACGGACCAGCGGCCGGCCGAGTACACCTTCGTCATGCTCGCCGCGGCCCTGCGCGAGGGCTGCAAGGGACCGGTCTTCATCCAGGGCGACCACTTCCAGGTCAACGCGAAGAAGTACGCCGCCGGCGCCGAGGCCGAGCTGCAGGCGGTGCGCGACATGGGCCGCGAGGCGGTCGCCGCGGGCTTCTACAACATCGACATCGACACCTCGACCCTGGTGGACCTCTCGAAGGACGGTCACGAGGCCCAGCAGGAGCTCAACGGCACTCTGTGCGCCGGGCTCACCGCCTTCATCCGCGGGCTGCAACCGAAGGGCGTGACCATCTCGATCGGCGGCGAGATCGGCGAGGTCGGCGGCCACAACTCGACACCGGACGAGCTCAACGCCTACATGAAGGTCTACCTCGCGGAGCTCGCGCGCCTCGCCCCCGGCATGGAGGGCATCAGCAAGATCTCGATCCAGACCGGGACCTCCCACGGCGGCGTGCCGCTGCCCGACGGGACCATGGCGCAGGTCAAGGTGGACTTCGGCGTGATCGAAGCGCTCTCGAAGCTGGCGGTCGAGCGCTACGGGATGGGCGGTGCCGTGCAGCACGGCGCCTCGACCCTGCCGGCCGAGCTGTTCGATCACTTCCCGCGGCTCGGCTGCATCGAGATCCACCTGGCGACCGAGTTCCAGAACATGATCTTCGACCACCCGGCTTTCCCCGCCGATCTCAAGCACGCGATCTACGAGCGCCTGCGCACCGTGGCCGCCGACGAGCGCAAGGCGGGCGACAGCGACGAGCAGTTCTTCTACAAGGCGCGCAAGAAGGCCAGCGGCCTGTTCAAGCGCGAGCTCTGGAGCCTGCCGGCGCCGGTGCGCGCAGCGATCGCCAAGTCGCTCGAGGACCGCTTCCTCTTCCTGCTGCAGAAGCTCCAGGTCCCGGGCACGGCGGCGGTGGCGGCGAAGCATGCGCCGTTCGTGCCGGGCTCGTACCCGGTGCTGGGCGCGGCCGGCAGCGTGCGCGGCCACGAGGACGTCACCGGGCTGGCCGACTAGATGGAGCTGAAGACCGCGCTGCCCCTGTCGCAGTTCATCCTCCAGCAGGAGGATCAGCATCCGGAGGCCTCGGGCGAGTTCACCGACCTCCTGATGGAGATCGCCCTGGCTGCGAAGATGATCAACCGGCTGGTGGTCCGGGCGGGGCTCGTGGACATCATCGGCGAGACCGGCGAGGAGAACGTGCACGGGGAGCGGGTGCAGCGGCTCGACCGTTACGCCCACGAGACCCTGCACCGCCTGCTGGGATCGACCGGCCAGCTGGCCGTGCTCGCATCCGAGGAGGACGAGGGGATCGTGCCCGTGCTGCAGGGGCGGCGGCAGGGCAACTACGTGGTCAACTTCGACCCGCTCGACGGCTCCTCGAACATCGGCGCCAACGTCAACATCGGGACGATCTTCTCCATCCTGCCGCGGATCACCCGCGAGGGCAACGGCACGATGCTGGACTGCCTGCAGCCCGGACAGCGGCAGGTGGCTGCGGGCTACGTGATGTACGGCTCGAGCACCATGCTGGTCTACACCACGGGCAGCGGCGTGCACGGCTTCACCTACGAGCCCAGCATCGGCGAGTTCCTGCTCTCCGAGCCGAACATCCGCACGCCGGCGCGCGGCCACATCTACAGCACCAACGAGGGCAACTACACCTTCTGGTCCGACGAGGTGCGGCGCTACGTCGACTGGCTCAAGTCCGAGGATGCCACGAACCGGCATCCGTACACCGGGCGCTACGTGGGCTCGCTGGTCGCGGACTTCCACCGGAACCTGCTCTACGGCGGCATCTTCCTCTACCCCGCCAGCCGCAGGACCCCGAACGGGAAGCTGCGCGTGCTCTACGAGGCGGCCCCGCTCGCCTTCGTCGCGGAGCAGGCGGGCGGCGCGGCCAGCGATGGCCTGCGTCGCATCATGGACATCGCGCCCACCTCGCTCCACGAGCGCACCCCGCTCTTCCTCGGCAGCATCAAGGACGTGCGCGAGTGCGAGGAGTTCCTGCAGGGACGGCACCCGGCGCTCGCTTCGCCGCGGAGCGAGCCGGGGGGTGGAGGTTAGGCGCGCAGGCCCTGCTGTCTCAGAAGTTCCTGCATGAGCTTCGCGCTGCGCGCCGCGTGCCCCGCGTGGCAGTTGTTGAAGAAGAGATAGGTGCGCCGCGCCTGACCGGCGAGCTCGCGCACCTTCTGGACCCATTCCTTCAGCTCGTCGGCGCGGTAGTCGTGGTCGTAACGATCCCCGGACGCCGCCCCCGTCTCCCGGGGCGCGGCACCCGCCGCGGCGGAGGACCGGCTCCCCCACCAGTTCCTCGCGTTGCGGCCGTGAAAGCGCACGTAGGCGTCGTCCCCGGTCAACATGGTCACGGGGGGCATGAGGCTCTCGAGCCGCGGCTCGTCCACCGCGCAGAAGCCGAGGCGTCGCTCCCGCAGCCAGGCGGCGAGGTCGGGCGTGGCCCACGAGGCGTGGCGGAACTCGATGAACAAAGGTTCGCCCGCGAGCGAGGCGCGCAGGGCGGCGAGGTGTGACTCGTTCTCCCGGGTGCGGCGGAAGCCCCAGGGGAACTGCGCCAGCAGGCCGTCGAACTTGCCAGCGGCCTTGAGCGGCTCGAGCGCGGCGCGGAAGTCGCGCACCAGGCCCGGCTCCAGCGAGCACTCATGGGTCATGGCCTGGTTCAGCTTGACCATGAAGCGGAAGCCGGCAGGGGTCCTGCGCTCCATCTGCTCGATCGCGCGGGGAGACGGCACGCGATAGTAGGTGGAGTTGACCTCGACCGTGTCGAAGTGCCGGGCGTAGAAGGGCAGGAAGTCGCCCGGCCGCGTGCCCGGCGGGTAGAAGGGGCCCACCCAGTCGGCGAAGGAATAGCCCGAGGTCCCGACGAAGATGTTCCGGCCGGGGTCGGCGGGGCGGGGCGATTCCTCCCCGGGGAAACCCGTGAACAGATCGCCACTGCTCATTCCGCGCCTTCGCGGCCGCGCGCCGGGTGTGTGCCGAAGGGCACGTGGCCGAGGGCGCGCCGGTGGGTGAGCGAGCCGGCGGGGACGAGCGCGGCCTCGCCCAGGCGGTCGCGCAGCAGGTCGAGCGTCTTCGTCAGGCGGTCTTCGCGCCGGTCCTCCTCGAACAACTCCACCTGCGGGTGTTCCCCGTGCGGCTCGAGCGCCGAGACACTGACGCCCAGCAGCCTCAGAGGTCCGCCCCGCCAGTGGGCACGCCACAGGGCGCGCGCGGTCTCGAAGATGAGCCGATGGTCGTCGGTGTAGCCTTCCAGCGCGCGCTGCCGGGTGATGGTCACGAAGCGCTCGTCGCGCAGCCTCAGGGTCACGGTCCGTCCGACGAAGCCCTCGCTGCGCAGGCGGCGGGCCACCTGGTCGGCGAGCCGGAGCAGCGTCCCCTCGAGGAAGGCCGGCTCGGCCGAGTCCACCGAGAGCGTGACCTCGTGCCCCATGGACTTCGGGTCCGCGCCCTGATGACAGGGCACCAGCGGCGTGTCGTCCCTCCCCCAGGCGGCCTCGCGCAGCGAGGGGCCCACCACGCCGAAGGCGGCCTTGAGGGACTGGATGGGGGCGCGGGCGAGATCGCCGACGGTCATGATCCCGAGCGACCGCATGCGCCCGGCGAGCTTCGGTCCCACGCCCCACAACTCCTGCACCTCGAGCGGCCAGAAGGTCCGGCGGAAGCCTTCCTCGTCCAGCGCGGTCAGGCCGCGCGGCTTCCCGACTCCCGCCGCCAGCTTGGCGACCAGCTTGTTCGGGCCCACGCCGACCGACACCGCGAGCCCGAAACGCTCGTCCACTGCGCTCTGCACTCGTCGCGCCACGGCCTCGGCCTGCTCGAGTGTCGCCACCTTCGGATCCAGCCCGAGGAACGCCTCGTCCACGCTGAAGGGCTCCACGTCCGGCGTGAAAGACAGATACAGGTCGAGCAGTTGGAGCGAGAGGGCGACGTAGCGCGACGGATGGCCCTCGACGTACTCGGCCCCGGGACAGAGGCGGCGCGCCTCGGTGAGACTCATCCCGGCCCGCACCCCCGAGGGACGTGCCTCGTACGAGGCGGCGGTCACCACACCGCGCCGCCCCGGGTCGCCGCAGACGACGACGGGCCTGCCCCTCAGGTGAGGATGGTCGAGTTGCTCGACCGAGGCGAAGAATGCGTCCATGTCCGCGAGCAATATCCACATGACGTTGCCTGGCGGCCGCGGAACCGCGGCGGCCCCTCCTCCTTCTTCATGCCCCTGCGGGCCAGGCCCGCGAGAGGATCCAGCCCGGGCCCCGGGCGTCGAAACAGAGCTCGTAGGTCCCGGCCGGAGCGCCCTCGACCGCGTAATAGCGCAGCAGTGCCTGACCTTCTCGGCGGGTCCACTCGCCGCTCACCTTGCGGACGCGGATGACCCGGCCCTGCCAGCGGAAGCGCAGGGGCTTGACCTTGCCGTCCACGAACACCGTGAGCACGTCCACGGGGTCGTTGAGCGATTCGAACCTTGCCGGTCTGGACACCGGACCGAAGGTACTGCACATCCGTGCAGTTGCCAAGTGTGAAAAGAGCCCGGGCGTTGGATCGCTCCCGGGCTCCCGCCCTTCGCCTGCGGCCTTCGCCCCGCCGGCTACGCGGTCTTCGCCCCCTCCGGCGGGCCTGCGACCTCGAGTTCCTGCGTACGGCGGAACACGATCAGGAACGTGCTCGCGAGCATCAGGATCGAGCCCAGCCAGACAAGGTTGATGAACGGCTTGGTGCTCAGTTCCACCGCCAGCACGTCGCCCGCGCCGGGCTGCCCGCCCCCCGGCAGCACCAGGGCCGCACGCCCGCTGCCCGGCTCGGCGTCCACGATCTCGACCGAGGAACCGCCCGGCAGATAGGCCGGGACGCTGTTGCGCGAGCCGGTGGCGGTGTTGATCTCCAGCACCGGGCGCGCAGGCACCGTGCGGCCATTCAGCTCGACCCGCAGCCGTGCGGCGAGGCGCACGATCGGGCCCATCTGCGGATCGATGCCCTCGAAGGTGTAGCTCGTCGAGCCCACCTTCCGGGTCTCTCCGGGCGCGAGCCATACGGCGCCGCCCCCGTCACCTTCCGGGCCGCCCTCCTCGCCCACCAGTTCCAGCGGCGAGAGGTAGACGTCGTGGGTCAGGTAGCGCTCGACGTGCGGCTTCTTCATGTAACCCTGGTTGAACTCGCTCCAGTAGAGCGCGGGCGTGGCCTCGAAGCGGCCCTCCCGCGAGTTCACGACGATCCGGACGTGGCCCTTGCCGTCGGGCTCCTTCACGCGCCCCTGGTAGGTGAGCGAGTAGCCCAGCGCCTGGCGCTCCTCGCCCTGCGGCAGCTGCACCTGAGCGGCCACGCCGTAGCCGCTCGAGGCCACGACCCCGACCAGCAGCATGGCGACGCCCATGTGCGCCAGCGCGGCGGCCCCGTGCCGCCAGCCGAGCAGGAAGCCGCGAGCCGCGACCACGGTATTGGACGTCAGCGCGAAGATCGCGGCGAAGATGACGCCCGCCGGCATGGCGTCCCGCACCCCGCGCACCACGATGATCAGGGTGAGCGCCATCGCCAGCACCAGCGCCGGCAGCGCCGCGCGCAGGAGCGCCTGCGGGTCCTGCCGGCGCCAGCGCATGAGCGGACCGACTCCCAGCAGCAGGCCCATGACGATCGCGAGCGGGGCGTTCACCAGGTTGTAGTACGAGGTCTGTACGTTCGACGGCGGCCCGAACAGGCGGGTGATGAGCGGAGCGCTCATCCCGATCGCGATCAGGGCGCACATGAGCGACAGCACCAACTGCCCGAGCCACATCATGGACTCGCGGGAGAAGCCTCCGACCCGCTGCAGCGATCCCGGGATCTCCCGCAGGCGGAAGAGGAGCAGCCCGTAGCCGGCGATCATGATCCCGAACAGGAAGGTGAGCAGGAAACTGGTGAGCCCGAGGTTGGCGAAGGAGTGCACCGAGAAGTCGGCCAGCACGCCGCTGCGGGTCAGGAACGAGGCGTAGAGCACCAGCACGTAGGAGGTCACGGCGAGGACCAGGTTGGTCCGCCGCAGGCTGCCGGTCACGCGCTGCACCAGCAGCCCGTGCAGCAGCGCCACGTTCGCGAGCCAGGGGATGAGCGAGCCGTTCTCGACCGGGTCCCAGCCCCAGTAGCCGCCCCAGCCCAGCACGCGGTACGCCCACACCCCGCCCATGACGAAGCCCGTGGCCAGCACCGCCGTCGAGAGCACCACCCACGGCAGGGCCGGCTTCACCCAGCCGTCCCAGTCGCGCTTCACCATCGCGGCCATGGCGATGGCGAACGGCACGGTGAGCGCGGCGAAGCCGATGAACAGCACCGGCGGGTGGATGGTCATCCACGGGTCCTGGAGCAGCGGGTTCAGTCCCTGTCCGTCCACGGGCATCCGCCCCGGCGGGAACATCAGGAACGGCCCGCGCATCACGCTCACCAGTCCGAGCATGATGAGCGGCAGGTTCAGGAAGGCCATCGCCGTCTCGGTCAGCGGGTGCCGCAGCCGCATCAGCACGAGGCCGAGCGTCGCCGTGAGCAGCGCCCAGAGCAGGAACGTGCCCTCCTGGCCACCCCAGAAGGCGGCGAAGATGTAGTGCGCCGGCATCGCGAACGACGAGTACGAGGCCACGTACTGGTAGTGGAAGTCGTGGCGGAACATCACGAGCCAGAGGAACGCTCCGGCTGCGCTCAGCGCGAGCCACTGGATGCGGAAGGCCACGCGGGCCGCACGCCCCGCGTTCGGGCTGCCGCCCGCCAGGGCGGCGAGCCACGCGAGCCCGGCCGTGAGCGAGGCCAGGAAAGCGAGCCAGTCGAGGATCTGTCCCGGGTTCAAGAGCGGGCGGCCTTCTGCTTGTCCGCCTCGGCCTGGTACTTCGAGGGGCACTTCACCAGCAACTGCTCCGCCAGGAAACGGCCCTCCCGGTAGCGTCCGATGGCCACCACCATGGTGGCCTGGTCGAAGTTCCCGGGGATGGTGCCGTGATAGACCACCGGCATCACTTCGCCCTTCTGATCCTTCAGCTTGAACTCCATGTACTGCTCCAGCGGCTTGAGGACGTAGTTCTTGTCGGCGATCTCACCGTTCACCTGCACGAGCCCTGCGGTCCGCCGGGCCTCGGCGAAGCTGAGGTAGGGCGTCACCGACTTCTTGAAGCTCGTCACGCCCACGGCGGAGCCGACCGCCACGAGCGCCAGGGCCAGGATGACCTTCACGTTCATCGCTTCTCCAGGTCACGGATGCGGCGCTCCAGCCGGAGCAGGTAGAGGAACAGCAGTCCCCACACCAGCAGCGCCACGCCGAGTACCACCAGGTTGCCGTTCACGGTCCACTCTCCCCGGGGCCGGGCCCCGCTGAGGGTCTGTTCGGATGATCGCGTTCCCGAACACGTTCACCGCGGGGCTCAGGACTGTGCCGCGGACTCCGACAGGGCGCGCCGCTCGGATCGTACGAGACGCACCCTGAGCGAAAGGATCCAGAAGAACAGGGCGGTGAAGCCCGCGAGCATGGCCAGGAAGCAGATCCGGATCCTCGGATCCATCGCCCCCCGCTCGCCCTGCTGCGGCAGGATGGGCGACGGATGGAGCGTAGCGTACAGCCGCGGCACCACGAAGATAAGGAAGGGCACGGTGACAAATGCCATGACCGAGTAAACTGCGGCCAGCCGGGCCCGCTTCTCCTCCCCTTCGATGGCGCTGCGCAACGCGAGATACGCCCCGTAGATGAGCAGCAGGAAGAAGATCGTGGTCTCGCGCGGGTCCCAGTTCCAGTAGGTGCCCCACTGCGCCTTGGCCCACAGCGCGCCGCTCACGGCCGCCACGATGCAGAACAGCACGCCCAGCTCCGCCGCGGCGGCCGCCTGATCGTCATGGTCCAGTCGGCGGGTGCGCAGGTACTGGACGCTGTGCAGCATGGACCAGCCGAGCGCCAGCACCGTGATCCAGGCGCTGGGGATATGGAAGTAGAGCACGCGGGTGCTGGCCCCCAGCGCGGTGACCAGCGGTGCCCACAGGAAACCACCCAGCATCGCGGCCGCGATCCACAGGAACAACGACAGCCTCAGGATCACGTCAATCCTCCCACAGGTGATCGTAGAGCAGCACGCTCGCCCCCAGCACGACGGCGGCGTATGCGGCCAGGAGCCGCGCTTCGGTGGCGACCGGATTGCCGTCCCACTGCGCCCGCAGTCCGCTCACGCTCGCGGCCAGCACGACCATCAGCAGGGGCAGCGAGACCGCGGCGAAGAGCGCCCCGCGCCCGCGGGTCTGCGATACCACCGCCCCCACCAGCGTGGTGGTGGCGGCGAGCGCCAGGCTCCCGAGCCCGAGGATCAGCAGGAACGGCCCCCAGTGCACGGGCGGACCGCCCATGAGGACCAGGAACAACGGCACGGTCACGGCCTCGAGCACGGCGAGGAAGAGCAGGTTGAAGAGCAGCTTGCCCAGCGCGATGGCGGTCGGCGAGGCCACCAGGCGCAGGAGCGTCAGCGTGTGCCCCTCGACCTCGCGCACGAAGGCGTGCGCCAGCGAGGCCAGCGCCGCGAAGAGCAGCACCACCCAGAGCAGCGCGGCCAGCAGGTCGGAGCGGTCCGGCAGCCGGCCCACGGCGAAGGAGACGCTGGTGAGCGTGCTCACCGCGAAGAGCAGCGCCGCGTTCAGCCCGTAGCGCGTGCGCCACTCGCTGCGGCACTCCTTACGCAGTACGGCCCAGACCGCGGCCGCGGAGTTCGATCCGTTGGGCGGCAAGTCTCCACTCCCGTGATTCGTTGGTGGCGATGACGACGAGCCCGGTGCGGGCCTCCTCGTCCACGACGCGCTCGACCAGGAGGCGGCCCTCCTCATCGAGGTGACTGCCCGGCTCGTCCAGCAGCAGCAGCGGCGGCCGCAGGAGCAGGGCGAAGGCGAGACGCAGGCGCTGCGTCATCCCCGAAGAGAGCGCGGCCACCCGGTCACGGGCGCGCGCTCCCAGGCCCACGCGCTCCAGCGCTGCCAGGGCCGGCGCCATGCGGTCGCGCAGGCCGCGGGCCTCGGCGGCGAAGGTCAGGTTCTCCAGACAGGAGAGCTCCTCGTAGAACGCCAGCTCGGGCGAGGCGAAGCCCAGCACCGTGCGCCGCTCCGCCGGCGGCACTTCGCGCCCGGCGAGGGTCACGAGCGAAAGGCCGGCGGTCGGGCGCAGCAGTCCGGCCAGCAGGCGCAGCAAGGTGCTCTTGCCCGAACCGTTCGACCCGGTGATGGCGACCACGCCCGGCGCCTGCAGCGCGAAACTCAGCGCCGCGAGCCCCCGGCGTCCCGCGTAGAGGTGTTCGAGGCCCCGGGCCTCGACCCCGATCGCCTCCACCGCCACGGGCGCCAGGTTCACGGCCGCGGTCCCGGCGGGAGCGCCGCGAGCAGCCGGTGCAGTTCGGGCAGGATGAGGTCGCGGGCCGCGGCTCGCGTGCCGCGCAGCGCCACACCGGCCGCGTGCGGGTGCCCGCCGCCACCCAGGCGGGAGGCGATCTGGTTCACCACGATCCGCCCGGTCGAGCGCATGCTCACCTTGACCTTGCCGGCCTCCACCTCGGAGAAGAGCACCACCGCCTCGACCCCGGCGATGGTCCGCGGCATGTCCACCAGGCTCTCCGTGTCCGCGCCGACGAGACCGTGCTTGAGGAACTGTTCGGGCGCCGCGTCCAGCACCACGATGCGGCCGTCATCGGTCAGCTCGAGGGCCGTCAGGATCTCCCCGAAGAAGCGCAGCCGCGCGGCCGAGGCGTGCGAGTGCACCTGGGTGTGGAGCTTCTGGGGATCGAGGCCGTGCGTGAGCAGGTCCGCGGCCATCCGGTGCGCGTGGCTGTCGGTGTTCGAGAAGCGGAACGAGCCGGTGTCGGTCATCACGGCCACGTACAGCGCCTCGGCCAGGTCCGGATCGAGCTCGCGCCCCGACTCGCGGATCAGGTCGTAGACGATCTCGCCGGTGGCCGAGGCTTCGGGCTCGATCACGTTCACCTGCCCGAAGCCCTGGACGTGCGTGACGTGGTGGTCCACGACGGCGACCGGCATCAGGTGCCGGTCCAGCAGGGGCGCCAGCCGCCCGATGCGCTGCCGGTTGCTGACGTCCAGCACGATCAGCGCCTCGGCCTCGTCGA
>JANXPZ010000196.1 GCA_025357055.1 Candidatus Eiseniibacteriota bacterium | reverse complement strand
CTGGTCGTGGCGCCCCCCCGGTGACCTCCGCGCGTGGCGCCGGTCCGTCGCGCCCCACGCGCCACACGGGCGACGAAAGCACGAAGGCCCGCGGCACGATCTCCGCGGGCCCTCGTCGGGGCCGGTCCAGCCGGCCGCCAGCCGAACGACTACTTCGTCATGAGGAGGACGTGCTTGACCTTGCGGAACTCCTTCGCATCGAGGATGTGGAGCTCCATCTGGCCGCCCACCGCCTTCAGTTCATAGCTCGCCGGGGACTGGGCGCTCACGACCTGCACCTTGGGCGCCGAGGTGGGGATGATGGTCTCCTGATCGGTGTCCATGGAGGTGAAGTAGCTCTCGGTGTAACGGCCGGTGGCTTCCACGGTCTTGCCCATGCCGAGCACGCCGCCCTTCGCCACGATGAAGCCCAGGGTGCTGAGCTCCTTCTTCGAGCCGACGATGTAATAGATCGTCGCCAGCTCGCGCCGCTTCTCCTCGATCGACTGGTCCCGCGCCAGGATCGTCTCCTGGCCCTGCCGCACCTCGGTCGTCAGCCCCGTGACCGAGGTCCGCAGGGAGTCCACCTGGCCCGAGAGCTGGGCGACGATCGCCTCCTTCTCGATCATCGTCTGCTTGAGCGTGACGATCATCTTCTCCAGGCTGGCGACCTTGACCCCGCTCTTCCGCAGGCTGGCCTCGAGCTTGAGGAGCTTCGCCTTGTTGCGCTTCAGGCTCGCGTTGAGGACGTTGACCCGGTCGAGCGCCTGGCGCCGCACCGCTTCGGTCACCTTCAGTTCCGACTGGGCACCGGTCGACAGCATCTGCACCGTGGTGTCACCGATGGCGATGGCGTTCAGGCTGTCCTGGATCTCGGTGATGGCGTTGAAGGCCTCGCTGTAGCCGACCCGCGCCGTCTCTTCTGCAAGACGCATGTTCGTGTAGTCCGTCGAGACCTTCCGGTACCGCACGAAGAGCACGGCGGCGACGATGGCCAGCACGACGGCAACGGCGATCAGGGCGAACAGGACGGGTCTGCGCATGGCTCCATCTCCTTAAGCTCCCAGTCGGAGGCGCCCAGGGGGTTCCCGGGCTGCCGACGGTCAGGCCGATCAGGGGGATGCCATTCAGGGTAGCCAGACTCGGGCTTCTGAGCAACTGCCGAGGCGGGGTTTGAGGTGGGGTTGTGTGGTGGGGCTGCGGGCGGGGGGGGAGGGGTGCGGCAGCGTCACCGGGGCACGACGACCGGGGGTTCCTGCCCCGCCACGACCCGGGCGATGTGGTCCCGGTAGCGGGCGATACGGGGGTCCTGCGGCGCGAGCTGCACGGCGCGGGCGGCGGCCTGCGCGGCCGCCCGGAGGCTGACCGGATCCACCGCCCGGCCCGCGGCGAGGTGCGCGGCTTCCCGTCCCTCGAGCGTCATGGCCAGTCCGTAGTAGTAGAGCCCCTGCCTGCCGCCACGCACCGAGCGCTGGAACCGGCCGACCGCCTCGTCCCAGCGCCCGAGCGAAGCGCACGCGATGCCGGCGAAATAGTCGTACTGCGGGTCGTCCACCAGCGTGCCCGCGCGCAGGAAGGCGTCGCGCGCCTCCTCCAGGTTCTCCACCCGGACGGCGGCGTAGCCGAGGCCCGCCCAGACCTCGGGATCGCCGGGGCTCAGCCGCGTTTGCCTGCGGTAGAGGTCGAGCGCGGTCGCGTAGTCCCCGCGTCGCAGAGCGAGCTTCGCCCTCATGTCGAACACCACCCCGTTGCCGGGATCGATCCGGAGCGCCTCGTCGAACTGCTGCTGGGCTTCGTCGATGCGGCCGAGGGCCATGTAGTCTGTCCCAAGCAGCGCGTGGAAGCGCGCGTTGCGCGGGAAGATCCGCACGCTCTCCTCGCACAGCCTGACGGAGCGCTCCATGTCCCCCCGGTCCCGGTAGTACTTCGCCAGGTCCTGGGTCGCGTAGGCGCGCTGATAGGGCGCGAAGCCGGCGCTGACCTCGGCGAAGCGCCGCAGCGAGGCGTCCGTCGACGCGTTGACCGCGAACCAGGGCCAGGCGATCAGGAACGCGACCCAGGGCGCGGCGAAGCGCAGGCCGGGCCACGGCCCCGTGCGTTCGCGCGCGATGCCCGCCGGCTCCCACAGCCGCACCGCGATCCAGCCGAGCGCCGCGACGTGCGGCGCGAAGAGGTCCCAGTCCCGCGCGCTGCCCAGCTTGCGGTCCAGCAGGACCAGGGCGATCCCGAAGCCGATGGCCTGGACGAGCAGGAACGTCAGTTCGGGCTCGCGGGCGCGCCTGCGCAGGGTGGCGCTGCGACTCAGGATCAGCCAGGCCGGCACCGGCACGACCAGCAGGACCCAGTTGGCGAGGTCGATCCAGTGGACTCCGGAGAGCAGCGAGTGGGCGCCGCGCCACGCGACCAGCAGCGAGCGCTGGTTCGAGCCGTCGAGGAACTCGCGGTGCAGCCAGGCCGCATCGAAGCCCAGGGCCACGTGGGCGAGGATCGCGGCGAGCGGCAGGACGATCGCGGGCAGGAGCAGGCTCAGCGTCCAGCGGCCGCGCGCGGTCCCCGCCGGGGCCGGTCGAAGGACCAGCCAGACCAGTGCCGGCAGGGCGAGCAGCGCCGTCGAGTGGAGGAACAGCGCGAGCCCGAAGCAGACGCCCGGCACCCACGGTGGGACCTCGCCCCGCTGCGCCATCGCGCCGGACCAGCTGAAGCCGAGCAACGCCACCGAGAGGAAGCCGTACGACTCGACGTAGCCGCAGTAGAGCAGCGTCGCGGCGGAGAGGAGCCAGAGCATCAGCAGCAGGACGCGGGCGGGGATCGCCAGGCGGCAGCGGCGCAGCAGGAGGATCGCGGCGAGCACGCCGAGCAGTCCGGCCAGACGACTGCCCCAGGCGTAGAGCCGGTAGGCGGCCTCGAGGTCGCCTGCGGGAGCGATCGCCTCGTGGGCGAGCCGGTGGAGGAGGAAGTCCATCCCGTCGAAGGCGCGGAACTTCGCGCCCCTGCCCACCATCTCGCCCACCAGGACGCCGTCCCCCAGCAGGTGCGTGGGGGTGGAGAGCAGCCAGAACGCCGTGCCCGTGACGGCCACGAAGCCGAGCGCGGGCAGCCACGCCCGCTTCGCCGAAGGCCCGAAGAGCGCTCCGCCCAACCGGTCATAGAGGAGATGCTCGACCAGACGCCGCCAGGGCGGAACGAAGAGCAGTCCCCAGCCCGCGATCGAGACGATCCAGGCGCCGAGCGGGAGGTAGCCCGTCAGGTGGAAGCCCCACGCCAGAGTCGGCGAGGCGAACCGGCCCGCGACCGGGAGCAGTCCCAGCAGGATCAGCCCGATGACCCCGGCGCGGTCGTCGAGCGCGGGCGGACGTTTCGACTCAGCCAACCAGACCTCCGGTCCGCCGGGTTGGAGAGCCGGCGCGGACGCCGGGCATCATGCCATCGGAGCGGCGGGGCCGCGAGTCGAAAGTCGAACCGGCCGGGTGTCGGGGTGGGAGCGCGGCACGAAATCCGGCGGGGCGTGGCCGCAGGCGTTCGCGCCCGGTCGCCCGCGGTAGCTCAGACGATCCTGAACTCGACGCCCTGCTGCTCGAGGAACTCGCGTGCCCGGGGCCCCTGCAGGCAGGCCATCGTGGAGAGCGAGCCGGCCTCCAGGCAGGTGCGGTCGAGGACGGTCACCGAGCGTGGGGCGTCCTCGACCGGCCAGCCGGTCTTCGGATCCAGGATGTGGCCGAGCCACTTCCCCTCGTGCCGGATGAAGCGCCGGGCGTTCCCGCTGGTCGCCAGGCCGCCGCGGGCGAACTCGATGTGATAGAGGACGGCCTGGCCGGTCCGTTCCGGATCGTCGATCCCCACGCCCCAGGGACGCGCGCCGCGCCGCGCGCCACTGGCGAAGAGGTCGCCGCCGAAGTTCACGAGGAACGCATCGCGGGTCTGCCCCGCGAGCAACACCGCGGTGTGGTCCACCGCGTACTCCTTGCCGACTCCGCCCAGGTCGATCTCCATCCCCGCCGGCAGGGTCAGCGTGGAGTCCTTCCAGGTCACGCGGTGCCAGCCGACGTGTCGCAGCGCTTCCTGCACCTGGGCCTGCGAGGGCACCCGTTCGCCGCCGTCGAACTTCCAGATACGGCGCAGCGCTCCGGAGGTGATGTCGAACATCCCGTCCGAGACCTCGTGGCAGGTGGCCGCGTAATCGAGCAGCAGCGCCGTCTCCTCGTCCACCCGGACCGGTCGTCCGCCCGAGTGATGGATGCGGTGCACGAGGTTGTCCGGCCGGTAGCGGCTGAACTTGTGTTCGATGCGCCGCGCCTCCCGCTCGGCCACGCGCAGCAGCGCCGCGGCGCTCGCGCGGTCGTCGGTGTCCACCAGCACCTCGCACGGGCCCGCCATGGCGACGAAACGGCCGACGAAGGTGTCCTCGACGCGCTCGAGGGATGCGGCGGTGGCGTCGGGTGGCCTGGCGGCTGGGCGGGTCGCGGACATGGGCTCGACTCAGAACTCGATGGAGTAGCCGATCAGGAGCGAGCCGATGTCGACCGAGGGGAAGAGGTCGAACTGCCGCTGGATGCCGACGGCAGTGTCGGGATGGCCCTCGCCGAACTGCCGGATGTACTCCGCGCGCACGGTCCACTCGCCGGGACGGCCGGGGAGGCGGAATCCGCAGGTCGCGCCGAACGTCACGCTGCTCAGTGCTCCCAGGCGGTAGTCGGCGGTCGCGAACTCCGGCAGCGGCGCGCCGTCCACCAGGCTGGACCGGTAGAAGCTCGCAGCCGATTGCGAGTAGTAGCGCAGGTGCGGTTCCAGGTAGCGCTCGCTACCCAGCTCGCGCCGGTAACGCGCGTCGAAGGTCTGCGAGCGGACCTGCCAGTCGTCCCGGTAGTGGCGGTAGGAGAGGGAGAGCACGTCGTCGGTCAGGTGATAGACCGAGCTGGCGAGGAGGCTCCGCCGCTCGCGAGTCGAAGGCCGCTTCTCCGTCCGCTGGCCTGCCGGCAGGCCGGTGGTCCCGTCCAGGACGCTCAGGACCTTGTAGGGCTCGCTCAGGTAGCCCCGCTCGAACGTGCGTGTGGCGTTCAGCCCGACGAGCCACCTGCGGGTGACCACCTGGGACAGGCCGACCATCAGCGTGGAGACGTCCTTCGGCAGGGCGCTCGACATGGCGGGCAGGCTCCCATCGGACAGGCCGACGGGGATCCCGCCCACCGGGAAGACCCGGTCGCGATTGACTCCGCCGCCCGCGGTCAGCGTGGTCCGCCGCTGCAGGAGGTCCACCGAGAGCTTCCCGTTGGCGCCCAGCGACTGGTAGTCCTTCTCCCGCGAGACGTGCCCGCCGATGGTGGAGAGGAAGGAGCGCAGGAACGGCTTCTGCCATTCGAGGTCCGCCGCATAGCGGCTGTCCTTGAAGGAGTTCAGGGGGACCTGCCCGGCCGGGCTCGTGGTGACCGTGCCCGACGCGCTGGTGGTCGTGTGGATCGTGCCGCTGGGTGCTGCGCCGCTCGGCGACGCCCCGGTGATCACGTCGAAGCCGAACTGTGCCGAGAGCGACTGCCCGTCGGCGAAGCGGCGCGTGATCCGTGCCGTGGGCTCGGCCACGTTCGTGCGGCTCCGCTCGCCGTAGAGCAACGCGGTGGCATCGATCTGCGTGGTCGCGCCGGACTCCGCCTGCGCGATGGCCGGCATCCCCGCGGCCAGCAGCAGACAGGCCGCAGCGCCCAGGCGGGCGCGCAGGGACGAACTGCGGCCCGCGGGGGTCAGTTGCATCCGCAACCGCCGCCCCCGACATCCATCCCGCCCATCGAGCCTTCCTTGCTGAAGTAGATGTGGTCGTCCACCGCGCTCACCATGGGCGCCGGTGTGAGCCGCATCTGTTTCTGGGCGAGCAGGTCGCGGTCCCACGGCCGCACCGCGGTCGCGGCGCATCCGCCAGCCAGGCCGGCGAGCACCAGCAGGAGCGCGCCGCGCAGGAGCCGTCCCGGGGATCGAATCATCGTGAGCACGCCTCCTGGATGAGGGCTTCGAGCGCACCGGTCTTCCGCGGGTCGAAGCCGGCGCAGGACGACAGGAGTTCGCCGGTCGGCCCGATGAGGAAGCTCGACGGCATGGCCGACACGCGGTACGCCTCGGCGGTCTTCCCGGCGGGGTCGAAGGCGATTGCGAAGCTGGCGGGGAACTTCTCGAGGAACGCGTCCGCCGCGCGGCGGTCCTTGTCGAGGTTGATGGCCACCACCGTGAGTCCCCGGTCCGCGTAGCGCTCGCGCAGGGTGTTGAGCCAGGGGAAGGAACGCCGGCAGGGCTCGCACCACGAGGCCCAGAAGTCCACGTAGACGACGCGTCCCCTCAGCGAATCCAGGGCGACCGTCCCGCTGCGTCCGGGCAGACTGAACGCGGGCGCGGACCGGCCAGCCTCGACGGTGGTCTTCACCGGGCGGGCGAACGCCGGCAGCGCCAGGAAGAGGAGCAACAGGTACCAGGGGAGCGCTCGACATCTCATGGCGTGACTGCCTCGCTCGTACGCTGCAGCGGGAGGGACGAGATGTCTCCTCCACGATATCCGGTCATACACTTGTGGATGCGGCGCCGGCGACACGCGTCGGACAATCCCGTCTCGGCGGCGACGAAATCACACCGGCTTGACCGCGCGCGCCGGCGCTGCGGCACAGGCGCACTCTGCCGGTGCAGCGCCCGCGCTTTGCCTTGCCGTCGGCCAAGTCCGCACCTCCGGTGGCGGAAATATGGGCGCCGAGCGGGACCCGTGCCGGGCCCGGATCCGGCGGGCCGCCCTCCGAGCGAACTGAGCCACTCGCCGCCCGCTCTCCGGAAGTCGCTCTGCGGTTTGAGCTTGCCCATGAACGGGCGCAGCGCGTCATTCCCCCGACGGGCGGAAGACGAATCGGAGGAGGCGCTTACCGATACAGGTCTGCCTCTTGCAATCGACGCTCGCCGTACGACCGCGACCCCGGTCCCCGGGCGGATGCAGCGGGAACCGAGAACTCCATCTCTTCGCAGCACTGGCGGTCCAGACCGGACCGGCCGGGCGGCGCGTTCCAGGGAGCACACGATGGCCTCTCTTCTGAAGAACATGTTCGGCGACGGCTCCAAGGACCGGGAATCCGCCGAGGACCTGCGCGTGCTCCTGCAGCAGATCCGCCAGGAGCGCGAACGCTTCGCGGCCCTGCTCCACGACTCGCACGCGGCGGCAGACCGGCTCGAGCAGCTCGACGAGCCGATCGTCAGGGTCGGCAGCGACGTCGATGCGGTGAGCGCGCGTCTGCGCGACCTGGAGCAGCGCTTCGAGGCCGTCACGCCCATCTCGGCGCTGGTCCAGACCCTGGACGAACGCTCCGCCGGCCTGGCACAGGGCCAGCAGCAGGCCGAGTCCCGCTTCGCCACCGTGATCGAGGATTCCCAGCGCATCCGCGAGGTGTTCGAGGCGTTGAGCGAGAAGGTGGATCTGGCCGTGAACCTGAAGGACGGCCTGGAGGCGTTCCTCGAGGTGGACAAGCCGTTCCAGGTCCTGCGGGACGAAGCCGGCGCGCTGCACGGGCAGGTCGAGGGCACCGGCGAGCACCTCGCCCGCCTGCGCGAGCAGCACGAGCGGCTCATGGATGCGCACAAGCTCGCCATGTCGAAGATGGAGGCGCTCGACCGGCGCCGCGACGAGCTCGGCCGTGACTTGCAGGACAAGGAGCGGCGGATCGTCGGCGTCGACCAGGCGGTGCGCGGGATGGACGGCGTGCGCCAGACGGTCGATGCCGTGAAGCGCGAGCTCGGGACGCTGAAGGCGCTGGGCGACTCGCTCGCGCAGAAGACCTCGGCCCTGGAGGCTCAGCGCGAAGCCGTCGATCGCGCGCTCTCGCAGGCGGACAGCCTCGAGCGCTCGATGCGCCAGATCGACATCGGCGTGCGGCAGCAGCAGGAGAACGAGAACAGCCTGGGCGCGATGCAGGACGCGGTCACCGCCCTGAAGGCGCTCCACGAGCAGGTGCTGGAGCGTTCCAGCGAGATCATCCACATCCAGCATCAGACCGAGGAGCAGGTCGGGATCATCCGCCACGAGCTGACCGCGGCGCAGGACGGGATGAAGAACGCCGTCGAGCGCTTCGACTTCGAGGGCAAGGGCCTCGAATCGGTCAGCCAGCATGTCGCCGATCTGCGCGGTGCGCTCGCGGACTTCGAGCACCGCTTCAAGGACCTGGAGGGGTCGAGCCGGACGGTGGGCGATCTGGATTCCCAGACGAAGGCCCTGGCCACGCAGGTCCACGAGCTCGCGGCCGAGGCCGGCCTGCTCGACGGGGAAGTGAAGAAGGCGCACGTCATCCGCCGCCAGCTCGACGAGGCCGGCCGCAAGTCCCAGGACCTCGAGGCCCAGGTCGCGCGGATCGAAGCGGCACGGCCCACGGTGGACGGGATCCTGATCGACCTCGAGGTGCTGAACCGCACCCACGCGATGGTGAAGGACTCGCTCGAGCAGACGCAGGTCGCGCACGACGAGCTCAAGCGCACCTGGGAGGGCCAGTCCGAGACCCGCTCGTGGCTGACGAACGTGGTGCGGTCGCTGGACGAGCTGCGGGGCCAGGTCGGCGAGCTGCAGGACATGGCGCCGTCGCTCGAAGTCGTCCAGCAGCAGACGCAGCGCATCAGCGAGTCGATGACATCCATCGAGTCGCGGGGCGAATTCGTCGAGGCCCTGCACCGCCAGGTCGCCGAGATCGGGGCCCTGGGCGCGGACCTGGACGAGCGCGGCCGGCAGTTGCGGGCCCGCATGGATGCCGCCGAGCAACGGTTCATCGCGCTCGCTGCCCACGCCGAGGAGGCCGATCGCGTCAGCCAGACGGTCGCGAACGTCGCCACCAGCGTGCGCGAGGCCGCACGACAGGCCGCGACGACCGCCAAGACCGTGGCGGCGGCGGAGGCCCGCTGCGAGTCGGTCGAGGCGCTCGCTGAGCACACCCGCGCGCTGGGGGAGGAGCTCGATCAGCGGCAGCACGCGCTCGAGGAGGCGGCCAGGAAACTCCAGCGCGTGTCGAAGTTGCGGCAGGAAGCCGCGGCGTCGGCCCAGCAGCTGGACGAGCTGACCACGCGGCTCGATGCCGCGCTCAGCTCGGCGGACGAGCGTGCGGCGAACGTGGCCGAGACCTCCGCGATGCTCGAGGAGCGCGTCGCTGACCTGCGGATCGTGGACGAACGCCTGGACCAGTTCGAGGAGCGGCTGGCCGGCTGGGAACGCATGGACCAGGCGGTCTCCCGGTCACTGGATCAGATCTCCACGCGGCAGGGCACCGTCCAGACACTCCAGGGCGATCTCGACCGGATGTTCACCATGGCCGAGAAGACCTCGTCGGACGTTCGCACGATCACCTCCGCCAGCCGCGAGATCGCGGAGAGCCGCGGCCTGCTCGACGAGGTCATGGGGCGCCTGAAGGAGATCCACGGCGCCACGGACGAGTTCAACGAGCGCAGGCGGCAGATGACCATGGCGGAAGAGCGCCTGGCGCGTGCGGAGGGGTTCCTGGCGGACGTGCGCTCCGCCCTCGAGGCGCTCCAGGGGCAGAAGACCATCGTCAACCAGGCGGTCGAGAAGGCCGGCTCGCTGCGGTCGCTGCTGAAGCAGGCCGATGCCAGGATCGAGAGCCTGAGGGACGAACGGAACATGACGGCGGACGTCCGCGGGGCCATCGCCATCGTCCGCGACGACGAGGAAGCGGAGGACGACGCGGGCCAGGCGAAGGCGGCCTGACGACGGCCCGCTTCCGTACGGAGGCCGTCGCGCCGACCGTGACGCCGCCGCTGGCCGACCTGGCGCGGCGGCACGGGACGCCGCTGTACGTCTACGACCTCGACGCGATCGGGGCCCGCGCGCAGCAGGTGACGGACCAGCTCGGAGGCACCGCGCGCCGCCTCTTCTACGCCTGCAAGGCGAACGCCCACCGCGCGGTCCTCGCGCGGGTCGCGGCCGCAGGCTTCGGTGTCGAGGCGGCGTCGCCGGGGGAGGCGGCGCTCGCCCTCGACTGCGACGTGCCGGCCGACCAGGTGCTCCTGTCGGCCACCAACGCCCGGCCGCGGGACCTGGCCGCGGCGCTCGAGCGCGGCCTGTCCGTGACGCTGGGGGCGATCTCCGACATCCGGCGGGTGGGAGCCCTGGCCCCCGGGCGCGAGGTGTTGCTGCGCATCAATCCCGGCGTCGGAGACGGTTCTCACCCGCACGTGGTCACGGGAGGCCCGCACAGCAAGTTCGGCATACCGCTCGAGGAGCTGGCGGCGGCGGTCGACGCCGCGGCCGCGGCCGGGCTCGTGGTGCGTGGCCTGCACGCGCACATCGGCTCGGGCATCGCCGAGCCCACCGCACTGCTCGCCTCGGCGCGCCGGCTGCTGGAAGCCGCCGCCGGCATGCCGGGCGTGCGCGTGCTCGACCTCGGTGGCGGCTTCGCCATCCCCTACCGCGACGGCGATCGCGAGTTCGATGTCGCTGCCTACGCCGGCGGCCTCGAGACCCTGCTGGCCGAGTTCGAAGCGCGGCTGCCCGTGCGCCCCGAGTTGTGGTTCGAGCCCGGCCGCTTCGTGGTGGGGCCGGCGGGCTACCTGGTGGCCGAGGTGATGTGCCGCAAGGAGTCCGGCGGACTGACCTTCATCGGTCTCGACACCGGGATGAACCACCTGCTCAGGCCCGCGCTCTATGGCGCCTACCACAGGATCGTCAATCTCTCGGCCCCGCAGGCGCTGCTCGAGTCGGTCGAAGTCGTGGGCAACTTGTGCGAGACGACCGACGTCTTCGCGTCCGACCGTCCGATCCCGCGCCCCGAGGAAGGGCACCTGCTCGCGTTCCTCGATGTCGGCGCGTACGGCTACTCCATGGCAAGCCGCTACAACCTGTGGCCGCTCCCGAAGGAAGTCGCGCTGTCGGGAGGACGGGAGCAGACGTAGGAGGGCGCAGGACCGGTCGCCTCCTGCAGAGCGGAGCCGGGTCTAGTCCGACTTGCGCAGCGTCTCCCGACGGAGCGGGCGCGAGCAACTCGTTGGGCTGCTGGTGGCGGAAGTGGTGCCCGGACTCGCGCGAGGTCTGAGTCTCACGGGATCTCGACCCAGGCGCATCGGGCTATTGCCTTGGACAGGCGCCCGGGTCCACATTCCTTGCCGTGGGTCGTCCCGTAGCGCGGGCCAGCTGGTGCCGCGCGGTCGTCCGGCCAGATCGAACAGGGGAGCGTGCCATGAGCAAGACGTTGATCGGGTTCGTCCTCGGACTCCTCGTCGTACCAGTGATCGGGGCCGCGGTCCTGCTCTCCGGAAACTTCCCGTTCCAGGCGACGGAGAAGCCGCCTCGCTGGGAGCGCCGGATCGCCAGCCTGGCGCTCGACCCCGCCGTGGCGAGGAAGGCGGCAGGGCTCGCCAATCCGATCGCCGCCACCGACGACGAGGTCATGAGAGGCATGAAGCTCTATCGTGATGATTGCGCCGGCTGCCATGGCAGCCCCGGCAAGCCGAGCCTCTGGGGTCGGAACAACCTCTATCCACCAGCGCCTCAGTTCGCCGATCACGGAGTCCACGATCCGGTGCCCGAGGTCTTCGTCGTCTTGAAGTACGGCATCCGCTACACGGGCATGGCGGGCTGGAAGGATCTCGTGTCCGACGACGACCTGTGGCGTGTGGCCACGTTCCTCACCCGCATGAAGTCCCTGCCCCCGGCTGTGGAAGCGGAATGGGTGGGTTCGCCGCAGGCGGCTCCGAGCGATTCGGCGGCGGGGAAGGGGCGGTAGAAGCCGGGCGGATTCTCGCGGCCATGGTCCCATGCACAGAGACGCTCCGATTCATCCCTGAGTCGGCCATCTACAAGGACGCGTCAAGGGACGCTGCCGAGTTCGCAGCGACCGCATCAGAATGGTCGGTCGACAGGCCAGAGATAGCGGTCATCCCGGCAGCCCGAGTGGAGGACGGTCATGGCGTACGGAGTCGTGCATCACTTTCCGGGAGGGACGAAGGAGCAGTACGAGGCATCCATCGCCGCGGTCCATCCCAGCAGGAGCAGCATGCCGGAAGGTCAGATCTACCACGCGGCCGGTCCTTCGGCCGACGGCTGGACGGTGATCGCCGTCCACGAGTCCAGACAGAGCTGGGAGCGGTTCCGCGACGGCATCCTGATGCCCCGAATGGCGGCCGGCATCAAGGGCGGTTTCACCTCACCGCCGCAGGAGACCGCCTTCGAGGTCCACAACCTCGTGCGGTAGAAGGCCCTCCTGGGCTTGCCCCGGTTCCGAAAGCGGTTGGCTTGCGCCGCTGGGGTCGCCCATGCCTTCTTGAAGACTGGCGGGCTGAACCGCATCGATCGTCGGATGGCGCCGCTGGTGGCTGGTCGGCTCGACTCGTCGAGGGGTTGGTGCCGGAGGTGGGGGTCGAACCCACACGAGGTTTGAGCCTCACGGGATTTTGAGTCGGCCCGACCGGGTG
Organism: Candidatus Eiseniibacteriota bacterium; assembly: GCA_025357055.1. Lineage (GTDB taxonomy): Bacteria > Eisenbacteria > RBG-16-71-46 > RBG-16-71-46 > RBG-16-71-46 > JANXPZ01. The sequence continues at coordinate 1,708 of JANXPZ010000196.1, read as the reverse complement.
AGAGCACTGAGCAACAACGCGCACAACCGACCACACCTGGCCACGATGCCCGAGAGCGTTGTTGGCGCATTGAGCCCATTGAAACACGTCTCTCTCGGTGGTTCGAGCACAGAACGAGCACAATGCGCCGCGTCCGTCCGGATCTGTAGTTTCATGAGACAGGCGGGTCGTGACGTGCGAGTATGTGGAGCGCGCCACACGAACGGCTCGCGGACGACGTCGGATGGCGGACCGATGATCCGGAGGGTTCATGAACGAATTCAGTGATTGGGGCGCGTTCTGCTTCGCGCGCGAGGTCGTGTCGTGAACGACGGCGGCAGCACTGGCCGCGCGCCTGTTCGCCTCGACGGGCAACTAGTCGCCGACCTGCCAGCGGGGGCGGAATTCGAGCGCGTTGTCTCGACAGTCCACGACATGACCGACTTCTTCCTGACGGCGGCGGCCGACTCGTTCAGCGTCCCCTCACCGACCGAGTTGGCAGCTCGAGGCGTCGGCGAAGCCGCCGCTGCGAGGTCGAAGCTGCTCTTCTTCAACCGCCTCCTTTACCTTCGGGCGGCCGAGCTGCTGCCAGATGCCGTACGGGCGGTCAATGAGTCGCGCCTCGTTTCGTTCGCCCTGGCCACTAGGGGCCTGCTCGAGACGGCCGCTGTCGCCGGATACCACACGCAGTGCCTCGCCACCGAGGAGGGGGCTGCGGCCTTGCCAAGCGACTACGGTGACCGGCTCCGTTCAGCAGTGCTGGCTGGGAGATTCGACTGGCGCAGGTTCCTCGCTGACCCCGCCGCTCGACTTGTGCTCATCGAGGCGTACGACGCTGATCCTAACGATCAGCAGCCGCCGGACTCGGCGAAGAGCATCATGACCATGGTGGACAAGCTCGGGCGGAGACTCGGAGAGACCATTCCGAAGGCCAGGGGTACGATCCAATTCGACTACGCGCTGCTGTCGGACATTTGCCACCCATCCGCCGGTAGTAACCTGGTCTTCCTCGCGGAGTCAGAGCCCCGGATGCGGGCTGAACTGATGCCGCAACGGGTGACGCTGCTCGGGGTCGCCACGATGCTGCTTCCGTGCCTCGCGTATTCGGCACAGGCACTGAGGGACTTGCTCGCTGAGCTTGAGGAGTTGGATCAGCGGCTCACGAGAATGCCCACGGCTGCAGTCGCCCCGCCGTTGGCGGAGGGCGACGGTGCCTGATGTCTTTGTCAGCTACACTACGACCGACCTGCGGCTCGCGCGATACGTCCACGACTATCTGCAGCACCACAAGCTCAACGTCTTCCTCGCGCGTGTCTCGCTCGAGCCCGGAAGCCGGTGGACTCCGGTCATCTGGGCGGCGCTCAAGAGCTGCCCATGGGTGTTGTTTCTCGCCAGTGAGGCCGCGTGCAAGGCGCCGTACGTTCAGCACGAGTTCGGTATCGCGCTGGGGCTTGCGCTTGGCGGAGCCCGAAAGACCATCATCCCAGTCGTGTGGGACACCGACCCGGGGAAGCTGCCTGGATGGATGAACAGGTTCACCGCGCTAGACCTGCGCGAGAACCTCCCGGCGCAGCTCGGCCCGTCGCTAGACCAGCTCGCCAGGCGAGTGCATGCTGCGAAACAGGAAGGGGCGCTGGTCTTTGCTGCACTCGCGGAACCTGTCAACGACTTTGAGACACTCGCTTCGTGAATTTACTGAGCAACCGCCGTGCACGAGTCCTCGATCGTG
>JANXPZ010000178.1 GCA_025357055.1 Candidatus Eiseniibacteriota bacterium | reverse complement strand
GGCCTGCGCGGCGTGCGCGACCTTCTCGACGCCGATGGTGCCGTCCAGGTCGCTGGCGCCGAAGTTGAGCGCCACGCCCGCGGTGTCCTGCCCCAGCATGACCCAGTAGCTCTTGACGTGCGGCACGTTGTCGAACACCAGCCGCGAGACGGCGATGGTCCTGAGATCGTCGATGGCCGAGGCCTGGCGGCGCACCAGCCCGGTCACGCCGGGCTGGAACGCCAGCGGGATGAAGGCGAGGAAGCCGGGCGCCCGGTCCTCCAGTTCGCGCAGCAGGATCAGGTGCTGCACGCGCTCGGCCAGGGTCTCGATGTGCCCGTAGAGCAGCGTCGCGTTCGAGGGGATGCCCATGCGGTGCGCGGTCTCGTGGATCTCGAGCCAGCGCCGGCCGCCGATCTTCTGGCGGAACAGCTCGCGGCGCACGCGCTCGCTGAACACCTCGGCGCCGCCGCCGGGCAGCGCGTCGAGCCCCGCCTCGCGCAGCCGCTCGAGCACCCATGCGGCCGGCTGCTTCGTCAGGCGGCAGAAGAAGTCGATCTCGACCGCGGTCCAGGCCTTCAGTTGCAGGCCGGGCCGCGCCTCCTTCACCCAGCGGAGGATGTCCAGGTAATCCTCGAAGCGCCACTTGTCGTGCAGGCCACCGGTGATGTGCAGCTCGGTGATCCCGGGATCCAGGTGCGCGAGGATCTGTTCCTTCGTCATGGTGTAGGCGCCGGGCGCGCCGGGCTTCTTCGCGTAGTCGCAGAAGCGGCAGGACAGCACGCAGACGTTGGTCGGGTTGAGCTGCCGGTTGACGGTGAAGAAGACGCGCTCGCCGTGCAGGTCGCGGGCATGGGCGTCGGCCAGGAGCCCCAGTTCGAGCACGGGCGCGTCGAAGAGACGCAGGCCGTCCTCCTGGCTGAGCCGCCCGCCCGCGAGCAGGGTGCGCTGGGCGGCGGCCACGGCCGGGTCGCGGGGCCGGATCGCGGCCAGACGATCGTGCTCTCGGCGCTGCATGGGACCTCCGTGGGTGCGGCGGGCGTGGAGTATACCCACGCCCGCCGCGGGAGGTCGAGGCAGACGGCGGTCCGGGTGGCCGCTACAGGTCCAGGTAGTACGTCGCCTTCACCATGAAGATGTCGTCCGCCTGCGCATCGAGCAGCCTGCGCGTCGAGGGGCCGAAGCGCAGGTCGCCCAGCGTCTCCTCGTCACTGCGCTGCTGCGTCCAGACGAGGTAGAGCACCGAGCCCGGACGGTACTCCCAGCGCAGCACGGCATTCCCGCGCAGGGACTTGAAATTGAAGTCGGGGTTGCGGAACGTGAACGGCGTGCCACCGCCGGCCGGCGTCACCGTGATGATGTCCGGCGACGCGACCGCGTCGGGCCCGTACGGGCTGAAGTCGTACGTGCCGGCCCGCGCCAGTTCCTTGAAGTCCGAATAGCCCCCGGCCGAGATGTACGGCTGGATGTAGGTCTGCAGTGACAGGTTCGGCGTGAACGTGACGTTGAGCCGGATGCTGGCGGCGACCGTGGTCTGGTCCAGGTGGGCGAAGACGTAGCGCCGGCCGCCGAAGTCGGCCGGCACGTCGCCGGGCGCCGCGACCGAGGTGACGAACTGCGCGTCGGCGACGCTGCGCTCCAGCGTGGGGCCCAGCCTCAGGTAGAGCCGCGGCGAGGGCTTCCAGGCCAGCGCCGGGGTCACGTAGGCGCCGTAGGAGTCCGTGGCCGGCGTGACTTCGATCCCGGCGTTGGTGCAGCTCTGCAGGCGGCGGTTCTCGTCGGTGTCGTAGTGCAGGCTCAGGTCTCCAGCGGCCCGGCGCAGCATGCGCGGCCCACCGCGGGTCTGGCGGTTCGCCGTCGCTTCCGGGAACCAGTCGGCCATGGCGTCGAGCTTGTGATTGTTGATGAACGTGACGTGGCCCGTGGCCCCGACCTCGGACCAGACCCGCTCGCCGCCGAAGTCCCAGTTGCTGGCGAGGTAGCCCGCGAGCCGGCTCTCGGTCTGCCAGCGGTTGGCCTTCGTCCACTTGTAGCCCGTCATCACGTGGGCGTTGACCAGGTCGGCGTAGGACTGATAGCCCATGTCGCTCACGTCGAACTTCGGGTCCAGCACGCCCACGGCCGAGTTGAAGGCGACGTTGCCTTCCTGCTTGTTGAGCGCGAGGCGCCCGGCGAAGCCGGTGAGCGAGGTCACGTCCTTCACGCCCAGGTAGCCGGCGTCGGGCCGCTGGAAGTAGTGCCGCGGATCGCGCTGGAGGGCCTGCATGCGTTCGACGGTCCCCGCCACCCGCGAGAGCGCGCTCCAGCCCGAGAGCACCCAGACCTTCTTCGAGTCGAGGAAGTGCCAGCCGTCCAGGCCCGCCATGAGCGACTGGCGGTTCAGGTCGCTCGCGAGCCGCCCGCCGTCACCGAAACGGCGTTGCGCCAGGGTGGAGAGCAGCCCCAGGCCGTTGCGGCCTTCCTTGAACTCCCGCTGCCCGCGCACCATCCCGTACCAGGTGAGCGGCTCGATCTCGGTCCTCGACTCGAGCCCGTCCGTCCAGACCTTCGCCCGCTCGCGCGAGGTCAGCGCCTGCAGGGTGCCGAAGTTCCAGCCGGGCGCAGGGCGACCGGTCAGTTTCGCCGCCCCCAGGATGCGGGTGGCCATCGGGACGTCCGCGAACATCGTGGCATCCGGATCGCTCGCCGGCGGCACGCCACCCTGCGGCGTGCGCCCGATGCGCCGGCTGTAGAAGAACGTCGGCTCCGGCCAGTTCATGCCCCAGGAGTCGTTGGGCCCGTCCGCGCCGAAGGAGAAGACCCGCGAGTTCTCGGTGAAGAACGGGCGTTTCTCCTGATAGAAGGATTCGACGTCGGACAGGTTCACGATCGCCGGGTCCACCTCGACCTGGCCGAAGTCGGGGTTCACGGTGGCGTTGAGCGTCAGGTTGCTGCCCAGGCTGGTGCGCAGGTCCCCGCCCACGGTCGGCGTGTAACGCGCGCCGTCGTTGAAGGGATCACCCGCGGGCCGGACCAGGTATTCCGCCTTCCCCGTCACGTAGGGCGACAGCTCGATGGTGCGCCCGGCCTTCACGCCCTCGATGCCCACGAGGTGCGGGAAGCGCGGCTGGAATCCGCTCTCCGCCTTCGGCTTGATCGCGAGGAAGGACTTCTCGGCGCGGCGCGCGATGTTGCGGCCGAAGTTCACCCCCCACACCTGGCGATCGCCCGGCGTGAAGCGCAGCTGCGAGAACGGGATCCGCATCTCGCAGGTCCATCCCTGCGGGTCGCGGCGCGCGCGCCCCTCCCACACGCCGTCCCAGGACGCATCCTCCTCGCCGTCGTTCGCCGTGGTGGCGTCCATGATCGCGCCGGACGGCGTGAGGACGAACTCGTAGCCCGTGCGGTGGTCGTGGAACGGGTCGATGATCAGGCCGGCGAAGTCGGAGGGAACGAAGTTGTCGCGACGGAAGTACGGCGCGATGATCGAGTCGGGGTGCGCGTCCCACATGCGCGCCGCCACGTAGAGGGCCTCGTCGTCGTAGGCGATCCACACCCAGGTGCTCTCGGTGGCGGCCGCGCCCTCGAGGGGTTGCGATTGCACCAGCCGGGTGATGCCGGGGGGGCCCTGCCAGGCGCGGTCGGTCAGCGCGCCGTCCACCGAGACCGGCGAGGTCAGCCTCGCGGCGTGCACGGGTGGAAGCGAATCGCCGGGACCGGACAGGGCCGGGGCGGACAGGGCCGGATGGACAGCGAGGGCGGCTCCGGCGGCCAGCACCCACAGGAACACCGTGGACCGAGCGCGTCTCATCGTGGACTCCTGGGTCGGTGAAGACGAATCCGATCCGCAGACGCGCTCGAGGTGGGAACCTGCCCGCCTGCGGCAACCTGATACCTGTATGACGGGTGGATCCGGGCCCCGGTTTCACGGCGGGCCCGCGTTTCCCACGGCGGCCGACCAGCGACGCCGCCGGGGCGACGAGCGCGGGTGCGGAACGACGAAGCCCGGCGCTGGAAGCGCGCCGGGCTCGCCACCTGCAACTGTTCCCGCACCCGGGACGCGCGGCCCTCACCGCATCGCCCATGGGCCGGTTCGGCTACAGGTTCAGATAGTACGTCGCCTTCACCAGGAAGATGTCGTCCGCCTGCGCGTCGAAGAGCCGCCGCGTCGAGGGACCGAGGCGCAGCTCGCCGAGGGCCTCGCTGTCGGTGCGCTGCTGCGTCCACACCAGGTACAGCACCGAGCCCGGCCGGTACTCCCAGCGCAGCACCGCGTTCCCGCGGATGGACTTGAAGTTGAAGTCCGGATTGCGGAACGAGAACGGGTCCCCCCCGTCGGCCGGGGTCACCGTCACGTCGTCCGGCGTCCGGACCGCGGCGTCACCGTAGTGGATGAAGTCGTAGGAGCCGGCGCGCGCCAACTCCTTGAAGTCGCTGTAGCGGGCCGCCGAGATCAGCGGCTGGATGTAGGTCTGCAGCGTGAGGTTCGTGGAGAACGCCACGTTGATCCGGATGTCCGCCGAGATCGTGGTCTGATCCATGCGCGCGAAGACGTAGCGCAGGCCGCCGAAGTCCACCGGCACCTCGCCCGGGGCCTGGACCCGCCTCACGTACTGGGCGTTCTCGATGGCGCGCTGGAGGTTCGGTCCGACCTGGATGGAGAAGTTGGAGACCGGCTTCCACTCCACCGCCGGGAAGACGTTGTAGTAGTCCGTGCGGCCCGCGGCCGGGGTGTAGGTGCGGTCCGCGTACAGGCTGTAGACGAGCCGGTTGCGGCCCGCGGTGCTGAAGGTCACCGACCCGTAGGTGCCGGGCGGCTCCTCCATGAGCGGCCCGCCGCGGGTGCGGCGGTTGTTCATGGTCTGCGGGACGTACATCAGCTCGGTGTTGAGGCTGTACTCGTTCGCGAAGGTGACCGTGTTCCCCTGCCAGTAGCCCGCCCCGGTGACGTTGCGGTCGAAATCGAGACTCTCGAACACGACGCCGGCGACCCAGGCCTCGCGACTCAGGCGGTTCGGCTTCGTGAAGTGATACTGCAGGCCGGTGTGCGCGGTGATCACGTCCGCCCGCGACTGGAACCCCATGTCGTTCACGTCGAACTTCGGGTCCATGAACCCGATCGCCGAGTTGCTGATGAGGTTCCCTTCCTGCTTGTTGAGCCAGACGCGGGCGCCGAAGCCGGTGAGCGACGTCGCGCTGCTGTCCACTCCGAGGTTCCTCGCGTCCGGGCGCTGGAGGTAGTGCCGCGGGTCGCGCTGCAGCGCGATCATCCGCGAGCCGGTCCCCGCCACGCGCGACATCGCCGCCCAGCCGGACAGCACCCACATCTTCTTCCGATCCAGGAGGTGCCAGCCGTCGAGTCCGGTCATCAACGACTGCTCGTTCAGCAGGTCCTTCAGCCCGCTGCCGTCGAAGCGCCGCTGCACCAGCGTCGTCATCAGCCCGACGCCGTTGTAGCCACCCTTGCGCTCCTGGAGCCCGCGCGCCACGCCGTAGTAGGTCAGCGGCTCCACCGCCGTCCTCGACTCCAGCCCGCCCAGCGAGTACTTCGCATCCTCCTGGCCGGTCACGGCCTGCAGCGTGCCGAAGTTGAGACCCGGCGTGAGTTTCCCGGTCAGCTTTGCCGCGCCCAGGATGTGCGTCGCGAGCGGCATGTCCCCGTAGTCCGCCTCGTACGGCAGGCTGCCCTGCGGGGTGCGGCCGATGCGCCGGCTGTAGAAGAAGCGCGGTTCCGGCCAGTTGAAGCCCCAGTAGCGGCTCGCGCCCTCGTTACCGAAACCGAAGATGCGCGAGTTCTCGGTGAAGAACGGGCGCTTCTCCTGGAAGTACGACTCGACGTCCGAGAGGTTCACCACCGCCGGGTCGACCTCGACCTGTCCGAAGTCCGGGTTCGCCGTGGCGTTGAGGGTCAGGTTGTTGCCCACGCTCATGCGCAGGTCGGCGCCCAACCCTGGCGTGTAGCGCGAGCCGTCGTTGAACGGATCACCCGCCGCGTGCGCCAGGTACTCGGCCTTGCCGGTCGTGTAGGGCAGCACCTCGATCGAGCGCGAGCGACGGCCGTCCTCGATCCCGACCAGGCGCGGGAAGCGCGACACGTACCCGTTGCCCTTCCTGGGCGTCCACGCCAGTTCGTCGAGCTCGGTCCGGCGCTCGATCCTTCGGCGAACGTTGAAGCCCCAGACCTGGTCCTTGCCGGGCCGGAAGCGGAGCTGCGAGAACGGGATCCTCAGCTCGCAGCTCCAACCCCACTCGGACCGCCGGGTGCGGCCCTCCCAGACACCGTCCCAGGTGTCCTCCGAGCCCATGTCGTTGAACAGCGTGCCGTCCCACAGCACGCCCGCCGCGCTGACCGAGAAGAAGTAGCCGCTGCGCAGGTCGCGGAACGGGTCGAGGTAGACCACGACCCGGTCCGACGGCACCCACAGGTCGCGTCGCACGAGGCTCGCGACGATCGAGTCGGGCTGCGAGTCCCAGCAGCGCGCCGCGACGTAGAGGGCGTCGTCGTCGTAGGCCAGCCACACCGCGGTGCTCTCCGAGGGCGCCTGGCCCTCGACCGGGTAGCTCTGGGTGAGCCGCGTGACGGCGGGCGCGCCCCGCCACGCCACGTCGTCCAGCGCGCCGTCGATCACGACGGGGGACGCGAGGCGAACGGCCCGCACCGGCGGCAGCGAATCGCCGGCGATCGGCATGGCCTCGGCGCCCGCGCCGGACGTCGCGGCGGCCGCAAAGAACAGGAGCAGCACGATCGTCAGGAGAGCGCGCATGTCAAAGGATCCTCGAGGGTCAGGACGAACGGGCCCCGTCGCCAGGTGTCGGGCGACCATCAGGTTGCGACACCCGGGATCCCGTCATGTCAGGGAGTCCAACCATCGCGGCGGACCGCTGACCAAGTCCGATTCCCCGGGCACGAGCGCGGCCGGCGGACCGACCGGCGTCGCGCGCCCGAGGAGGGGGCACACACCCCGGACTACAGGTTCAGGTAGTACGTCGCCTTCACCAGGAAGATGTCGTTCGCCTGCGCATCGAGCAGCCGCCGCGTGGACGGGCCAAGACGCAGGTCGCCCAGGACCTCGTAGTCCGTCCGCTCCTGGGTCCAGGCGACGTACAGGACCGAGCCCGGCCGGTACTCCCAGCGCAGCACCGCGTTCCCGCGCAGGGACTTGAAGTTGAAGTCCGGGTCGTTCAGACCGAACGGGGTGCCGCCGTTCGCCGGAGTCACCACGCCGTCCGCGTACGAGGT
>JANXPZ010000173.1 GCA_025357055.1 Candidatus Eiseniibacteriota bacterium | reverse complement strand
CACCTCCTGGGTAACCGTTCGTCTTCCCGTTGTGGCCGGCCCCGAGCCAGCTCGCGGCGGCAAGTGCCTTGACTGCAGTCAGGGCCATCGCATCCGCCTTCTCGGGGGGCAGGCCCCATGCCATGTAGCGACCGCGCAGCGAGTCGAAGTCCGACTCCAATGCGCGGACGTTCGCGGATCCATCCGTTTCTGGGGGTGAGGCCGTGAGGGACTCCAAGGGCGCACCCACTGCCTCGCGACCCGAAACACCCGAAACAAGCCGCGACTGGCGCGACCGGAACGTGGATCCGGGAGCCGTAACATGCTCCCCGTGTTGCGCCCCATCGAGGGCGCTCCCACGCGCGGCAATGGCTACGTGTTTCGCTTGTTTCGCCTCCAGGGGGCTCAGGTAGCGGGAGAAGGCGTCACTAAGGTCGTCGAGCCAGTAGCCGCGGTGGGTCTTGTCGCCAATGCGGAACACCTTGGGCTCCACGCCGAAAGGCCTCAGCAGGCGTGCGAGCTGGGCTGGGGATATGGGCTTGCCGTGGTTCGACTCCTGCCACGGACGATCCTCACGCGCTACCAGGGCTGCGACAATCTCCGCCGACTCGAGCCGATCCGCGCCGCGCTCGATGAAGAGGTCTCTGACGTCGGCCAGGAGCATCTCTCCGGGGTCTTCCGACTCCGGCACCGCATCCGCAAGCACAAGGGCCGCCCCGCGTGCCCTGGCTGGCCACTCGCCCCCCACCTGGTCGGCTATGGCCAGCAGCGGTCGCCAATTGTCCTGAGCCCTGTCGTGCAGTGCCTCCGGCACCTGTGGGTCGGCATCGCGTAGTGTCCCGAGGTGGTCCCGCCCCCATCGCCAAGCCCGTCTGCGCAGGGGTTCGTACTCGCGCAAGCGGTCCAGACGAAGTCGGGAGGTCGCTTCACCGGGTGCCTTGCGACGGAGCCGGATCACGACAGCGCGATCCTCAAGGGTCGGAGGAAGCCGCCCTATCATTGCCGCGGCCTTGGGGCACCAAGTCGAGAACATTCGAGGCTCGTATTCGGATCCGACGAGCCGAGGTACCACGGCGCCAGCTCGCGAATGACCCGCGTTCAAGATCCCGCGCAGCTCCTCCCGTTCGTGCACGTAGGTCTCTGCCTCATCCATGAGGAGAGTCGGCTTGAACTTGTCCACCACTCGGAAGACCACGGCCGACGTGAGGTTGGACACCGTGAACGGTCGAGGGACGAGTGCGCTCAAGAGGTGCAGCGTGTTCGTCTTCCCGCACCGCATGGCCGCTGACGTAAGAGCCAACGTGGGGGAGACATCGGCGGCGTCATGCGCGTGGGTGTGGAGGGTCCATAGCGCCAAGGCGATGTCCGCCCCCCTGGGGAGCGCGATGTGACGCCGGAAGGCCTCCGCGATTCCCTCTGCCAGGTCCTGGCCGTCCACAGGCTCCGGCCAGGGCTCGGGGTCCGCAACGACGAGCGGGCCACCCTGCGCGCAGTCAGTCCGAGCGACTTCATCATCGCGCAGCGCGGTCCCAGCAAGCGTCTGAGCCTCCGCAGGGGGAAGGCCTTTCTGCTTCAGGCACGCCACAGCTTCGCCGCGAACGGCGGCACGCTCGAGCCCATCACAGCCGCGGACCGCCAAAGCGAGTCCGCGGAGTGCTGCGACAACGGCGTCGCGGGTGGGTGGACACTCCAGAGCTCCCAGAGCTGATTCGACGACGGCGGCCACCCCCAGCGGGGTGGTCATGCTCGTTGCGGGCGCGGCTGGATGCCACGGGGTGCCACGCTCGGTGAGCTCGAGCAGCCTTGCCCGGGCCTCGTCGGTCGTCGTCGACGCTCCCTGGAGCGCCAGCCAGTCGGAGACATCGCCCTTGGGTGGGAGGTCGGGCAGCTCGACGATCTTGACCTCGGCGGCCAGGCCGCAAAGTGCCCCCGCAACCTGGAGGGCGTGCGCCTGACCTGGCGAGTCGTTGTCCGGCAACAGCACGACGCGCCGATCACGAAGGAACTTGGAGAACTCGTCGCGCCACTTGCCGGCGCCGAACGGATTCGTCGTGGCCACGAGGCCGAGTTCAATCAAGCGGTCGACGTCCTTCTCGCCTTCGACCACGAAGACCGGGTGATCGGGCCTTGCAGCAATCAGCTCAGGAAGGCGGTAGAGGACACGCCTGACATCGGCCAGGCCGGGCTTCCACCTTCCATGCCCGTCGGGCCGGCGCGCCGAGAAGTCTTTGGGTTCATAGCGGCACATCTCAAAGAGGAGCTGGCCTTGCTCGTCAGGGTACTTGTAAGTGTTCACGAGCCGTCGCCCCTTGTCAGGGCGGACCGGGTGCTCGAACAGATCAGCCGGCGTCATTGCCAGCGGAGCCAGGATGTTCTCCATCGAACAGCCGGCGTGGCAATGAACGAGCACACGCCCGTCGTTGCCCACCTTGATGGACAGGCTGGGTCTTTGATCGTCATGGCACGGACAGCCGGCGATCCACTTGTCCCCGTTCTGACGGACCGGCTGCCCGTGGCTCTGCAACGCTGTGAGCAGCCGTCCCACTGCAGTCCGACTGTTTACATCCTCGGCAACAGCGGTGCTCATGTTCCTATCTCCGCCCGGGCACGATGGGGGAGAGACCACGCTTTGGCGATGTGCCCAGTGTTGCGCCTGGTGCGTGAACGGGGGTAGTTGGCGGTGATGCGAGGTCGCCGAAGACTGGCTTGCGCGCGACCCAACAGGACGTCACTGGCCGGAGCCAGGAGTCCTGGTGTTTGCTGGCGTATGTCGAAAGCCGGGCGGTATTGGATGAGCTTCCTTGCTCGAGCACCTTCTCTCCTTCAGGCTTCAGACTCCTTCGGTTGCCTCGGATTCGATTGCGCGCGCGTTCTCTGCAGGTCGCTCTCCCGCCGGCTTCAGCGCGGCCTCGGAGCGCTCCCAGAGCCAGGACTGCCAAGCAAGCCGAGGGATACGAAGCGAACCGCCCACGCGGATCGCAGGAATCTCACCGGTGCTGATGAGCTGGTAGATCCGCCGGACACCAACGCCCAACGCCGGCGCCAGGTCGGCGGGCCTCATGAGTTCCTTCTCGTGCATGTGCCACCTCCTTGGAGTCTGGGGACGCGACAACACTTGATCTGCTGCCCCTAACAGAGCATGAAGATCGACTTTGTCAATTGGAGTTTCCCTCCAATGCTCCGTGTTTCGGCGAGCTGCCAGGCTCAGCGCGCAGGGTGGACAAGCGCAGCATGCCCGTGAGCGGGGAATCGGTCGCGAGCGACGCAGTGCCCCATGCGCGACCTCCCGACAGATTCATGCGGTGTCGTTCTCATGCGTCACGTTCTCCGTATCAGGGGATGCGGCAGTGCTTGATTGGCCACATCCACCGTGGCACTTTGAATGACCTTGTCCATTCTTCTTTCGGAAGAATGCTCGTCGCTTCGGCAGGGCTCTCAGGGCGGCACAAGGGTGGACAGGCCGCGTGGGAGAGAGAGCGTGCACTCGGCCGTGATTGGATGGGCTTTGCGGCGCAGGTTTGGCGACCAGTCTGGTAACTTCGTGGGCCGCGACCGTGATCCTGATGGGTCGTCCTTGGTCGGCGTGCCCGGAGTGCTGCTGGGTGGCAACCAGAGTGGCAACCAGGGTGGCAACCAGGGTGGCAACTTGATTTTGAGCCCAGACGCTAGCGAGGCGGCGCGCGCCGCCGGCACCCGTGGGCAGATCCCAGGAAGGACCCGTGGGGTCTGCGCCTCACCGCACGGCTTGCCCTCCGATCCATGTGCAAGGGAGCGGGGACCTTGGCGGGGGGCAGTCCCCGACTCAGCAAGAGCTGCGGGACAAGTGCAGCTGCTGACTGGCGACCGCGCGTTCCCGGGCGGGGATCCGCTCCAGCTGCCCGGGCGGCAGAGGCCCCTTTTCTGGTTGACGCCACACCGCCATCCGGGGCAAAGTTGGCCCCGTATGAAGACGGAACGTCAACAAGCGCTGGGCGCCTATCAAGCCTTCCTGAACGCGCACGCGGTCTTCAAGCTCGAGGACCTCACGGCCGTTGCGGGGGGCCGGGACCCCAGGCAAAGGGCGCGTGAGCGCGTGAAGTACTACGTCGAGACCGGCCGCGTTCGCCGGCTCGCTCGAGAGTTGTACGCGGTGGTGCCCGCGGGCTCAAAGCCGGAGACGTTCGCGCCAGACCCGTTCCTAGTGGGCGCCGCACTGCGCGCCGACGCAGTGTTCAGTCACCACAGCGCGCTCGAACTGCTCGGGGCTGCGCACAGCGATTGGAACGTGTGCACGGCATACACGGGGGAGCGCCCCGCCAGCGTGCGGTGGGGATCGCACACGGCGCGGATGCTCGCAGCCCCGGCCCGGGCTCTGGGCGACCGTTGGCGCTCGCTAGGAGTGCGCGACGTGCTGCGCTTGGGGAAGACGCTGCGCACGACCGGGCCGGAGCGCACTCTGGTCGAGGGCTTCCGGCAGCCGCGCTGGGTCGGTGGGCTGGCGGAGCTGGTCGAGTCGGCGGGTGGCTTCGCGGCGCTCGATCTGGATCTCCTTCGCAAGCTGCTGACGGCTTACGACCAGCGCTCGCTCTGGGCGGCGGTCGGCTGGTTCCTCGAGCGCCACTCCAAGGCGTTCTACGCCACCTCAAGCGTGCTGGACGAGTTCGCGAAGCACCGCCCGAAGGCGAAGCAATACCTGCCCCGTGGTATGCGCGGCGGGGTGCTCGTGCCCCGATGGAATCTGATGCTGCCCCCGCACCTCGTACATGGAGGAGGCCCCGACTCGAGCGTGGCTTCGCCGCCAGTCAAGTTCCCCGCCGAGCTGCGTGCTTTCGTGAACGAGCAGACGTGGACATTCGCCAAGACGATGCCGGAATGGCCGCACGAGTACATCGTCCGTGACCGGGTCGACGAGGAGCTGTTCGAGCGCTTGGTTGTGCACATCCGAACCCACGGCCACGAGGGTTGCTTCTACGAGAAGGTGCTCATCTACTTCGAAGAGACGGGGTTGGTGTACTGGACGATGGGCGCGCCCCTCCACGAGACCACCATCATCAACAGGTGCACGAGAGACTCCACCTACGAATGCCGTCTCCGCCACGGCACCCTGCCGTAGCCGGAATTGCCGCGGGGTGGGTCAGATTGCGGTAGAGTTACCCACAGAACTCGAGAGTTCGCAGGCGAAGTGATTCTTGGAGCGATGGCCGCCGATGCGAATCGTCTTCGATCCTGATTTTGAGCAGGGCTGCTGGCCGGGGCCGCTCCGCGGCGGTCCGGCGTCGGCGGGAGAGGACTGGGTCGGTCCCGGACGCTTCGCCCAGGTTCTCGAAACCGCCCTCGGTCTCGGCGGACCCTCTCTCACGCTGCGGGATCGCGCCGCGCGGCTCGTCCCCGCAATCCGCGGCACGGCGGGCTTCTGGTCGGCCTCTGCGATCGTGGACCCCTTTGCCACCGCGCGTCGCCTGATCCAGTGGCGCGACACGCTGGCCATGGGTGGGTGGAGCGGGGGAGGCCGGGAGCCGCGACTGGCTGCCCTTGCGGAG
>JANXPZ010000170.1 GCA_025357055.1 Candidatus Eiseniibacteriota bacterium | reverse complement strand
CCGAGGCCATCATCGATCGCGTCCTCGAGCGCGGGCGACTGGTCGAACTACGCGGCGCGTCGTATCGTACCCGGCACCTCAAGCATGCCGAAGTGGACCGGAGTCCCCTCCGCGAAGGGGCCAGAATATCCGGAAATCAGGGGCCAGACTTTCCGGAACCCACACGCCTGGGCACGGCCTTCCCTCGGAACGGACGGAGCATTCGCTTCGCAGTCTCGAGTCCACCATTCCGTTTGACAGAGCGCAGAAAGTAGTTGCCGCAATACCCGGTCTCTGTGCCGGCGGTGCGGTACGCGGCCAACATCTTGGCGTGGAGCGCTTCCTTGAGTGTCATGGCATGCCTCACGTGGGACGTGGCTCAGCCGCTGATCGCTGGTTGGTACGCCTTCGGTCAGCCGACCGCTACCTGGGCCGGCCGGAGACGATCTGGTGATCGCGTTCGGGGCCAGGTTACTCCTGACCTTGGGCGCGGCGAAGCGCTCCGCTAGAATGATCTGATCGCCATGCCCTTCCTTACCGAGCATGACTCGCGGGCCGCAGCCAAGGGCTCTCGCGACACCTGGTGACCGTTGCCAGCGAGTCGGGCAAGGTCCAGTTCGGAATTGCAGCAGGCTACGGAGCCCCATGGACAACTCCGGGCCCAGGAGGGCGATGGTGTCAACGATACCCGTCACCAAGGTGGATGCTGCCGAGAGGCAGCTCCGCGAGAGCATCCGACTCTTCTTTGAGGAACGAGATCCCCTGGCAATTCACACCCTCGCGTGCGCTGCTTCCCAGGTGACCGCCGACTTGCTCAAGGCCAAGGGCCTGCCGTCGATCGTGAGGAGCGGTGCGATGATCAGGGCGGAGCGGCGCGCTGAAGTGCTGCTCGCGATACGCGCGCCGGAGAACTTCCTGAAGCACGCGAACAGCGACCCGGAGGCCGTCTTGGACTTCCCCCCGGCCGCCACCCCGTACTTCATTTTCGCGGCGCTCGCCGAGTTCCAGACCCTAACGGGACGGTTGCCTCTCGGGGCGCAGGCCTTCATGACGTGGTTCTATCTCAAGTACCCGGACGTGATAGCCGACGGGCCAGCGACAGAGAACCTGCGGCAGGCCATCCAGCTCGCTCGCGCAACCGGTCTGTCCTCCGATGACAAGGCGGCGTTCTTGGAGGTGCTCGACGAATGGTGAGCGAAACCCCCGAAGCGGCACCCGTGGGAGCCGATGAGTCGGCAACAGCGGCGCGCAGCCTCCCGGCTCAGGCGCAAGGATGTGCCAACTGCCCCCGGAGTGAGGGGCCGTCCGAGGCACCTCGTCACCGATCGTGCCGCGGGCAGGTGAACTCGTAAGCTTCCCCCCTCGGTAGACAGTTGTTGCTAGGATTTCCCGGTTCACTGGGAGGTCCCATGAAGAAGTCCCGATTCACCGAGTCGCAGATCGTCGCGATCCTGAGGGAAGCCGAGGCCGGCGTGACGGTCGCCGAGATCGCGCGCAAGCACGGGATCAGCAAGAACACCTACTTCAACTGGAAGTCGCGCTACGCGGGGGCGACGGTGTCAGACCTGAAGCGTTTGAAGGAACTCGAGGCCGAGAACGCGAAGCTGAAGCGGATGTACGGCGAGCTGGCCCTCGAGAACGCGGCGATCAAGGACCTGCTTCACCGAAAACCGTAACGCCGTCCGCGAAGCGAGAGGCCGCGATGTTCCTGGTGGCAGAGCACAAGCTCTCGGTGCTGCGAGCTTGCGCCATCGTGCGGTTCTCGAGGGCGGCGTACTACCGGGCGCCACGCGCTCCGCTCGAAGCCGATGCCGAGGTGATCATGGCACTCCAGGCCATGGTCGAGAAGCATCCGCGTCACGGCTTCTGGAAGTGCTACCGGCGCATGCGGCGTCAGGGGCATGCATGGAACCACAAGCGTGTGCACCGCGTGTACTGCGCGCTCAAGCTGAACCTGCCACGCCGCACGAAACGGCGGCTGCCGACCCGGCTGCGCCAGCCGCTTGATGCGCCGGCGACGCTGAACACGGTGTGGGCGCTCGACTTCATGTCGGATGCGCTGTACGGCGGTCGGAAGTTCCGCACGCTGAACATCATCGACGAGGGCAACCGCGAGGGGCTGGTGATCGACGTCGCGTTCTCGATCCCGAGCATGCGAGTCATCCGCGTGCTCGACCAACTGGTCGCGACCTACGGCCGGCCGGGAGCACTTCGAATGGATAACGGCCCGGAACTGATCTCGGAGGCGCTGGCAGAGTGGTGTGGGCAGCGCGGCATCACGATGCACCACATCCAGCCGGGCAAGCCGGACCAGAACGCCTGCATCGAGCGATTCAACCGCAGCTACCGCGAAGACGTGCTCGATGCTTACCTGTTCGGATCGATCGAAGAGGTCCAGTCGATCAGCGATGACTGGTTGGAGGACTACAACAGCGAGCGGCCCCACGACAGCCTCGGCCAGGTGCCGCCGCGTACGTTCTTGCCGAGGCCGAATCAGCCCCGGGAGTCCAGCTTCGAACTGTCTACTTGACGGGGAAGCTTACGATCGACTTGTATGCTGACCTGGCTAGGAGCAAGCTGCCCGCTGGCTTTCGTTACCTGTCGGCCATTGAGCCGTTGGAGGTGTCCCGATGAAGGTCGCCGTCGCCGTATTCCTCCTATTGGTCGCTGCGCCTCCCCGCGCAGTCGGACCCCCGCACCCCACGCCCACCGGTTCGGGCACTATCACGGGTAACGTCACCTGGAAGTACAATGAGTATGTCGGGACGAAGGCCGACGTCGGGGCCCAGGTGTATCTTTTTCGGCGATCCAGTAAGTCGCGCTGCCTCCGAGTGGTCGACGTGCGCTTCGGTGAATCAGACCCCGCAAAGGGATTCTACGTTACGCAGGTAGACCTCAACGGCAAGTACTGCTTCCGGCGCCTTCCCCCCGGCACCTACGATCTGCTCGTCGTTTCAAAGGCCACAAGCCGCGATCTCACCGTCGCCCTCCCTTCTGACGAAGATCCGGATTCCTTGACCAACGCTGCTTACCGCTTGCGCGATGATGATCCAGCGGAATCGGGACGCCTTGCCTCAAAATCGACAGAACTAATCTACTGGCAGATGTTCCGCGACGGCGTGCTCCTTTGGCACTTCTCCTGTCAGGATCAGGATGCACCGCGCGTGGTGCTACTGATGGATCGCAAGTACGAGGCGTTCGGGAATCTCAAGCTCGCCCCCGGTGCAGAGATCGAGAGGCACGTTGACTTCGGGACCACGTATCTCTAGCGAACGGGGGACTCGTGAGCTACTTCATCTACCACGACAAGGTAACTCCGGCGGCGAAGATCCACCGAGACTATTGCGGCGCCTGCAAGGGTGGGCGCGGAATGCACGGCCATCAGAATCTCCAGGAGAATGAGTGGTACGGGCCGTTCGAGAGTAAACAGCATGCCGTTCAAGCCGCACACACCCGGGGGATCGGCAGCCTAGTGGCAGACTGCGGGCTCTGCAGGCCCTGAACAAAGGGGGCTCCTCTCAACTTTCCGTGGGGCGCCGCACCTGAGTTGACGGCGTAGGCGCCCTGGTTCATCCATGGCTCTTCTTCTTCGCGGGAGGAGGAGTCAGCGGGATGAACCAGGAGCCGGGTGATTGTGTCGCGGCGTACCTCGGGTTGCAAGGGTTCGCAGTGGTGGCGGTGGTCTTGGAGCCGCATCCGCGGCGGGGGCGGGTGAAAGTGGTGCGGATCGAGCGGCGCGCCGGCCAGCACGAGTGCCCGGACTGCGGGCGGCGGCACGCCCGCGGGTTGTTCGCCGAACCCGCGCCGATCCGGCTGCGGGACTGCTCGATCGGGGACGCGGAGAC
>JANXPZ010000086.1 GCA_025357055.1 Candidatus Eiseniibacteriota bacterium | reverse complement strand
TCCTCTCGCGGCTGCACATTTCTTCGCCGGGACCTGGGTTCGTCCACTTGCCGGACTGGGTCGATGAGGAGTACCTGGCCCAACTGACCGCGGAGAAGGCGATTCGGAAGTACGTCAAGGGCCGTGGCGCTGTGCGTGAGTGGGTAAAGCTGCGCGAGCGGAACGAGGCGCTGGACCTCGAAGTCTACGCGCTGGCGGCGCTGTACATCCTCGGGCCTGCGCTGATTCGGAGGCTGCCGGAGCGTGCGGCGCGGCTGGCCGTTCCGGTCGGGGCACAATTGCCCAGTGAGGAGGAGGCGCCGAAGCAGATTCCCTCGGCCCGCGCACGATCGCGGCGATTGCGACCTGGAGGCGGGTGGGTGAGCGGTTGGCGCAACTCAAGACCGTGGTGACTCGCCACCCGTGTGGGCCAAACGCCCGGCGGCTCCATATGCGCAACGGATTGTGATGCAATGTGTTGCCGGAGTCTACTGGCACTATTCGCCTCCCTCTGGGTCCACAGTTTCCAGGTGTGCTTGTTTTGTCGCCTCAGATGAGGTAGAAATAGAGGCACAGAGAGCTGGCGGGGGCCGGCTCAAGGAGGCAGACGATGGGAGCAGTCATTCGAAAGCAGCAGGAAGCCGCGGACCGACTCTCGCAGTTCGGGATCGGCTTGGACGTGCTCGAGAGAGCCGTGGTCGCCGGTGCGATGGCCGCGGACACATGCACGCCCTACGACCCTCCTGGCTTCAGGGGATACACCAACTGGGGCGTATGCGTCCGTTCGCTCCGGCACGACCTGCACAGTCTGGGCTGGACGCTTCGGGACAGGTGGAACATGCCTCAGATGATCAGCGCGGATGGCTCGACTGCAGTCACGGCCGTGACCGGGGATGAGGCGACGGGGCAGGAGACCGGCACCCCGCATACGAAGAACCCACGTGGGTCGGTCATGCGGGACGCGATCCTGAGGAACATCAAGATGCCGTACCTCTTCGAAGACATGGAGAGGGAGCGAGTCGAGCTCGAGAAGGAGCTCGAAGAGGTCACTTGGATCCTCCTCTTCCATCGTGCTGGCGACAGGATTCACTATGAACTCTCACGCCCGGCGGCTTGGGACGATCAAGGGCGCGTGTCCGACTGGACGGAGCGAATCCTCTTTGCGCCGATTGGGCCCGTTGACCGGCCGACCATCTCCACGCCCGAACAGGAGCCTGCCATCGCCATCGAGGTGGCTCGCAAGGCCAACTAGGAGGGGAGTCGTGTTCAACTCGTCCAGGCTCACCGTCGCACGGAAGCGAAGGGGGCTGACGAAGAAGCAACTCTGCGAGGCCACCGAAGTTGCCCCCCGCACGATGACCGCTTACGAGGCTGGTGAGCGGGAGCCCTCGGATTCCGTGATCGACAGCCTCGCGGCAGCACTCAAGTTCCCGAAGGGGTTCTTCCTCGCCGATGATCTCGAGCTTCCGGATGCGCGGTACTCGACCTTTCGAGCCTACTCGACGATCACTGCGGGACAGCGTGACGCCGCGCTGGGGGCTGGGGCGATCGCCATGGAGCTGAACCGTTGGATTGCGGAGCGATTCAGTCTCCCGTCGAACGATCTTCCGGATCTGACCCAGCATGATCCGGAGACGGCAGCGATCGCACTTCGAGCCACCTGGCAGCTCGGCCAGAGGCCGGTGCGCAACATGGTCCACCTGCTCGAGGCGCACGGCGTGAGAGTCTTCTCGCTCTCCCTGGACTGTGACGCGGTGGATGCCTTCTCGCTGTGGCGGGATGGTGTCCCCTTTGTCTTCCTGAACACGCGGAAGTCCGCGGAACGTGGGCGAATGGATGCGGCCCATGAATTGGGGCATCTCGTCATGCATCGGGGCTCTGAACCCGGGAGTAAGGTCCTCGAGGATGAGGCGAAGCGATTCGCTGCAGCGTTCCTGATGCCCAAGGAGAGCGTTGAGGCTGCGGTCACGGGACTAGTAACGCTGAGCAACCTCATCAGCTGGAAGCGGACCTGGAACGTCGCAGTCTCGGCTCTGGCCCATCGCATACACGATATCGGGATCATCAACGACTGGCAGTACCGGCTACTCTGCATGCACATCGGCCAGGCCGGCTATCGGCGGGATGAGCCCGACCCGATTCCGAGGGAAACCTCCCAGGTGCTTGAGAAGGTGTTCCAAGCACTCCGAAGTGAGGGCATCGGCAAGCGTGACGTGGCGTCCCAGCTAGACCTTGAGCCGGAGGATCTTGAATCGCTCGTCTTCGGTCTCGTGATGCTGCACCTAGAGGGAAATGCGGGAGCCCCGTTGACGGGCCCTCGTTCTTCAGGTCCCGAACTGAAGCTCGTTAGCGGTAGCGAGTGACAATCGGCCTCATGGCTACTTGAACATAGCCATCACGCTGCTAGGGGAGGTCGAATGACCTGCCCCCCGACGCTGGTGCACTCGTAGTCACATTCCGCCGGGTTGGCTGCGAAGCCCTGTTTTCGTCTGAACCGCTCGGGACCGGCTTCGCAGGAGCCCCGTGCAGCCTCGATCTCAAGCGACCCTGACTCCTGAGTCGCGGTCCCGGAGCTCCCGAGCGAACTCGGACGGCGTCCGCTGTTTCAGCGATCCGTGCGGCCGCACCTCGTTGTAGTCGATCCGATGCGCTCCAATCCCGTCACGGGCCTCCGTGATGGTACCCCACAGGTTCACATTCAGACACTCGTCGCGCATCCGCCCGTTGTAGCTCTCCATCACGGCGTTCTGGATCGGCTTGCCTGCATCGATGAAGTCCAGCGTCACGCCGTGTTCGTAAGCCCAGGCATCCAGCGTCGCGCTGCGGAACTCTGGCCCGTTGTCAATCACGATCCGCGCCGGATAGCCGCGTTCCAGGGCGATCTCGTCGACCGCCTGCACCACCCGCCGCGCTGGCAAGCTCGTGTCCACCTCGCTCGCCAGCCCCTCCCGGCTCAGCACGTCAATCACGTTGAGGATCCGGAACCGCCGCCCACCGCGCAGCGTGTCCGACATGAAGTCCATCGCCCAGCAGTCGTTCAGCCGCGCCGGCGCCGGCATCGGTTGCCGTGCCACCGCCACGCGCTTGCGTTTCTTCTTCCGCACCGCCAGCCCCTCTTCGCGGTACAGCCGGTACACGCACTTCCGGTTCACCACCACGCCCTCGCGTACCAGCAGCACGTGCAGCCGGCGGTAGCCGAACCGCACCCGCTCATGGGCCAGTTCGCACAGTCGTGTTCGCAGGGCCGGCCGGGGGTCGCGCCGTGACCGATACCGCTGGCTCGACAGCGCGCAGCCGATCACCTGGCAGGCGTGCCGTTCCGAGAGCTGCGGGTGCCGGCTTCTCGCTTCTAGGACGGCGGCGCGCCGGGCCGCGGCCGTCATCAGCCTTTTCCCAGCAACTCCTTGAGGATCTGGTTGTCCAGCGCCGCCTGGGCCACCAACTGCTTCAGTCGCCGGTTCTCTTCCTCGAGGGCCCGCAGTCGCCGCGCATCGCTCACGTCCATCCCGGCGTACTTGGTCTTCCACCGGTAGTAGGTGTGCGCCGAGATGCCGTGACGCCGGATCACGTCGCCCACGGCCTTGGCGGCGGACGCTTCCTTCAGGATTCCGATGATCTGCTCTTCGCTGTACCGCTTGCCGGTCTTCGCCATCGCTCCTCCTTCGGCCTCAGACTACCGGAGGATAGCGACTCCCGCTGCATCAGCTTCCGGGGGGCAGGTCA
>JANXPZ010000062.1 GCA_025357055.1 Candidatus Eiseniibacteriota bacterium | reverse complement strand
GGCGCGACAGTGCCGCGAACACGCCCGGCAGCGCCTCGGCGACGTCGCCGGCGCCGAAGCCCACCGGTCCCAGGGCGCGGGCGCAGCGCTCGCCGGCCAGCCCGTGCGCGTAGACCGCGGCGCGGGCCGCATCGTAGGGCGCCAGGCCCTGCGCCAGCAGGGCGGCCGCGATACCGATGAGCACGTCGCCCATGCCGGCGGTGGCCATGCCGGGGTTGCCGGTGGGGTTCACGGTCGCGCGCCCGTCGGGGTCCGCGATGACGGTGGGCGCGCCCTTGAGCACCAGCACGCAGCCCCACTTCATCGCCCACTCGCGGCACGCGTCCAGGCGGCGCGCCTCGAGCTCGGCCGGTGCGATCCCGGTGAGCCGCGACATCTCGCCCAGGTGCGGCGTGAGCACGCGTGGCACGCGCGCCCTCCCCTGCGGCGCGTTCGGCGAATATGGGGCCCGCGTGGCGGAGAGCAACCCGGCGTGCTGTTCGAAGGCGTTCAGTCCGTCCGCGTCGAGCAGCACCGGGCAGGGGCTCTCGGCCACGAGCTGGCGCGCGAGTTCGGCGGCTCCGGCATCGCGCGAGAGCCCCGAACCCACCACCAGCGCGTCCACCGCCGCGGCGCGTGCGAGGATGGCCCCGGCCGCGGCGGGGGAGAGCGTGCGGCCCGCGCCCTGCGGCATGGGGAGCGTCATCTCCTCGGTGAGTTTCACCTCGAGGATGTCGTTGAGCCCCCCGGGCACCGCGCACTGCACGGTGCCCGCGCCCGAGCGGGTCGCGGCTCGCGCGGCGAGCGCCACCGCGCCGGTGAGCCCGGGCGCGCCGCCCGCGATGAGCACGCGCCCCACCGAGCCCTTGTGGGCGCGCGGATCGCGCTGCGGCAGCAGCGAGGCGATCTCCTCGTCGGTGGCGAGCGTGAACGGGAAGCCCGCCGGGTCGCCGTCATCGGCGAGCAGGCCGAGGTCCACGATCTCGAGTGCGCCGGCGAAGGCGCGGCCCGGGTAGAGGAAATGCCCGCGCTTGGGGGCGCCGAAGGTGACGGTGAGGTCGGCTCGCACCGCGCGGCGCGCGATGGCGCCGGTGTCGGCGCTCACCCCCGTGGGCAGGTCCACGGCCACGATGCAGGTTCCGCGCTCGTCCAGTTCGCGCAGTGCCTGCACGGCGGCGGCGGCGAGTCCCTCGGGCTCGCCACGCGCGCCGGTGCCCAGCACCGCGTCGAGCGCGAAGTCCCACTGGTCGCGCGAGGCGAGCAGGCGCGCGAGGTCCGCGTCGGCTTCGAGCGCCACCGCCCCCAACCCCGCCGCCTGCATGCGCTCGAGGTGGACGCGCGCGTCGCCACGCACCCGCTCGAGGGAGCCCGTCACGCCCACCGAGACCGTGGCGCCGTGCGCGCGCAGCAGGCGCGCGGCCACGAAGCCGTCGCCGCCGTTGTTACCCGGGCCCGAGAGCACCAGCACGCGCAGGCCCAGGGGCGGGCCGTAGCGCCGTTCCATCGCCGCGACCACGCCCGCGCCCGCGCGCTCCATCAACTCGGGGCCGGGGACGAAGCCGCCCTCGATGGTGGCCCGGTCCAGCCGGCGCATCTCGTCCGCGGTCAGCAGCCGCATGTCAGTGGACCGTGAAGGTGACGGGGACCAGGGCCCAGTAGCGGCAGGGCGCATCCTTCCAGGTCACCGGTCCGAAGCTCCAGGCCCTCACGCAGGCGAGGGCCGCGGCATCGAGCACCTGGATGCCCGACTTGAGCTGTGCGCGGATCACGCGACCGTCGGTGTCCACGAACGCGAGGACCCAGACGCGGCCCTGGACGCCGGCCGCCCGCGCGGCCTCGGGATAATCGCAGCGCGGCTGGCTCAGCAGCGTGGCCGGGGCGTAGGGGCTCGCCCGCCCGGGGAGATTCACCGCGAGCGTCTCGGGCAGCACGGGCACCGCGCCCGCGGCGGGCTCGGCGGGGCGGGCCGTGTCTCCGGGAAGGCTCGTCCGCGCCAGGACGCCTGCGGGCGTGGTCGGTGGCGTGGTCTTGGCGGTCGCTCCGTTGCGGGCCGTGTCGCGCGCCGTGGCCGTGGCGGGCGCGGGTGCGCCCTTGAGTCGTGCGAGCACGCGCTCGGCGGCGCGGAATCCGGCGTCCGGCGCGGCCACGAGCGCAACGGCGGGCGCCGCCGCGGGTGCGCCCGCCGGCACCACCGAGGCCTTGAGGCTCGCGCCGCGCACCTCGATGTGGATCCGCGTGCGTGCGGTCCAGTCGCAGACCTCGGCCTTCGGCGCGGGCTGCGTGCAGTTCTTCCTGTATCCCATGGCGGTCAACTGGTCATGGACGTAGGCGACCTCATAGGTCGAGGCGCCGCTCGCCGCGAACTCGGCGCGGGCGAGCCGCCCGCCCTCGAAGGTCAGCGTGGCGTCGCTGGTCAGGCCGAAGAAGCGGCAGCGGCCCGTGCGCGTGCCCGGCCCGGCCGCCGCGAAGCCGCGCGCGGAGACCACCGTGTCGGCGAGCCCGAAGCGCAGCGTCGTGCCCGGGACGCGCACTGCGGTGTCCGCGGGTGAAGCCGCTGCGAGCAGCCCGAGCAGGGCCAGGGCGAGCACGGCGAGCCTGTCAGCGCCGGCGGGCGCGGCTGCGCGCTTCGGTGGTCAGGTCGTGGACCAGCGACTTCCGGTACGCGGGGTCACGCTTCGCGCGATCGATCAGCTCCGGGTCGGTGGAGAGGAAGGGGAGATCGAACAACGCGGGCTCGGCCTCCTGCTCGGCGTAGATGCGCTCCTGTTCGTGGCGCATGTACGAGACCGCGCGCTCGGCCGTCTCGAAGCTGCGGCCCGGCATGAAATCGGCATCCGGGTCCGCCGGGTTGAAGACGTACACGTGGAACTGACCGTCGAGTCCGGTCGTGCCCGCGGGGGGCTGATGCACCTTGATCTTTGCGGTCTTCACCTTGCCCTCTGACATGTGTCCTCCGATCGTGGGTGTCCGTGCCGCCGGGTCCGCCGGGGTCCCCGCTGGTGGCGGGTCCGGATCCCGGTCGAGGTGGCCGAATGCCAGCCGGGTCCGTTCATGCCGCGCGGCTGCGAACGCGGATCATGGATCACCCGGGCTGGCCCGGGTGCCCCGCGCCGCGACCCGGGCCCGGACCCGGTGGCTGCGCGGCATTGAGCCGGTCCGCGATGGCGACCAGCTCGTAGACGTCGTCGATGTCGTAGTCCGCGCCCGACTCCACCGTGCCGAAGGTGTCGCCGTAACGCGCGAACACGGTCTTCATCCCCAGGCTGCGGCCGCCCACCACATCGCGCTCGGGCCAGTCGCCCACCATCAGCGACTCCCCGGGCTCGACCGCGAGCCGGCCCAGGATCTCGCGGAACGGAGCCGGGTCGGGCTTGCGCATCTTCGTGTCGTCGTAGGTCACCACCGCGTCGAAGACGTGCTGGAGCGCGAGCGAGCAGAGCCGCTGCCAGACCTGGGCGCGCGGCGCGTCGGACACCACGCCGAGCTTGATGCCCCGTTTGGCCAGCTCGAGCAGCGTGAGCTGGACCTTGGGGTAGAGCACCATGGCCGAGCGCGCCTTGCGGTAGGCCACGATGCCGGAGGCGTGGATCTTGGGGTCGATGTGGCCCAGCTCCAGGACCAGCAGTTCGTCGAAGACACGCTGGTACTCGAGCCCCTTCTCCTTGTAGATGGCGTCGATCCGGACCTGCAGCTCGGCGCGCGGCCGCTTCAGCCCGGCGTCGATCATGCCGTCGATGGCCGCGCTCACCGCGTCCGCCTTCATCTTCATGAAGTCGGTGAGCGTGTTGTCGAGGTCGAAGATGATGGCCTGGATCAAGGGGTCTCGGAGCTCACTTGGTCGAGGGACCGATCATGCGGCCGAGGCTGATCTCGCCGTTGTCGATGCGGACGTTGAAGCCGCACGCCGGGTTGCTGCAGACCCAGGCCTTGTAGGTGATCGGCGCCCCGTCGCGGCCGTAGTCGGAGAGCGGCAGCAGCACGCCATCGTTGCACTTGCGGCACTCGGGGAAGTTCAGCTCCATCCCGGCCTCCTCCCTGCGAAAGACCCCACCCGCGCGAACCCGCCAGGCCGCCATTGTAGGCGACGGCGAGCGAGACGTGTCAACCCATCCCTCGCGAGGGGGGCTGGCCGCCGGGCGTCCCGGACTTGACGGGGCCCGGGCAGGTGCCGTTCTCCTCCGCCTCATGTATCCTGCGGGACCCATGAATACCCGACCTGGCAGCACCCGCTTCGTGCCGCGACTCGCGGTACTCGCCCTGCTCCTCTCGATCATCCCCGCACCGGCGCTCCGGGCCCAGACGCAGATCCAGGTCCCGGTCCTTCGCGAGGCGTCTCCCGTCGCGAGCCCTCCCGACGCCGACTCCATCTCCACCTGGGTGGCCCAGGCGAAGGCGGGCTTCCAGTCCAACCTGGGCGACAGCGCGGGCGGCGAGAACTACCGCCCCTACGAGAAGGTCGGCCTCATCGGCCGGCGCCTGCTGCGCTCGCTCGGGCGCAGGGATCTGCTGGCGGCGCATGCCATCAAGCCGGCGCTCGACTCGCTGGGGTTCGTGACGGAAGTGGCCACCGACCCGGCGTCACCCACGTTCGCGTTGCTCATGGTGCGCAACCCGGTCCGCCACACCGCCGACGCGGTGGGGTTCCTCTACTGGACCAAGGGCGACGACCTGCGCATCCAGGGCGCGGTCTTCAAGGGCGGTCACGATCCCCGCATGCGCGTGTGGTGGACGGGCAGGCCCGAGTACCCCTTCGAATGGGGCATCTTCGACAAGACCCGCGACGGGGTGCTGCGCTTCACCATGATGAGGCTGAGCCCGGGGGGCACGGTCTGGGGCATCCAGCAGGACGAGGAGAGGTCTCCCCTGATGGGCGAGCGGGGCGAGGCGGCCTGGGTCGACCTCAACCAGGACGGCCCCCCCGAGCTCGTGAGCTGGACGAGCGACCCGACCGACTCGCTCTTCACCGAATGCGCGGACTGCCCGAAGCTCCTCACCGAGCGCACGTTCATCGAGGATGGAGAGGGGTTCGAGCTGCAGGACCAGCGCCTGCTCCCCACGCCCTACGCCACGCTGGTCTACTTCGTGCGCCTGTTGATCGACGGCAGGCTCGTCCAGGCCGAGAAGCTGGTGCGCGATCCGGCGAAGGTGCGCGAGGCCGTGACGCTGGGCTGGAACAAGCGCGTCGTCCGCAGGCCCTGGACCGTGGAGTACGGCGAGAGCGGTCAGGCCTGGCCGCGCCGGCTGGCGCTGCGCTTCGAGGGCCCGAACGGGGTGAAGCGCTACGGGGTCATCTTCGCCAGGCGTGAGGGGCGCTGGATCATCGACAACTGGTTCGAGCCCCGGTCGATCGACCGGCGCTACCCATCCGTGACCATGCCGCCCGCCGCGCCGCCGGCCGGGGCAAAGCCCTCCGCCACGCCCGCGAAGCCACCCGCGAAGCCACCCGCGACGAAGCCGCCGGTCCGCTCCGCGGTCCCGCCCGCGAAGACGAGGTGACCATGCGCGGGTCCTGCCGGTTCGTGACTGTCCCGTGGCGCGCGCCGGGGGCGTGGGCCCGGCGTCTCGCGTCGCCGCTGCTCGCGGTGATGCTGGTCACGGTGTTCGGGGCGACGATCGGGGGGGCGCTTTCCGGCTGCAGCCGCCAGCCGCGCTTCGTGCCGGCCTCGGCGGACTCGTCGCTGGCCGTGAGTGGCGACTCGCTGGCCCGGCAGGTGCGCATCCTGAATGAGCGCTGGAGCGTCACCGGCGGCGGCGAGGAGGCGGCACGCCTGACCGCGCAGGTGCTGCTCCAGGACCTGCGCGTGCGTCAGGGGGCCGAGCCCCAGGGCTCCTGGGAAGGGCGCGCCCGCGCGCTGCTCGACTCGCTGGACCTGGGCGCCGAGCTCGCGAGCGCCGACTGCGCGCTGGCCGTCAACTTCTTCTCGCGCAGCGACCCCACCACCGGCTCGTGGCCGTGGGTCTTCTGGTGCGGAGGGACCACGGTGCAGGCGCAGGCGGTCGAAGGTGCGGGGATGGGCCTGGTCGGCCTCGCCGCGCGCGGGCTTTCCGCCGAACCGGCCGGCAGCGACGGTCCGCCCGGGATCGCCGCGCTGTTCGCGCGCCGTGCGGGCAGCGGACAGCAACCCATGCTCCTGACGTGGCGCGTCGCGAAGGAGCGGCTCGAACTGGCACAGACGCTGGGGCCCGACTCGCTCGGCGGCGTCGGTACCGGCGCCTTCGCGACGGCGGGCGACAGCGGGGTCGTGCTCACGACCCGGACCTGGGAGCCCACGCCGCGTTTCGACGAGTGCGCGACCTGTCCGCACGTCTTCCATCAACGCCGCTTCCGCTGGGGGCTCGAGGGCTTCGAGCGTCTCGAGGACGTTCTGGTCCCCACGCCCTACGTGACCTTCGTCCAGTTGATCCAGGCCCTGACCGCGGGCGACCGCGACGGCGCCGTGGCGCGGGTGACGAGCCCTGCGCTGGTCGAGTCCGCCCGCCGCGCGGGCTGGGCCGCCGTGAAGGGCTCCTGGCGCGCCGCTCCCGGGAGCGAGGAGCGCGGCGACGAACTGATCTTCTACCGCGGCCTGGACGAGGCCTGGCGGGTCCGCTTCGAGCGCCAGGGCGCGGGCTGGCGCGTGGACTCCTTCGAGGTCACGACCCGCGTCATCGAATGACCGTCCGCCGCGCGCCCATAGACGCGGCGCGCGGCCAGCGGCTATACTGCGCACGATCCGCACGACGAACGCCCGCGCCCGGGCGTGAAGGCGTCCGCGCGGATCGCCGCGGCGTCCCCGAGCACGCCCACCGTCACCGCCCGGACCGCGATGCGCGCGGCCCGCGAGGTCCGTCTCATGCAACCGCGTCCTGCCCGTTTCCTCGAGGGATCCCCCTCCGGCGTCACCGGTCATTGGGCCGCTTGGATCGAGGAACTGGCGCTTCGCCCCGAGAACCGCGGAGCGCTCGCGCACCTGGAAGTCCTGCCGGCGCGTCCCGCGCGTTTCGGCGCGCTGTCGCTGCCGCTGCCCCCGTCGCTGAGCGAGGCGCTCTCCGCGCGCGGCATCGAGCGGCTCTACACGCACCAGGTACAGGCCATCGAGGCGCTGCGCGGCGGGCTCGACACGGTGGTGGTGACCGGCACCGCGAGCGGCAAGAGCCTGTGCTACCACGTGCCGGTGATGGAGCGCCTGCTCACCGAGCGCGGCGCGACCGCGCTCTACCTGTTCCCGACCAAGGCGCTCGCGCAGGACCAGCTCAAGAGCGTGGCGCGGCTCGCCTCGGGTCACCCGGACGTGCTCAAGGCCGTCACCGCCGGGGTCTACGACGGTGACACGCCGCCGGCGACGCGCCGACGGCTGCGCGACACGGGCAACCTCATCCTCTCGAACCCCGACATGCTGCACCAGGGGATCCTTCCCTACCACCCGAAGTGGGCGCGCTTCCTGCGGAGCCTGCGCTACGTGGTGGTGGACGAGATCCACGCCTACCGCGGCATCTTCGGCTCGCACGTGGCGAACGTCCTGCGGCGGCTCGAGCGCGTGGTGCGGCACGTGGGCGGCGAGTTCCGGGTGGTGATGTGCAGCGCGACCATCCGCAACCCGCAGGAGCTGGCCGAGGCGCTGACCGGCCGCGCCATGACGGTGGTGGACGACGACGGCGCGCCGCGGGGCGAGAAGCACTTCGTCTTCTGGGACCCGCCCTACACCGACCTGACGCACGTCGAGCGGCGCTCCTCCAACGTCGAGGGCGCGGGATTGCTCACGAGCCTGATCGAGCGCGGCGCTCAAGCGCTGGTCTTCACCAAGTCGCGCGTCTCGGCGGAGCTGGTCTACCGCTACGCCCGCGAGCGGCTCGAGCGGATCCAGCCGGGACTGGGCGAGGCCATCAAGCCCTACCGCGGCGGCTACCTGCCGGAGGAGCGACGCAGGATCGAGCAGGCGCTGTTCTCGGGCGCACTGCGCGGCGTGGTCAGCACCAACGCGCTCGAGTTGGGCGTGGACATCGGCGGGCTCGACGCGGTGGTGATGATCGGCGCGCCGCCGACGCTGGCGAGTCTCTGGCAGCAGGCCGGGCGCGCGGGCCGCCGCGCGGGGCGGCCCGACGCCGAAGCGGCGGGCGGGGTCGACGCAGGTCGCGCGGAGGGCGCGCCGGCGCTGGCGGTGCTGGTGGCCTACAACGACACCGTGGACCAGTACCTGATGCGGCACCCGGAGTACTTCTTCGGCCGCTCGCCCGAGGCCGCGGTGGTGGACCCGCGCAATCCGTACATCCTGGCGCAGCAGCTCGCCTGCGCGGCCTACGAGTTGCCGTTGACGCCGGCGGACGAGGCGGTGTTCGGACCGCAGACGCCGGCGATCCTCGCGGCGCTCGAGGAGGCGGGGGAGACGCGCACCATCGACGGGCACACCTACTGGGCGAAGACCGACTTCCCGGCCGCGACCGTCGGGCTGCGGACCATCTCGGACAACACCTACACCATCATGGACGCGACCCGCGGGAACGCGGTGATCGGCACGGTGGACGCGATCAGCGCGCTGGAGCTGGTCTACCCCGAGGCGATCTACCTGCACGAGGGTGAGACCTGGTTCGTGAAGCGCCTGGACCTGGAGCAGAAGACCGCGCTGGTCGAGCCCCGCGTCGTGGACTACTACACGCAGCCGGTGCTCGACACGAACATCCGTGTGCGTCGCGAACTGCAGGCGAAGACCTGGCGCGGGGAGCGCGTCGTGCTGGGCGAGCTGACCTACTCGTGGCAGACGGTGGCGATGAAGAAGGTCCAGTTCCACTCGCTCGACGCCATCGGCTACCATCCGCTCGACCTGCCACGGCTCACCCTCGAGACCACGGGCTTCTGGCTGGCGCCCGGCGAGGCCGCCTGGAACGCGGTCGCGCGCCGGGGCCTCAACCCGGTCGAGGGACTGATGGGCGCGCGCAACCTGTTCATCACGCTGCTCGCGATGCTCAGTATGTGCGACCCGGCCGATCTGGGGGGCAAGATCGACTCGTCGAACCTGGGCCGTCCGGCGTTGTTCATGTTCGACCGCTACCCCGGAGGCCTGGGTTTCTGCGAGCAGGGCTGGACGCGTCTCGACGAGCTGGCGCAGGCCGCGCTCGAGCATCTCGAGGCCTGCGAGTGCGAGGGCGGCTGCCCGGCCTGCGTCGGGTTGCCGACGCTGTGGCCCGCGCAGCAGCAGGATCCGGATCTGCAGCAGGGTCGCGAGATCCCGGGCAAGGAGGCGGCGCGCACGCTGCTCCGACACTGGCGAGGAGATGGGGACCGATGAACTCACACGAATGGCCGGTCGCGTTCTTCGATGACGACTACCTGCGCATCTATCGCGCGATGATCTCGCCCGAGATGACCGCGGGCGAAGTGGACTTCATCGAGGCGGCGCTGGCTCCGCCCGCGGGTGGCGAGGTGCTGGACGTGGCCTGCGGCTACGGACGGCACGCCATCGGGCTGGCCCGGCGCGGCTACCGGGTGACGGGCGTGGACTTCAACCCGCACTACCTCGCGGCGGCCGGGAACGACGCGGCCGCGGCCGGGGCCGAGGCCACCGCGCGCTGGGTGCTGGCCGACATGCGCGCGCTGCCCTTCGAACGCGACTTCGACGGGGCCTACTCGTACTTCACCTCGTTCGGCTACTTCTCGGACGCGGAGAACGAGCGCGTGCTGGCGGGCGTGGCGCGGGCGCTGCGGCCGGGCGGGCGCTTCCTGCTCGACGTGCTGAATCGCGACTGGATCCTGACGCACCCGCAGCAGCGGGTCTGGAACCCGCTCGAGGACGGCTCGCTGCTGATGGAGGAGACCTCGCTGGACCTGCGGCGCTCGCAGGTGATCAATCGCCAGATCCACGTCGCGCCGCAGAGCGGAGCGCAGATCACCAAGGAGTTCACGCTGCGCGCCTACTCCTGCGCCGAGCTGGAGGCGCTCTGTGCGCGCCACGGGCTCGTGGTGCGCGAGGTCTGGGGCGGGGCCGACCGCAGCGAGTACACGACCGAGAGCCGTCGGTTGATCCTGCTGGCCGAGCGCGGGGAGCGCGATGGCTGATCCCGGGCCCCTGCGCGCGCGGCTCGGTGAGCTGGCGCGCTCGCGGAAGGCGCGGATGGTCGTTGATCCGGCGCCCGGATTCTCCGCCCCGGCCGTGGGCGTCGAGGAGTTCCTGCCTGGCGGCGAGTGGCGCGACAGCCCCGACTTCACGGGGCGGCCGGGAGCGGTCTACGTGCACGAGCGGTTGCGCTCGCAGATCGAAAAGCGCCAGCCGCACTGGGGCCGCATCGAGTCGCCGCCGTCGCACGAGCCGGCGCTGGTCGCGCTGGCGGCCCACGGGCTCGAGCACGCACTGTTCCTCGATCTCGAGACCTGCGGGCTCTCCTCGAGCACGGTCTTCCTGGCCGGCACCATGCACTGGAACGGCGCGGACTTCGTGCTGCGGCAGTACTTCGCGCGACACTACGGCGAGGAGGGGCCGCTGCTGCGCGCGCTGAACGAGTCCATGGCCGGGTTCGAGCACCTGGTGACCTTCAACGGCAAGACCTTCGACGTGCCCTTCCTGCAGGGGCGCGCCGTGGTGCATGGCGTGCGGCTCGCGCTTCCGCCGCACCACCTCGACCTGCTGCACGCCTCGCGGCGGCGCTGGCGGGGCGAGTTCGCCGACTGCCGCCTCAAGACCCTCGAGAGCAAGGTTTGCCGGCGGCACCGGGTGGGGGACGTGCCCGGCGAGGAGATCCCGGCCCTCTACCACGAGTACGTGAAGTACGGCGACCCGTACCGGCTGGTGCCGGTCTTCCACCACAACCTGCTCGACGTCATCACCATGAGCGACCTCCTGCGCGCCCTGTGCCGCCCGGCGCGCGCAGCGAAGACGCCCGGGGCTGGACCCGCGCCGGGCCGTTGACACCCTTCTTTTTCCCCACCTATACTTTCCGCTGCAGTTCCCGAGTGGGTCGACCAGTCGAGCGTGGTACGTCCGTGAGCCTCTTGTCCCAGGGCAGTACCCAATCTTCGTCCCGGGTGGTCCGTCTCACCCAGTCCATCGCCCTGGCGGGCCCCTGCCTGCCGGGGCATCCGTGTCTCTGGCCGGGGGGGGGGGGG
>JANXPZ010000018.1 GCA_025357055.1 Candidatus Eiseniibacteriota bacterium | reverse complement strand
AAGGTGTTGCGTGAGGGATCCAGCGGGGTGTGGAATCTGGAGCTTCTGCCCGGAGTCCGTGACATCGTGGGCGGCGAGGGCCGAGTCTATGACGGAGCAGTCGATCGAGAGGGGACCATCTACCTGCTGAACGACCGCGCCACTGAGACGGGGAAGTACCGCCTATTCTATCGGGCCCGTGGTGATACGGTTTGGAAGGTGGCGGATCCACTTGGAGCGGTGGCTGGCCCAGAGCGGTGGGGGCACGAGAGTGATGGTGTCGAAGGCGCTCGGCTGCGCATTCTGCCGGATGACGCACTGGCTGTGTACTTCGGGGACCAGCGCTCAAGTCCCAGCACTGTCGTCGCACGAGAGGGACGGCCGCTCCCTGCCGTGCAGCGGGTAATCCTTGGCGTGGGAGCCCCATTGGCTGGTGGGCGTAGGGCGACCGTGGGGAGGGGGGCCACAACAGTTGTCAGCGGACCCTCTCCGGTCGTGATCCGAAGTGGCGGGGAGTACTTGGGATCCGACGATTTTGGGAATTTGTTCTACCTCGAGGGGTGCCCCGGACCTCCGTGGGTGCTCACGCGCTATGATACCCACGGCCGCATTTCGGCGACCGGGTCGCTTCCTCCAGAGACGCGATTCTGGAAAGGACTGACCACGAAATTCATGTTCGTATCTCCAGATGGTGATGTGTTTGAGTGCTGGCCTACTCGCGAGGCTCTGCGCGTGCTTCGCTGGCACGCAGAGGGGGTTCGTTGATGTGGCCACGGCGACCTCAGTTGTGGGCTGCGACTCTCTGCGTTGCTCTTGCGATAGCCCAGGACGCATGGGCGTTGTCACGGGCCAAAGCGATGGCGAACGCGGCACCCTATGTGAACACATCGATCACTGTAACATTAAATAACGTTGATCCTGCAATCGCCCCGTGCTACTCGGGACAGCCGAAGACAAAGTATGGAGCCAAGCTGCAACCCGGCTCCTACAATGGTATTCCATACTCGTATGGCAACAATGACAATGCGGCTGCCGTGCCGGGCTTCTTGGCTGAGGGGCTAGGTGCCGGCAGTTCAGATTCGCTCTTCTTTCGCAATTCGAGCTGCGTCTTGAACTCAATCACGGGAATTGACTGCTCCCGATTGCTCTCGCGCGCCTGGGAGATTATTCCCCCAATCTCCACCACGCAGCTTGCGGACAACAATGGTTCGATTGCTCTGGGTGTCGGTGGGGCGTGGGCTGTCAAGGTCGGGGACGCCTTCAACAAGAGGGGCTCACACGTCGTGCTGTTCACCAGCACCGTGAGCGGCGGTCTGTTCGACTCGCGCGAATGTACCGGCAACGTAGCATACGGCCGCTGTGTCGATCGATTCGAACGCAGCTACGCAGGCGTTGAGATCCAAGGCTACCACCCGTGGGTCTCCGTGAAACTGAAGGACGATCCCGCCGCAGATGTCGTCGGCTTCAGTGTCGAGCTCGCCGGGGACTCGGCAATGGCAAGATGGCTGACGCTCCGAGAAAGAGATACTGAGTCGTTCATCCTCTGCCGAGGCCCGACGCAAGACGGGCCTTTCAGTCCCGTGTCCGATCCGATTCCCGCGCAAGGAGGGCCGGCGTCCGGGGCGAGCTATGAGTACATGGACAAGTCCTACCCTGGGGGGACGATCTTCTATCAGTTGCGTGAGATCGAATCGAACGGGCGCGAACTCCTCCAAGGCCGCGCCGCCCCCACGCGAGTCAGAGCCCGTGCGGCCAGCGGGCCAGGGAAGTGACCGTGTGCTGCCGGCCGTCTGCTGCAGCCCTGCTGCTGCTCGTTGCCAGCTTCGCGGTGGCGAACCCGAGGTCCGAGGCCAGCGGAATCACTGGGGATTCCACCAAGACCAATCGCGAGTGGATCGCGGTCTGCCCTACCGCGTGGGCAGGGACTCTGATACCGCTCCGGGACTACAGGGCGGGACAGGGGCGCCCAGCCTGCATCTGGACGTTTGCCGATCTCGACGCCAGCTACGGCGGGCACGGGGCGACTCAGATCCGTCAGGCGCTTGCCGACGCCTATTTCGGTTGGACGATCAGGCCACGATGGGTCGTCCTGGTTGGTGACCACGATGCGAGCGGGGGATCCGGCGACATCATCCCCGACTGGAAGCTCGAGAATGCTGAGTTGGGACGCTGGGAGAGCTACATCCGCGGTCTCTGGCCGTACATGGATCTCAACGACGACAACGTTCCCGAACTGGCGGTGGGCCGTATTCCGGCTTCTTCGACTACCGACGTTGCCAACTACGTCACGAAGATCCGGATCCACGACACGGACCTCAACAACCACGTCGGCTACAGCGCTTCCACCATGGTCATTGAAGACGAGAACCGAAACGGCAACGACTCCCTTTGGGTGCGTCACCTCGGGGACTCGCTCTACAGCACCTGGGACCTCGCGCCGAGCAAGCAGACCATCCACTACTCTGCTCTGCCGTGCTGTGACGGCAGCCCGAAGGCCGCTTTGGTCAACGCCTGGAATCAGGGGCCGGGTGTCATCACTACGCTCGGCAATGGCAGCAACTGGTTCCTGCTGGTGCATTTCTGGGACCTCTGTGACTACTCCTACGGGTGGAGCATCTCGGACCTCGCTGTCACGAACAAGTTCCCGGCCCTGCTCGGACTCTCCTGTGGCTTGGCAGCTTCCGACCACGTCATCAGCAGTTCCTGCGACTGGCAGCGCCCGATCACGGAGCAGCTCCTCTTGGCCACGTCGACTTCGGGGGCTTCAGTGGTCATCGGTCCGATGCGGAACACATACCAGTACGGGGACTTCCTGATCGGCAAGCACCTCCTTCATCGGAAGTACCTCAACGACCACACCTGGGGAGAGGTGTTCATCAACGCCATGTACGACGCCTTGGCGGAGGATCCGAGCGTCTTCGACCACGTTTACCAGTACGTCCTGGAGGGCGATCCGGCGGCTCAGGCGACTCCCTACGATGTCGCCGGTGTGCCGCTTCAGAACGGGGGATCTGCAGTGCAATTGCGCTCGCCTTTCCCGAACCCTGCGCAAGAGAGGGCGCAGGTGGTCTACTCACTGGCAGATCCGGGGGAGATCCGGTTGGAGATCTGTGACGTCGCTGGACGCCGTGTCCGGCTTCTGGCGGACCGACTAGAGGCCCCGGGGGCGTACACTCAAGTCTGGGATCTTGTAGACAATTCGGGAGAGAGGGTCCGCGCTGGCGTGTACTTCGTTCGCTTGCGGCAGGGAACGCGAACTCTGGTGCACCGGATCATCGTCGTTCACTAGGCCGAGTAGGCGTGCGGCCAACAGGTGCCTTGTGGAGGAAGCCATGAAACGGATCGTCATCGGAAGCCTGCTGCTCACGGTCCTGCTCGGGCTGAGCTTGCTATTGAGCTGCGCCAACAACGCGCCAACCGCGGTAGCACCGGAGGAACTCGGGGCATTGACCCTGCTGGACCAGGCAGGCGGAGTGAGCGTCTTCAGGGCAGCGGATGGCGGGATCGCTGTTTGTTATGTGAAGATCGCGGTGCCGGATGCTTCCACGAAGAGGCTGAAGCTGATCAGCATGGATGAAGCTGTCGCGACGTTGCAGGACGATTCGCGGGCGTTCGCGGCCGATATCTGGCGTACAGCGCCCGCCTCCCGGACTCTGGCCGCGTCCTTCTCGCGCGACTTCCCCGAGAACGAGGCGTTCATGCGGGTCCTGAAGGGCCGTCGTGCTGAAATGTTCGGAGAGGACCCACCTTCTCCAGTGCCGCCGCCCGTCAATTGTGGGGACTGCAAATGTATCCTCGCTTGCTGTTGCACGATAGGCTGCATCAAGTGCGCCTACAAGTTCAATGAGCCGTACTAGGACTGACCATGACGAAGATGACCCTCGCCACGGCCCTCGTCGCGCTGACGCTTCAACTGGGGGCGTTGCTGTTGCCGGCGAAGACCTGCGCGCAGTCCGGTGGGCCTTTCTGTCGCCTACCGCGCATCGTCAATCAGCTGCCGAAGGATGCGGTGCTCGAAACGACGTGGCGAAACGTAGAACCGCCGGTCCAGGTGTGCCGGGTGACGAACCACAAGAACCTGTGGGCGGGGTCCTACTCGTGGTTTCAACTCGACGCTAGACCGGGCCTGACCCTTACCTACGGGCAACTCGACAGCCTCTTGTCCGCCGGGGAGATCGCCGAGACGACCAAGGTGGCGACCGTGCTGCTCAGATATCCAATTAGGGCCAGGAGCTTCGCTGAGGCGAGACGAGCTGCCCTGTATCGGCCGCGGAGGCTCGATTCGCGGCGCGTGGCGGAGGAGTTCCGGCGATTCTGGAGCAGTCTCGGGCGATGATTGTCGAATGGGTTGGGCCTCGGTCAAGGCCCTACCCATGTGACATCTTTGCAGCTGAACGTGATGGGGGAGGGGACGGCTGAACCGGGGCGTTGGTCCAGAAGGGGCGTCCTCCGATTGAGACCACGGGCGACGGCGGGGGTGGGCCAACGCAAGGCGGCTTCGAAGGTGAAAGTGGCTCCCCGGGGGACTGTCAGCTTTTCTGTGTAAGCGGCCGCATCATCGGTTCGGGACTCGCCCTTCGAACACCATCGTGAAGTGGTTCAGCGCCGCCACCCAGTCCTTGATCGGCCGGGCCCAGCGTGCCGACGCCTTCTGGATCGCCA